>NZ_JXLC01000007.1:0-159418 GCF_001886225.1 Enterococcus silesiacus | reverse complement strand
ATTTCTCACCAACATCAGAAAGTATAGAGCCGAATAAAGAGCGGGTGTGAGAGAAAAGAAAAAGTCCCTTTTGTTTCAGCGCTAAAGTACAAATGAACGATGGTATAGAAGTCACTCCTTCAAAAACAATTTGAAATGACTGTAAAACACAACAAGGTACGAGTTGGTAGTCCAAAATACCTAGTTAGTCCTCGAAATCAAACACTTCAGTCTCATCCTCTAACTAGATTTAATCCGCTCTCTTTTTAATAAATAAATAATATGGTATGATTATAGGGAATGAAAAAATAAAGGAGATGGGTGTTTTTTGACAGAAAATCAGTCAATCTCATTGGAATTGAAATTAAATGATTCTGATGACGTGAGTATGCTTTTAGGAACCCATGATAAACATATAAAATATTTAGAAGACAATGCTGCAGTAACGATCAATACTCGCGGCGAAACAATCCAATTACTTGGAGCAGAGACTGAGGTCCAATTGATTGCTGCGGTCCTTAAAACCTTGCAAGTGCTCATCCAACGCGGTATCAAGATAAGCACACCGGATGTAGTTTCAGCTTTGAAAATGGCTAGAAGCGGTGATTTGGATGCCTTTGTTGTCATGTATGAACAAGAAATTTTAAAAGATCATCACGGTAGAGCGATCCGCATCAAAAATGTTGGTCAAAAAAAGTATATTGATGCGGTACGAAACCGTGATATTATTTTCGGGATTGGTCCGGCAGGAACAGGTAAAACTTTCTTAGCAGTAGTTATGGCTGTTTCCGCATTAAAAAAAGGGGAGGTCCAAAAAATTATTTTAACTCGCCCAGCTGTTGAAGCAGGTGAAAGTTTAGGCTTTTTACCTGGTGACTTAAAAGAAAAGGTCGACCCATATCTGCGACCAGTTTATGATGCGCTGTACCAAGTTTTTGGTATGGATCATACAAATCGCTTAATGGAACGTGGTGTAATTGAGATCGCACCACTAGCATACATGAGAGGACGGACGTTGGATGATGCTTTTGTTATTTTAGATGAAGCGCAAAATACAACCGTTGCTCAAATGAAGATGTTTTTGACTAGATTAGGATTTAATTCAAGAATGATTGTAAACGGTGATACAAGCCAAGTGGACTTACCTAAAGGGGTTGCCAGCGGCTTGATTCATGCAGAAAAAACCTTGCGCTCGATCGATAAGATTGCGTTTGTTCATTTTGATGCAGGAGATGTTGTGCGGCATCCAGTTGTTGCCCAAATCATTCGAGCATATGATAAAGAAAGTCAAAAATAGATTTAAATTTACGGAAAGGAGTGAAAATTCCGTTGAAATACTCGTTACTAAAATTACGTGATAAATTGGGAAAAGCGTATATTCCCATATTGCTACTTGTTTTTTCATGTTTTCTATTTATTATTATGTTTGGCAGCGTTCATCAGAATAAAGTAGAAATAAAAGAGGGGCAATTAGCTGAGAATACTATTCGGGCAAATAAAAACGTTGAAAATACGTATGAAACTACTCAAAAGAAAAAGCTAGCTGCTGAAGCAGTCACACCTGAATATATTTATCAGGAAGAAACAGCAGAAGTTCAGCATAAACGCATCGAAAAGTTATTTAAATTAATTGTGACTGCCAATGAAAAAACAGATAAAGAATATGAAGAGAACAAAGCAAAAGCTAAGAAAGATGAAACGATTCCTAAACCAACTATAGAAGAAAGAGTTGCTAATCTAAAAGCTCAGTTCGAATCGTTGGATCAAGATGAAGTTTCCTTTTATCAAAAATTTCCTAACGTTTTTTATCAAAATATTTTTTCATTAGATGCCAATCAGATTCAACAAGTTAAGACTGAAAGCTTAAAAATCGTCGATGAAAAGATGAAAGATCACGTTCGTGAAGCCGACTTGGATAATATTCGTCAAAGTGCAATCGAGAAAATTCAATTTCTTGACGTCACGGGAGCTATGCAACAAGAAATTCGTTATATCGTCAATGAAGGGATCGTAGCTAACGATTTTGCCAATGATAAAAAGACGAAAGAATTGCGCCAAAATGCAATGGATGCAATTCCGCCAGCTATGATTTACCAAGGAGAAATTATTGTTCGCGAAGGGACTCAAATCGACAGTAAAGCAATGGAAAAGCTTGAATTACTTGGTTTGACCAATCAAAGCACTTCATTATTTCCAATGGTTGCATTAGCCTTGGCCATCGTTTTGCAGGTTTTAGTGTTGTTGTTCTTTACAAAGCAAGTAACAGAAGAAGGCAGACGCAGACACTTCGTTTTATTTTATGTGGGAGCAATGTCATTAAGCGTATTATTAATGAAGTTTTTCCAGATTTTCCAAACAGAACAAATGATGTATATATCATTGTTCTTTCCGGCAGCATTTACACCTTTGGTCCTTAATTATTTTGTGAGCAGAAGAGCTGGAGTTCTGGCAGCTGTTTTCCAAGTGATTTTTTCACTTTTCGTTTTTTATAATTCGATAGGAACAAACTCACTGACGATCATTTTAGTCAGCTATATGTTTTCCGGTCTATTAGCAACAGTTGTCAAACGGACGCGAATCAGTGAACAAGGGTTAGTTGCTGTTTTTTGGGTGATTATCTTCCCTGTTTGTTTGGATTTTGTTTTAATGATCTATCAAGGGATGAATTTTTGGGATAGTAAATCATGGACGATGATGATTTGTGCTTTAGCTGGGACTGTCTTATCTTTCCTTGCTACGATGGGTCTTCATCCATATATTGAATTACTTGTAACGGATGATAGTGTAATTATTTTAAATGAACTAAGTAATCCAAATCATCCGTTGCTGAAGCAATTACTTGAAGAAGCACCTGGTACTTATCATCATAGTATGATGGTTGCAAGTTTAAGCGCCAATGCGGTAGCAGAAATCGGCGGACGTTCATTGTTGACACGTGTTGCTTGTTACTATCATGATATCGGTAAGATCAAACATGCTAATTTCTTCGTGGAAAACTTGCCGGCTGGAGCTGAAAACCCGCATAATTTCTTATTGCCAGAAGATAGTAAACAAATTATTTTTGGGCATGTGATTGATGGTGCTAAAATATTGGAAGAGTATCATATGCCTGAGATGGTGATCGATATTTGTCGCCAACATCATGGCACAACTTTAATGAAATTTTTCTATGTGAAAGCTAAAGAACGAAATGCTGATATTTCTGAAGCGGATTTTCGCTATCCTGGTCCCAAACCTCAAACACGAGAAGCTGGGATTGTCAGTATTGCTGACACATGTGAAGCAGCTGTTCGTGCGATGGATCATCCTACGAACGAAAAGATTCAAGCCTTTGTTCATAATGTCATTCAAGATCGGATTTCTGATGGACAATTAGATGACTGTGGTTTAACAATGAAAGAGATAAGAATTGTTGAAAAGTCTCTGGTCAATGGCTTGTGCAGTACTTTCCACTCAAGAATCAAGTATCCAAAAATGAAATCAGAAGCTGAGAAAATGAAAGATGAACAAGAAAAGAGAGATGACTAATGGATATTTCATTTATTGATGAAACGAAGAACTTATCGAAAACAAACTTAGAAGAAATAGAGAATCTGCTGCAATTTGCGGCAGATTTCCTCAAAATATCTAAAGATGCAGAAATGTCTGTTACATTTATGGACAATGCCGGGATTCAAGTAATCAATCGTGACTATCGCGGTAAAGATGTGCCGACAGATGTGATTAGTTTTGCGCTAGAGGAAGAAGGCGAAGACGAACTGCCAATCATTTTTGAAGATGAAGAAGCAGCGTTTCCAAGAAACCTTGGTGACATTATGATATCGACTGAACGAGCTGTTGAACAAGCAACGGAATATGGCCATTCTGTCGAACGTGAGTTAGGCTTTTTAGCTGTTCATGGTTTTTTACACCTAAATGGTTATGACCACATGGAACCTGATGATGAGAAAGAAATGTTTGGTTTACAGAAAGAGATCTTAGATGCCTATGGACTCAAAAGATAAACAAACGACGAAAAACAAGCATTTTGTCGCATCCTTAGAGTTTGCTCTTCAAGGAATCAAAACAGTTTTCAAAGAAGAACGAAATATGCGGACGCATGTTTTTATGGGGATTGTGGCTATTATTGCTGGCTTTATTTTCCAACTGGTTATATCAGAATGGTTGTGGTTACTTTTGGCAATTTTTTTGGTGTTGGCAATGGAAATTATTAATACGGTATTCGAAAATGTGGTCGATATGGTAACGGATTTTCATTTTCATCCAATTGGTAAAAAGATTAAGGATATGGCTGCAGGTGCAGTCCTTCTAACAACAGGATTTGCAGTGGTTGTGGGAGTATTGTTGTTTGCCCCCAAAATTTGGCAAATAATACAAGATTTTTTATAGAGGAGAGAAACAATGACAGAAGCACATAAATCCGGATTTGTAGCGATTGTAGGTAGACCTAACGTTGGAAAGTCTACTTTACTGAATCGAATCGTCGGACAAAAAATTGCGATAATGAGCGATAAGGCTCAAACAACTAGAAATAAGATTCAAGGAATTTATACAGTGCCAAACGCCCAGATCGTTTTCATTGATACTCCTGGTATTCATAAACCAAAACATCGTTTAGGTGATTTTATGGTTGAAACAGCTTATAGTGCTCTACGTGAAGTAGATGCCACGTTATTTATGATCAGCGCTGACCAAAAAAGAGGCCGTGGGGATGACTTTATCATTGAGCGACTTAAAACAATGAGCAGCCCAGTCTATCTTGTGATCAATAAGATTGATACTGTTCATCCTGATCAGTTATTAGGGATTATTGAAGATTACTCAAATCAGATGGAGTTTGCAGAAGTTGTACCGATTTCAGCGACTGAGGGAAACAATGTAGATCGCTTGATGGATGTGTTAATTGATCAAATGCCAGAAGGACCACAGTATTTTCCAGATGATCAGGTCACGGATCACCCTGAGTATTTCATTGTTTCAGAATTAGTTCGTGAAAAAGTATTGTTGCTGACGCGCGATGAAATCCCTCATTCTGTTGCTGTTGTGGTCGATTCAATGAAACGGGATGACAATGATAAAGTGCATATTCAAGCAACGATCATCGTTGAGCGTGATAGTCAAAAAGGGATTATTATCGGCAAAGGTGGTAAGATGCTGAAGCAGATCGGAACCAAAGCCAGACAAGATATTGAACATTTGTTAGACGATAAAGTCTATTTGGAACTTTGGGTAAAAGTCCAAAAAGACTGGCGTGATAAAAAGGTTCATTTACAGGATTTTGGTTACCGTAAAGACGATTATTAATAAGTGGGAAAAGAACAATTCTGTGCTACGACGGAATTGTTCTTTTACTTCTATCTCTGCTAAAATAGAGTTGAGCAAAGAGGAGGCTAAAATATGACTTTGGGAGAAACAAAAGGGATTATTTTATTTACCAAAGATTACAAAGAAAAAGATAAATTGGTCAAGATATTTACAGAGTCTTTTGGTAAATTGATGTTTTTCGTAAAAGGAGCTCATCGAAAAAATAATCCGATCGGTTCTGCTCTTTTGCCTTTTACAGAAGCTGTATACATTGGTGATTTTAGAGAAGATGGCTTATCATTTCTGAACGGAAGCAAGAAAGTCTACCCGCTTCGAGTGATTCAAGAAGACATCTTTGTTAATGCGTATGCGACATATATTTTGAATTTAGTCGATGCGGCTATAGAAGATCGGACGTATGATCCGAACCTATTTTATTTTGTTCAGCAAGCCTTGCGCTTACTGAATGACAATAAAGATGCCGAAATCATCACGAATATTTTCGAAATCCAATTGTTAAGTCGTTTTGGTATTACGCCTGAGTGGCGACACTGTTGCGTTTGCCAGGAGACACGAGGGAAATTTGATTACTCGTCGAAATATAGCGGTGTTTTGTGTGAACGACATTGGCATTTGGATAGTCATCGGTATCATGCAGATCCTCGAGCTGTCCATTTCATTCGTCTGTTTTCGACTATTTCTTATGATAAAGTTCAAGACATCAACGTTAAATCAGAGACGAAAACCGCGATTAGACAAACGATTGATGAATTGTATGACGAATATGTCGGTATCAATCTAAAAAGTAAAAAATTTATTGATCAGATGAAGAGCTGGGAAGATACGTTGAAACTGCCTAAAAGAGAGAAAAAAGATGAGGAAAGGGATACAACGATATCTTAGTAGAGAAAAAAGCAAAACAATTTCTGAAGCTACCAGAATTGTTTTGTTTTTTTAGAGTTGATTGCACAAATAAGTTGAGCAATTGCTTGATTTTAGATAAGACAGCTACAATGAATTTCGCTTTTGCATAATCTCATATATAGCCAATTATAGTATTGTTTTTTTTGAATCTTCATGTTAAATTGAAAATTCCGTTGTTTGATTAGCTACTTGTTATCTTTATCTTTTTCCTTAGGTACAAGGATTGCTTGATCATATCCTGATTTATTATCGCTCTTTTTGCCATCCAACTTGAAAGATTTTTCTGTTAGCTTAACGTTTTTATTATTTTTCTTTAAATCTAAAACTATTTCTTGTTTTAATTCACTATTTTTTAGTGTAAGTGTATTTCCTTTTACTGTGTAGTCATATGTGAAGGTGATGCCTTTAGCAAATGCGTCAACAAAACTGTCAGCAAGATTATTGCCTGAACTTTCCACTTCTGGACTCATAGTCATTTTTTTATCATCAAAAGACAATACAAATTTTGTATCATTATCTGATTTTTCTGCGGTTTCAAGATACCAATCGTTCGCAGTAAGATCCGCTTTTAAGTTAGAACACCCTACAAAAATAAATACCCCTAAAACAAGTAAAACAAAACTGAATGATTTTTTCATTTTTACACTCACCTTATCTAGATTTGATCACTAAAATATAAACATGTTTAGATGATCATGAATTGTGTAATAAATAACTGCGTACTTACTACGTATCAAGTATATAAGATTCCCCAATTGAAGGCAATCTATAGTTTGTTAGTTGTGACACTATGAAAAAATAAAAAAGATTTGACATATTCTTTATCTAAGATTATCATAAAGAGTAATTAAATACATACGTTGAAAAAGAAGAGTAAAAAGAACTGCTGTTATAGCGAGTCTGGAAAAGTGTGAGCCAGATACAAGCAACTTTTGAAGGGCGCTTTTGAGTATACTTAAACGAAGCTGCCGATGGTGAATATCGGAAGTAGGGTGGAACCGCGATTATTCGTCCCTATGTCTCTTAGAGGCATGGGGACTTTTTGTTTGCCAGTTTTTTAAATTTAAGGAGGAACATAATGGAAAAGAAACTTACGGTACAAGAAATGATTTTAACATTACAAAAATTCTGGTCTTCAAACGGTTGTATGCTGATGCAGTCTTATGATACAGAAAAAGGGGCCGGAACGATGAGTCCATATACCTTTTTACGAGCAATTGGACCTGAGCCTTGGAATGCAGCCTATGTAGAACCATCAAGAAGACCTGCTGATGGTCGCTATGGAGAAAACCCGAACCGTTTATATCAACATCATCAATTCCAAGTTGTAATGAAGCCTTCTCCTGAAAATATTCAGGAATTGTACTTAGAAAGTTTAGAGTTATTGGGCATAGATCCCTTAGCGCACGATATCCGGTTTGTTGAAGATAACTGGGAGAATCCTTCCATGGGTTGTGCCGGTCTCGGTTGGGAAGTTTGGCTTGATGGGATGGAGATTACTCAGTTTACGTATTTCCAACAAGTAGGTGGACTAGCCTGTCATCCAGTTACTTCAGAAATCACTTATGGTATCGAGCGACTAGCTTCATATATTCAAGAAGTGGAAAGTGTTTACGATTTAGAGTGGACACAGGGCGTTAAATACGGAGAAATCTTCAA
Source organism: Enterococcus silesiacus (assembly GCF_001886225.1). NCBI lineage: Bacteria > Bacillati > Bacillota > Bacilli > Lactobacillales > Enterococcaceae > Enterococcus > Enterococcus silesiacus. The sequence continues at coordinate 151,552 of NZ_JXLC01000007.1, read as the reverse complement.
TCAGCCTGAATATGAACATTCAAAGTATTCATTTGAAGTTAGCAATCAAGACATGTTATTAGAAAACTTTGATAAATTTGAAAAAGAAGCGAAACGTTGTATTGATGAAAACTTAGTTCACCCAGCGTATGATTATATTTTAAAATGCAGCCATACCTTCAATTTATTAGATGCTCGCGGTGCAGTATCAGTAACAGAACGTGCTGGGTATTTGGCTCGTATCAGAAACATGGCAAAAGCTGTCGCAAAAATATTTGTCGCAGAACGTGAGAAATTAGGCTTTCCACTTTTAAATAAAGAAAATCAACCGACGAAGGAGGCAAAATAACATGGCAAAAGACTTATTACTTGAAATTGGCTTGGAAGAAATGCCAGCTCATATTGTCAGCCCAAGTCGTTTACAATTAGAAAACAAGATAGTGAAATTCTTAGATGAACATAACTTAACGTATGAGACAGTCCAAAGCTTTTCTACACCTCGCCGTTTAGCCATACGTGTGACGCAATTGCCGGAACAACAAGAAGATACCCAAGAAGAGGTAAAAGGACCTGCTAAAAAAATTGCGCAAGATGCCGAGGGAAATTGGAGTAAGGCGGCTGAAGGATTTGTAAGAGGTCAGGGTCTGACGACAGATGCGATTACTTTTAAAGAGCTAAATGGCGTAGAATACGTCTACGTGACAAAACACAATAAAGGTCAACAAACGATTGATGTATTAGCTGGTTTGAAAGATGTTATTACAAGTTTGACTTTCCCGGTTACGATGCACTGGGCAGACTATGATTTTGAGTATATTCGTCCGATTCATTGGATTGTGGCCTTATTAGATGATGAAGTGATTCCATTTTCTGTACTAGATGTAACGACAGGAAACAGTTCTCGTGGCCATCGATTCTTAGGTGATGATGTAACCTTTAACCATTCCGATGAATATGAAGAAAAAATGAAAGAACAGTTTGTAATTGTTGATTCTAACGAAAGAAAAACAATGATCGTTGACCAAGCAAATCAATTGGCTGATAAAAATAATTGGAAGCTGGATTTAGACGAGAAATTATTGGAAGAAGTTAACAATTTAGTTGAATACCCAACTGCATTTGTAGGGGCTTTTGATGAAAAGTATCTTTCTGTTCCTGACGAAGTCTTAGTTACGTCGATGAAAGAACACCAACGTTATTTCGATGTGCGTAATGATCAAGGATTGTTGCTTCCGCATTTTATTTCAGTTAGAAATGGTGATAGTGTTCATATTGAAAATGTAATCAAAGGAAATGAAAAAGTTTTGATTGCTCGTTTAGAAGATGCTGAGTTTTTCTACAATGAAGATAAAAAGCTGTCAATTGAAGAATGTGTCAATAAATTAAAAAATGTAACGTTCCATGAAAAAATTGGTACGATCTATGAAAAGATGCAACGTGTCGGTGTTATTGGACAAATCATTGGAAAAGAAGTGGGCTTATCAGATGAAGAACTGACAGATTTAAAACGCGCTTCTGAAATTTATAAGTTTGATTTAGTCACAAACATGGTTGGTGAATTCCCAGAGCTACAAGGAATCATGGGCGAAAAATATGCATTGTTACAAGGAGAAAAAACTGCAGTAGCAAAAGCAATTCGTGAACACTACTTACCAACATCGAGTGAGGGCGACTTGCCAGTTTCTTCTATTGGAGCAGTTCTGGCCATTGCGGATAAACTGGATAGTCTATTTTCATTCTTTACCGTCGGAATGATACCTAGTGGTTCAAACGATCCATATGCATTGCGTCGTCAAACGTATGGTGTAATCAGAATTATTGAAAATAAAAACTGGCAGTTCCCGTTAGTTCAATTACAAATGGATATTGATGCAGCAGTCAATTCAGATAGCCAAAAATATGGTATTCAGCTAACAAGTGGACAAGAAGAAGTGATCGATTTTGTAAAAGCACGTTTACGTCAGTTGTTAGCAACCAAAAATGTGCGTCATGATGTGATCGATGCCGTAATTTCTTCTGAACAAAAAGACTTAACAAAACTATTTTCATCAGCAACTATTCTAAAAAAACATTTGCTGGATAAAGATTTTAAACCGTCAATGGAAGCTTTAACACGAGTGATCAACTTAGCCAAAAAAGGTCACGAGTTATTAAATCAAGAAAACAAAGTCGATGTAGCATTGTTTGAAAATCAGGCTGAGAAAGCCTTGCATCAAGCAGTGAATAAAATTGAAGAGCAGTTTAATGAAAATACGATGTCGGAGAACTATCAAGCATTGGTAGAGTTACGTCCATTGATCGAACAATATTTTGAGGAAACAATGGTCATGGTGGAAGACGAACAAGTGAAGATCAATCGCTTGAACGAACTTAATCGAATCGCGAAAATGTCGTTATCATTAGCTAGTCTTGATTTGTTGATCGTAAAATAAAATGAGTCAAAGGGGAAAGAGGTCCGTAACAAAGGGTCTTTTCCCTTTTTTTGTTAAGCTAAACTCCTATAAATAATAATAAAAACAACGAATGAATCATTTTTGTAAGCAAAATTTTTTCATAAATTATTTCAACATGGTACGATTGACTTATCGAACGATAAGGTGATCATACCATGTTTTATTAGGAGGAAAGAAGATGAATCATTTTTTGAAATTATTTAGTGTCGCAGCAATAACATTTTTAGTTTTGGATTTTGCCTGGTTGCTTTTCATTGCTCGGAAAATGTATCAAGAACAGTTAGGTAATTTGTTAGGTACAACAAAAATCATTCCAGCGGCTATATTTTACGTGTTATATCTGGTCGGTCTACTCTTCTTTGTTGTCTATCCAGCGCTTGAAAAAAATAGCTTGATGTACGCTCTTTTAGCAGGTGCCTTGCTTGGATTATTATGTTATGCAACATATGATTTGACGAACCTCGCTACGATCAAAGGTTGGCCTGCTTTGGTAACGGTTATTGATTTAATCTGGGGAGCCGCAGTTACTGCAACCACTAGTGGTATTACAGTTTTTGTAGCCCAGCATTTTAATTGGAGGTAAATGGTGAATGAACGGTCAGTCTATTGATTATCAAGAATTGTTGTTTGCTTTTCAACAAGGAGCAGTTCAACTAATAAATGAAAAGAAAGAACTCAATCAAATCAATGTTTTTCCCGTGTCAGACGGAGATACTGGAAGTAATTTAGCTTCATTGATGCAGACAATTCTTGAAGAAACTAAAGATGAATCAACATCTGTTATTGATGTTCTTGAAAAAATTGCAGATGCCTCTTTACTAGGGGCTAGGGGGAATTCAGGCATTATTTTTGCTCAATATTTTAATGGTATTTATAACAATCTATTGCTTCAAGAAGAAAAAGATTCTGTTGCAAGCTTTGTGAAAAGTGTGAAACTGGCAATCAAAGAAGCATACCAAGCCATTAGTAATCCAGTTGAAGGGACCATTATCACGGTTATTCGAACGTGGGCAGAGGCACTCAATGATGATGAGCAGATACATGGACATGGGTTAGAAAAATTGTTACCAAAAGCATTAACTGAAGCTGAGCAAGCGCTGAAAAATACTACGAAGCAATTAAAAATTTTACAAAGAAATCAAGTAGTCGATGCTGGAGCAAAAGGGTTTTATATATTTATAGAAGGCTTTACACGAGCTTTTGTCAATAAGCAAACAGCTGTTAAAACTATGATACAGGATGATGATTCAGTCAAAATAGAGGTTTCTGAATCAAGACATTCGAATGCTGTAAAACCCAACTACAGATATTGTACCGAAATTTTATTGGAACAAGTAACACAGACCAAAGAAGAAATTCAAGAAAAATTAAGTACCTATGGCGATTCATTGATTGTTGCTGTGAATCGTGGGAAAGCTAGGATCCATATCCATTCCAATCAGCCAGATCAAGTGTTGAGCTACTTAAATACGATCGGTCAACCTGTTCAGCAAAAAGCTGATGACATGTTATTACAATATCAAGTAAATACACATAAAAAAGCGCCAATCGCCTTAGTGACAGATTCGATCGCTGATTTGCCAGCTGAATATGTGCTAAGTAACCAAATCCATGTGTTGCCAATGAATATCTTGATCGGAAATACTAGCTATATCGACAAAGTAACAATCCAAAGTCATCAGTTTTTTGAACTGAATAAAAATCAAAGCGAAAGAGCAACTAGTGCTCAACCAACATTGAAAACCATAGAAAATCTGTTTTCATTTTTAGAAACGAAGTATGAAGCAATATTGGTTATTACAGTTGCTGAGAAATTGAGTGGAACATTTCATACAGTGAAAGAAGCAGCTAAACGGATGACATCATCCAGCACAAGGATCGAAGTGATTGATTCTAAACAAAATTCTGCTGCTCAAGGCTTACTCGTTATGAGAGCAAATGAATGGATTCAAGCTGGTTTACCTTTTGATGAATTAGTGAAACAAGTGGAAATAAAACGAAATCAGTTTAAAATCCTTGTTAGTGTCGATAATTTGGATCCGATGATTGATTCTGGTAGAATCCCTCAATTTATAGGGAAAATAGCAAAAAAAGTTAATTTAAAGCCTATTGTTAGTTTAAATGGAGAAGGGGAAGGAAAGTTAAGTAATTTTGCATTCAGTTTGGAAAAAAATGAAATAAAGGTGTTACAGCAACTGAAAAAATTGCAAGAAAAAAATAACATAAAACGCTACGCAGTCATTCATGCTAATGCTCAAGGTAGAGCGACGCACTGGGAAAGTAAGTTGATCGAACAATTTGGTTTTGAGCCAAATTATATGATGGATATTTCAACCGTGATTGCGATGAGTGCTGGTCAAGGCAGTGTGGCTGTAGCGGTTGAAATCGAAGAAAGTGGGGATTAATATGAGCATTTGGATCATTAGTGGGGTCATTTTTATTTATTTTACGTTGTTATTCTTTTTAGCACAATACCTGCATAACAATTCTATTGTTGATTTGGCTTGGGGAATTGGGTTTGTCCTTGTAGCCATTACTGGTTACTTAATTATGCCAACAAAAACAACGGTTAGTACAATTATTCTTGTATTAGTAACTATATGGGGAGTCCGTTTGTTTTTCCACTTGGCTAAACGAAATATCGGAAAACCGGAAGATTATCGGTATGTAAATATGAGAAAGCGTTGGGGGAATCATTGGCCAAGGCTAAAGGCATATCTTAATGTGTTTGTTTTACAGGGGGTACTATTATTAGTTGTTTCAATGCCGATTCTATTGGTGATGACAAGTTCAGTCAATACATTTTATTGGTGGAATGGATTAGGTGTCGGGATTTGGCTTGTAGGATTTGCCTATGAAACAGTTGGCGATTATGAGTTAGCGAAATTTAAAAAGACAAAGAGCAACCATGGAAAACTGTTGACGAGTGGCTTGTGGTCTACGACAAGGCATCCTAATTATTTCGGTGAAGCACTTAGCTGGTGGGGAATTTTTCTTGTGAGTTTGAATGATACACGAAATATTTGGGGGATTATTGGACCTATGGCGATTACCTTGTTGTTGTTATTTGTATCTGGCGTTCCTTTATTAGAAAAAAAATACAAAGATCGATCGGATTTTATTGCTTACGCACATAAAACACCAAAATTTGTGCCATTTATTGGAAAAAAAGGACTGTAAAGGAGGAAGTATCATGGATAAAAATGAATCTCTAGTCTCAAAATGGCTCGTTACGATTATTTATTTTGTAATGATTGCTACGAATGCGGCAGCGATTTTACTGCCTTTAAACGGAATGACGACACAAGAAGTCTCAGATACGTATCCTAACTTGTTTGCTCCAGCAGGAGTAACCTTTGCGATTTGGTCAGTCATTTATTTGTTATTGGCCGGGTTTGTAGTGTATCAATGGTTTAAACCAACGATCCAATCGATCCTAGCACAGCAGCAAATCAGCGTTAAATTGCGGAATTTATTTATTGTTTCATCTATCTTAAATAGTATTTGGTTGTTCGCATGGCAATACCTTCAAATCGACTTGTCTGTAGTGATTATGTTAGCGTTATTGATCGTGTTGATCTATATAAATCGTATTTTAGCAACGGCAGTACTAACTAAAAAGGACTATCTTTTTGTGAGATTACCTTTTAGTGTTTACTTTGGTTGGATCACAATTGCTACGATAGCTAATATTACCGCATTTTTAGTAGATAAAAATTTAGCTTTGTTTCAAAATAATCAAGTCTTTTGGACGATTGCTATATTGATTATTGGATTACTAATTATCAGTGCAACAATCATTCGTAATCGAGATATTGCTTATGGATTGGCAACGTTGTGGGCTTATTATGGGATTTTGAATAAGCATCAAGCAACTGATGGCTGGGACGGAACCTATCCAATTATTATCATTACGGTTATGATTTGCTTAACTATATTAGCGCTAGTCTGTATTTATGAATTCGTTTTATCATTTAAACGAAAAAAGAATGTTATCTAGTATATGTTTCTTTGCCGGCTTCTGTTAAAATAGTAATGAAATCAACTATAGGTGGCTAAGTAATGGAGAAAGAAACGAACAATACAAGAGCAAAAATTATTCAAGTAGCAACGCGGTTATTTATGGATAATGGCTATCAAAGCACATCAACTAGACAAATAGCTCAGTTAGCTGAAGTGACGCAACCTAATTTGTACCATCATTTTAGCAATAAAGAGGCAGTTTATGTTGGGGTTATTGAAAGTCTACTTGGAGATGTAAATGAAGAATTAGTGAACATTGTTGAAGATCAAAATCTTGATACGATCAATAAATTACAAAAATTTGCTGAATGTCTAAAAACAAAGCATCCATTTGATTTTGATTTAATGATGCATGATTTTAGAACAAAGTTAACAAAAGAAACACAACTTAAATTGTTTACATTGTGGAATCAGTCATACAAAAAGCCATTGTTGAGTCTCTTTGAAAAAAGTGATTTTGCTATACGTACAGGCTTGACACCAGAAGTTGCAACGACACATTTTCTCAATACGTTATCCCCATATATCAAAACAGAGCAAAGTAGCTCATCGTTAAGTATTGCTCAAGTTGTCGATCTCTTCGTTTTTGGGGTGTCAAAAAAATAAATAAAACAAGAACCAATGCAGTCATCACTTTGCATTGGTTCTTGTTTTATTTTCTATTTTGTTTTCCAGCATTTCTACCTTTATTAGAAGTATTTTGTTGAACTGCTGTTTTTTTGACTGTTTGTTCTTTGGTTGGTGTTACATCTTTGCGAGGTGTAATCACTTGTTTAGGCGGATTTTGTTTTAATTCTTCCGCTACTTGAGCTTTGATTCTTGGTTTTAAGAATTGGTTTGTGATCAATGTTTGGATACTACTAAAAATCCCACCGACTACCCAGTATAATGTGACACCAGCTGGAGAGCTGATTGACATGAACACAATCATTAAAGGTGACACGATCAACATTGATTTCATTGTTTTCTTTTGTTCTTCAGGAATCCCGATCGTAGATAGATAACCTTGTAGTAAGTAGGCGACACCAGCTAAAACAACAAATATGATACTTGGTTGACCTAGGTTGACACCAAAAAATGATGCATCGCCGATTCCTTTTGTATAACGAGCGGCAAAGAATAAGGCGGAGAAGATTGGCATTTGGATCAATAAAGGTAAACAACCGATACCGCCCATCATACTCATATTATTTTCTTTGTAAACTTGCTGCATTTCTGCTTGAGCTTGCATTTGTTCTTCGCGAGTCGTCGCTTCTTTGACTTTCGCTTGAGCTGCATCAATTTGCGGTTTGATTGCTTGCATTTTTTCTGTTTGGATCATGCTTTTTTTCGATTGATTCAAGCCTAATGGCATGATGATTAATCGAACGATGATCGTAATAAAGATGATTGCCCAGCCATAATTCCAATCAAAATTATCAACAAGGTATGTAATAGCGCTACTCATTGGTTTTACTAAAAAATTATAGATGATTCCTTCACCAGTTGGTTGACCATCAGAGCCTGTTTTCACACATCCAGATAAAAATAGGACCAAAGTGAATAGGCCAGAACTCAGTAGCCACTTATTTAATTTTCTCATTTTATTCTTTCCTTTTCTAAAAAATTTGCACAAGGTTAACTATACTTGAAAACGTGTTTTTTTTCAATAAAAATCAGAAGAATCCGCCTCAAGACGGAGGAAGATTCCTCTTGTTTGAATTAATTTGTGACTTTGAAGCTGATATATTCTTCCATCAATGGATCTTCTTGTATATCAACATAGGTGACACGTCCTGCCGGACTGGGAGAATCTTTGATTTTTTGAATAAATACTTTCATTGCCTCGTCAGCACCCAAAGATTCAATTGAGACTGAACCATCGTCTTCATTTCGCACCGTGCCATAAATCCCTAGTTCATCTGCGACCATTTTAGTCATGTATCGAAAGCCAACGCCTTGAACTCTTCCTTGTACATTCATCCGTACTTTTCTCATAGCTGTACACCTCGCTTTTAGTTAAATTAATGATAGCGATTTTTTGAGCTTCTGGCAAGTGAAATAGTGACTGTTTGATTGGAAAAAATCATGGTATAATGATCGGGTGAGGTGTAGAAATGAAAGAAATTTTATCGACGAAAAATGCAACAATCAAAGAATTTAAAAAATTACATAAGAAGAAATATAGAGAAGAGCTGCAACAGTATATAATTGAAGGGTTTCATCTGATCGAAGAAGCTGTTAAAGCGGGAGCTGAGATTGATTGGATCCTTTTTAATCAGCGCGGGAAGACGGAGTGGTCTGATTGGTTAGGGCAACAACCTAGTGAGCTGTTGATATATGTTTCTGATGAAGTGCTGGTGTCATTGTCAGAGCTGCCGACACCACAAGGGATGACAGCCATTGTAAAGATGCCTGATGACGAGAAAAAAATCGATTTTTCTGGTGGTTGGCTGCTTTTAGATAACGTCCAGGACCCTGGGAATGTTGGAACGATGATTCGAACGGCAGATGCTGCGGGACTTGCTGGTGTGATACTCGGGGAAGGCAGTTCCGACATTTATAGTACGAAAGTATTGCGGGCAATGCAGGGAAGTAACTATCATTTGCCTGTTATACGAAAACCATTAGCAGAAGCTATTGACAGATTCAAAGAAGCCAAGGTTCCAGTGTACGGCACGGAATTAAATCCAGAAGCTGTTTCTTATCGGGAATTAAGCAATAGCAAAGATTATGCTTTGATCATGGGAAATGAAGGGCAAGGAGTTGCAACTGAATTTTTAGAGAAGGCAGACCAAAACATCTATATTCCAATTAAAGGAGCGGCAGAATCCTTGAATGTTGCAATTGCAGCTGGAATCTTAATGTACCATTTAGAAAATAATAATTAAGTCAGACTGGAACAAATCATGCTTAGGTATGGATTTGTTCCAGTTTTATTTCAATTTTCTTTATATTTTGTACTATACCAGTTGTAAATACGATATAATAAAATAAGCTGAATAATTGGTTTAATACATCATACAACGATTTTTCGTAAAAAAGTGTCTACTATTTTTTAGCAAAAGAGAGTTGAAAGAAGGAACAAGGGATGAAAAGAAAGTTACTTACGACAATAACGTTTTTATCATTACTTAGGCTCACTAACAACGCCACCGCTAACTGAAAATGTTGAGTGGTACATTTTTAAGAACCCTGTACCAGTATCAAAAAATCAAATTAAAAAATTCAAAGAGTTTTATGACCATAATAATAGAAATATTCAATCTCTAAATAATCGAGTTATTTTAGAACATGATGAATAAGCAAATAAAAGATAACAAAAAAGTAGTTAATTAGGTTGAAATCTTTTAAATAATATTGTATACTAGAAAACGGTGTTAAAACACTAAATCCACATCCTGATTCGATTTGTAAGGCGGTGCTACTGTTAGTAGTTCCTTACAAAAATGAGAACTGGAGAGGGAACAAATAAAAACCAAATTGGAGGAAACAACACATGGCAGTAATTTCTATGAAACAATTACTAGAAGCCGGCGTACACTTTGGACACCAAACTCGTCGCTGGAACCCAAAAATGAAGAAATATATCTTCACAGAAAGAAACGGAATCTACATCATTGACTTGCAAAAAACAGTCAAATTAGTAGATGCTGCGTACGATTACATGAAAAATGTTGCTGAAGACGGCGGTGTTGCATTATTCGTAGGAACTAAAAAACAAGCACAAGAAGCGATCAAAGACGAAGCGATTCGTTCAGGTCAATACTTTGTAAATCACCGTTGGTTAGGTGGAACTTTAACTAACTGGGATACAATCCAAAAACGTATTAAACGTTTGAAAGATATCAATAAAATGGAAGAAGACGGAACTTTCGATGTTCTTCCTAAAAAAGAAGTTGTTGGTTTAAACAAACAACGTGAACGTCTTGAAAAATTCTTAGGTGGTATCCAAGATATGCCTAGAATTCCAGATGTAATGTATATTGTTGATCCTCGTAAAGAACGTATTGCTGTTCAAGAAGCTCAAAAATTGAACATCCCAATCGTTGCGATGGTTGATACTAACTGTGATCCAGACGAAATCGACGTAGTAATTCCATCAAATGATGATGCGATTCGTGCGGTTAAATTGATCACTGCTAAAATGGCTGACGCTTTCATCGAAGGAAACCAAGGTGAAGATCAAGCTGTAGAAGAAATCTTTGTTGAAGAAACACCAGAAGCTGCAACTTCAATCGAAGAAATCGTTGATGTTGTTGAAGGCACAAACGATTCAGCAGAATAATTTAAAATAACGGAGCTGTCTCGAAGGCTAGGCGAAAAAAAGCCTGATTCTCCTTTGAGATAGCTTTTTTAAAACGAATTTTACACTTAAATGATTTAGCTTCACGGGCTAACTCCTCGGGAAAAAGATAAAAACTGAAATGAGGTAAAGAACACCTCAGTCATGTTTTCCTATTTTCCTGTCGAGGCTGATCAAGCTCTTTCAGCTTTTAAAACTATCTAGCTATGCAGGCTAATCTTTCGGAAAAAAAGATAAAAATAGAGTGAGACAAAAAGCGTCTCAATCAATTTTTCCTATTTTTCAGTCAAGGTTAAACGAGCCTGCTACGCTTTCAAAACTTAGGAGGAACAAAAAATGGCAGATATTTCAGCAAAATTAGTTAAAGAACTACGCGACATGACTGGTGTCGGTATGATGGACGCAAAAAGAGCGTTAGTAGAAGTAGAAGGTAATATAGAAGCAGCTGTTGATCACCTACGTGAAAAAGGTATGGCTAAAGCAGCTAAGAAAAATGACCGTGTTGCAGCGGAAGGTTTAGCAAATGTTGCTTCAAACGGCAACTTTGCAGCAATCGTTGAAGTAAACTCTGAAACTGACTTTGTTTCTAAAAACGAAATGTTCCAAGATTTAGTTAAAAAAATTGCAACTGAGATTGCGACGAACAAACCAGCAAACATGGAAGAAGCTTTAGCTCTTAAAACAGATAAAGGAACGTTAGAAACTGAATTGATCGAAGCAACAACGGTTATCGGTGAAAAAATCAGCTTCCGTCGTTTTGAATTAGTTGAAAAAGACGATAACGCTGCTTTCGGTGCTTATTTACACATGGGCGGACGTATTGCCGTTTTAACTGTACTTGAAGGAACAACTGACGAAGAAGTTGCGAAAGACGTTGCAATGCACGTAGCAGCAATCAACCCTCGTTATGTGAACGAATCACAAATCCCTCAAGAAGAATTAGAACATGAAAAAGCGATTCTTTCTGAGCAAGCATTAAACGAAGGTAAACCAGCCAATATCGTTGAAAAAATGGTGATTGGTCGCCTAAACAAATTTAAAGCTGAAATTTCATTAGTGGATCAACCATTCGTTAAAGATCCTGATATGACAGTTGAAAAATACGTTGCATCTAAAGGCGCAACAGTTAAATCATTCATCCGCTTTGAAGTTGGCGAAGGAATTGAAAAACGTGAAGATAACTTTGCTGATGAAGTAATGAGCCAAATCAAAAAATAAATCTGTTGCTTAGGTAACAGTTGGGAACGCATTGAGATGCGCTCCCTTTTTTTAGGCAAATCAAAAGAAATAGACTGGCAGAATCTGCAGAGTATGTTAAAATGTTCTTAGACAAATGGTGGAGGGAAAACAAAAATGGTAAAACCTAAATATCAACGCGTTGTATTAAAGTTAAGTGGCGAAGCTTTGGCCGGAGAAGATGGGTTTGGAATTAAACCTCCAACAATCAAAGAGATTGTAGAAGAAATCAAAGAAGTACATGAATTAGGAATTGAAATGGCAATCGTTGTTGGCGGTGGCAATATCTGGCGCGGACAAATCGGTGCTCAAATGGGTATGGAACGCGCACAAGCAGATTACATGGGAATGTTAGCAACTGTAATGAACGCATTAGCCTTACAAGATACATTAGAAAATCTTGGAGTGCCAACACGCGTTCAAACGTCAATCGAGATGCGTCAAATCGCAGAACCATATATCCGCCGCCGTGCAGAACGTCATTTGGAAAAAGGTCGTATCGTGATCTTTGCTGGTGGTACCGGAAATCCTTATTTCTCAACAGATACAACTGCAGCGTTACGTGCAGCAGAAATTGATGCGGATGTCATTTTAATGGCTAAAAACAATGTTGATGGTGTGTATTCTGCTGATCCTAAGCTAGATGCAAATGCTGTTAAATTTGAAGAATTAACACATTTAGATGTGATTTCAAAAGGCTTGCAAGTAATGGATTCAACGGCAAGCTCACTAAGTATGGATAATGATATTCCATTAGTCGTATTCAATTTAAATGAAACAGGCAATATTCGCCGTGCATGTTTAGGTGAAAATATTGGAACAACCGTAAGGGGGAAATAAAAAATGAGTGGAACTGTATTAGCAACAGCAAAAGAGAAAATGAGCAAAGCAGAACAAAGCTTACAACGTGAGCTTGGCCAAATCCGTGCAGGACGTGCTAACGCAAGTCTATTGGACAGAATTCAAGTAGATTATTATGGCGCACTGACACCGGTGAACCAACTTGCTGGAATCAATATTCCAGAAGCGCGTGTCTTAATGATTACACCTTTTGACAAAAATTCACTTGAAGATATCGAAAAGGCAATTCAAGCTAGCGATATCGGTATTAGCCCAACAAATGACGGCACAGTAATTCGTTTAGTAATTCCACAATTAACGGAAGAACGTCGTAAAGAATTAGCAAAAGACGTGAAAAAAGCGGCTGAAAATGCAAAAATCGCTGTTCGTAACATTCGTCGTGATGCTATTGATGAATTGAAAAAGCAACAAAAAAGCAATGATATCACTGAAGATGAGTTGCGCAATCTAGAAAAAGAAGCGCAAAAATTAACAGATGATAGTGTGAAAAACATTGATACGATCACTTCTGAAAAAGAAAAAGAACTTCTAGAAGTATAATTTCATTAAAAGTAAGAAGAAAAGCATCCGCACTTTAAAAAAGTGAGGGTGTTTTTTTATTTTTTTAAATATAATTGTTATTTTAACGATATATAATATGTGGTTATAAAATTATGATCTAAAGAAATTGTTAGTTTAAGCGAGAGTGTAAAAAACATCTTGTTAAACCTCAACTGTTATGGAATAATGATAGTAACTATATTTTTTCTTAAAGGGAGATGAGAAAGTGAATTTTATGAAGCGTGCGCTGTGCAGCGTAACTAGAAAAAAGGGAAAATCACTCATTTTATTTGCAGTGATATTTGTATTGGGTAATGTTATTGCAGGATCAATCGCGATCCAGCAGTCTACACAAAATGTTGAAAAAAGCGTCAAAAAACAATTGGGTGGATTGGCTACGATTCAATTGGATTATGAAAATAACCAAGATGAATTTGCCAAAGAAGATCTAAAAATTGAACCACTTAAAGTTGATTTGATGAAAAAAATTGGGCAGTCTTCTTATGTAAAATATTATGATTATAACGCCGGAACGATGGTACAAACAAAAGAGCTGAAAAGTGCGACATTAGATTCAGAGGAATCCGGAGCAATGATGGAAGGACTTAACTTAAAAGGTTCGAACTATCATAAAATTTTGGATGTTGAGGAAAATAGAGTCAAATTAGTTGAAGGTAAGGTTTTCACTCAAGAAGATATTGACAATGGAAAAAATGTCGGACTTATTTCTTCAAAAGTTGCAGACGAAAACGGATTATCTGTCGGCGACCAAATGGTCATAGATAGCCGTGGCTATGACTATAGTGAAGATGGTGGGCAAAAAGAATTATTTAAAATAGATATACCAATCCAAATCATCGGAATTTTTGAACCAACATCGGTCGAGATGAAAGATAAAGAAGAAAAAAAAGAGCAAGATATGAATCAGCAATACATGTCATTGCAGCAGATTAATACAGTTTATTTGCCGAATAAAACGGTCTTGGAAATCAATAAAGACTATTTAGAAAAACTAAAAAAAGTTAATCCAGAAAGTCCATTTATATCAGATGACGATGAGGGGGAATACTATACACCTGTTTACGTACTCAATAGCCCAGACGACGTAGAGGCTTTTAAGCAAGAAACACAACCGCTCTTGCCAAAATTATATACAGTAAGCGCCTCAACGGATCAGTATGAGCAAATTGGCGGCAGTATGAAAAAAATGTCTCAAATTTCAGGCTATGTTGTCTTGATTGCAGTTATTGCAACGTTATTGATCATTTCATTGGTTGTTTTATTATTCATGCGTGATCGTAAACACGAACTGGGTATCTATCTGTCTTTAGGGGATAAGCGTAGTCATGTCATGGGACAAATTATTATAGAGATGCTGATCATCAGTGGAATCGCTTTGATTCTTTCATTGATTACAGGTAATTTTTTAGGAAAAATGGTCTCAGAATCTTTATTGAATAGTGATATTTTGAGTAGTACGAATGATCAAATGAATATGTTTATGGGCTTTGATGGGTTAGGTTCGACCGAGCTTACAACAGATGACATCATGAATGCTTATGAAGTAAAATTCTCATTAGGATATATAATCACGTATTTAGTTGTTGGATTAGGTACGGTATTGTTGGCAGCAATTTTACCATTGTTGTATATTGTCCGTTTGAATCCAAAGAAAATCATGATGTAGGAGGTATGGAAAATGGCGATTTTAGAAACAAAAAATCTTAGTTATTTTTATCAAGATGGCGATCAGCGCCGTTTCATTTTAAAAGATACCAATGTTTCCTTTGAACAAGGAAAATTTTATAGTATTTTAGGACAATCTGGTTCCGGAAAAACAACGTTTCTTTCATTGATCAGTGCTTTAGACACACCAAAGGAAGGGCAAGTTTTATTAAACGGAAAAGATATTAAATCAATCGGCTATGAAAAATATCGTCGTGATGCTATCAGTATTATTTTTCAAAGTTATAATTTAGTTCCTTACCTGACAGCTTTAGAGAATGTTTTGGTAGCAATGTCGATTACAGATAATGAACTGCCACCGAATCAAAAAGAAGTTGCCTACAATCTTTTAGATTATATTGGTATTACAAGTGAGAAAGCAGATCGGCTGGTGAATCAGCTTTCTGGTGGTGAACAGCAACGTGTTGCGATTGCTAGAGCTTTAGCTACGAATGTAGATATCATTTTAGCAGATGAACCAACAGGAAATTTAGATGAAGGAATGGAACAGGAGATTGTCGATATTTTTCAAAATCTTGCTAAAGTTCATAATAAGTGTGTGATTGTCGTAACGCACTCAAATGATATTGCAGATCAATCTGACGAGACCTATTACCTGAAAAAAGGTGTGTTAAAAAAGTATGAGTGATTTTTTATCAAATTTCAGCGGAGAAAATTATAATAAAACCCGCCAGGAAAAAAACGAATTAAAAGATAAGACAGTACAACAAGAACAAAAAAAGAAAACAAGGTCAGAAAAAGGGCCGACAGATAAGAGTGAACGTGCTGAAAAGCAGCAGGACATCAGTTCAGATGTTGCAATCGGGCCGCAAAATAGTCCAGACAATGCGCCAGAAACTATGAAACAAAGTGAAGTGACTCCTGATTCTGTTTCTAAAGCAGAGCATCCCGAAGAGATAATTTATACTAAAAAACGAACAAAAAAGAAAAAGTATGAACCTAAAAAAGAAACAGCAAAAGTTTCTGAGCCAGTCGCAATAGATCAGTCCAGAAATACCGAAGAAGTGATTGAGACTGACCCGACATATAGAAATAAAAAAATCAGAAAATATATTTATATTGGATTAGGCAGCCTGGTAACCGTTGCCTTATTGTATTTTGGTTATTATCAAATGACCCATGTTCAAGTACCAGACTTTGAAGGTAAGGAATTATCTGAAGTTCGTGAGTGGACCGCTGAAAATGGTGTGAAACTTCAAGTAGAGCAAAAATATGATTTTGATAAAGAAGCGAATTTGATCATTCATCAGACGGTGAAAAACAAAAAGATCCAAAAGGGCAAAGAATTAACGGTGGATGCTAGTTTAGGAGCAGATCCAGAGGAAGCGGTAGCTTTACCAGACTTTAAACCAATGAAACTCAAAGATGCTAAAAGCTGGATTAATGAACACAAAGCAGATAATTTAGCAATCATCGAAGAGTATAGTGATAAAGTACCGGCAGGAGACTATCTGAAATTTGAAATCACAAATAAAGATGTCAAATTCGATACGTATAAACGCAAGGACAAAGCGAAACTCTATTTTTCTAAAGGAAAAGAAGTATTTGAAAAAGACATTTCAATGCCAGATTTTGCTGGCAAGCCCAAAGAAGAAGCAACAGAATGGGCTAAGAAAAATGAGATTACGCTAAATGTAGAAGAAGCAGACTCTGACACTGTGGAAAATGGCAAAGTGATTTCCCAAAGTATTGGAAAAGACACGAAAGTTGCCAAAAAAGATACACTGTCGATCACTGCCTCAACAGGTAAAGCATTAGTAGTGCCAGACTTTTCACAATTTACTGCTGAAGAAGCTGAATCAAAAGCAAATGGTCTGCAAGTTCAAGTGAAGCAACTGTTCAATGATGAGATTCCATATGGCCGATTTATCAGTCAATCTGTGGAAGTCGGCAAAAAATATACTGAAAAAGATGAAAAACCGGTGATTCAAGTGGTTTATTCATTTGGAAAGCCGTATATGAAAGATTTACGTGATAATACGCTGGAAGGTGATCTTCAAAAGATTTTTTATGAAGAATATCAATCAAAAGGTGCGAATATCACCTATCAAGTTTATTATGTAGACTCTACTGTGACAAAAGGAACGGTTGTTAAGATGAGTAACTATAATGAATTTATCCCAATTAATTCTGTTATCCAAATCGGTATCAGTAAAGGGAATTTAAAACCTGAAGAAAATAAACCTGCCGATAAAGAAGAATAATCAAATTACTATGATGTTTCAGTGTGAAACTTATTTTTAGAAAGTGAGGCAAAACGCTTTTTACGTTTAGCCTCACTTTCTTTTTTTAATTTTTATGTATGACTGATTGGCTAGATGACCGATGATCGACAAAAAAAGCTGCAAATCATGGTAAATCTGCCATAGAATTATTAAATAATGTCGAAATTTTTTCATTTGCATAGGCTTTTCTGAAAGATATTGCTATAATAGTCTAGATAGATTTTTTGAATGGAGGGGAAAATATGTTACGTTTTTTTCCGCAAAAGAATAAATACATACAAGAAGAGAGTTCATTTACCTTTAATAGCGATGGGGTGATCCCTAAACATGTTGCAATAATCATGGACGGTAATGGACGCTGGGCACAAAATCGTCGTTTACCGAGAATTGCTGGGCATAAAGAAGGTATGAATACAGTGAAAAAAATCACGAAACATGCAAGTAAACTAGGCATCAAAGTCCTAACCTTATATGCATTTTCTACTGAAAATTGGAAACGGCCAACCGATGAGGTCAGTTTTTTGATGCAATTACCAGTTGATTTTTTTGATACATTTGTGCCAGAGTTGATCAAAGAAAATGTGAAAGTTCATGTAATGGGCTACAAGGAATTTTTACCAGCACACACCCAAGATGCAGTGGAACGGGCAATTGAGCAAACCAAAAATAATACTGGTATGGTGCTAAATTTTGCATTGAATTATGGCTCAAGAGCAGAAATTATTACCGCTGTAAAAGAAATTGCTGAAAAAACGGCAAACAATGAGCTTTCACCAGCAGATATTACGGATGAAACGATTGCCGAACATTTAATGACAGGTTTTTTGACTGAGGAGTTAAGAGATCCAGAATTATTGATTCGAACCAGTGGCGAAGAGCGTATCAGCAACTTTTTATTATGGCAGATTGCCTATAGTGAATTGTTCTTTACGGATGCCTTATGGCCTGATTTCAATGATGAATTATTGGAGCATGCCTTAGCGTCCTTTCAAAATAGAAATCGTCGTTTTGGCGGTCTAAAAGAAACTGAGGAGGAAGAGAAATGAGACAGCGTGTTATTACAGCGGCCGTAGCCTTGGTGGTTTTTATACCGATCATTTGGTATGGCGGTTTTGTGATTGAATTGGCAGCCGCATTACTGGCAGTGGTTGGAGTGTATGAACTATTTAGAATGAAGGGCTTAGAAATCACTAGTTTTGAAGGTGTGCTTTCGGCCTTAGGAGCAGTATTTCTCGTATTACCAAAAGATCGCTGGTTTTTCTTTTTACCAGAAAAAGCGGATAATTTTATTTTATTCTATTTAACTGTGATGGTATTATTAGGCGGACTAGTTGCTTCTAAAAATATGTATACCATTTCCCAAGCGGGATTTCCAGTTATTACAAGTTTATACGTTGGTGTTGGTTTTCAAAACTTTGTAAGTGCTAGAGATACTGGTTTTGTCGTGTTGCTTTATGCATTATTTGTTGTTTGGGCAACCGATATTGGTGCATACTTTATCGGAAAACGTTTTGGTAAAAGAAAATTATGGCCAGAAGTCTCGCCTAACAAAACGATCGAAGGCTCATTAGGTGGTATTCTTTGTGCGGTTGTTGTAGCACTGTTATTTTTATTATTGACGCCAAATAAAGAGTTATTCGTATATAATTTACCGATCATGCTACTGATAACTGTAGTCTTTTCAATTGTAGGTCAATTTGGTGATTTAGTGGAGTCATCGATCAAACGACATTATGATGTAAAAGATTCAGGAACTATTTTACCAGGACACGGTGGCATATTAGATCGTTTTGACAGCTTACTTTTTGTTTTTCCAATCATGCATTTATTCGGACTATTTTAATTTCTAACAAGAAGGGAAGGTGAAAAACTCTGAATGTTCAGGGTTTTTCTTTTTAATATGAAAAAAATCGCATTATTAGGGGCGACAGGCTCGATTGGTACAAACACAGTAGATGTAGTCCTAGCTTATCCTGAACGATTTCAAATTGTTTCACTGACGTTTCATTCGAATAGTGACAAAGGTGCGCAGTTGATAGAGCAATTAAAACCACAATATGTAGGTGTTGGCTCACAAGCTATGAAAACAGATTTAGCCAGCCGGTTTCCAGAAGTTGAATTCGGTGTAGGTGAAACAGGTCTTGTAAAAGCTGCTACGCTTGAAGCAGTCGATGTTGTCTTGACCGCTGTTACAGGAAGTGTAGGGCTAAATCCGACGATGGCAGCGATTGACGCGGGAAAGAATATCGCTCTAGCGAACAAAGAAACTTTGGTCATGGCAGGCCAATGGGTCATGGCGGCAGCTTTAAAGAAGAATGTAACTATATTGCCAGTCGACAGCGAACACTCCGCGATTTTTCAATGTTTACAAGGACAAAAAGAGGGCAGTGTAAAAGAGTTAGTGATCACAGCATCTGGCGGAAGCTTTAGAGATTTGACTCGTGAAGAGCTAGAATCTGTCACTTTAGAGCAGGCGTTGAAACATCCCAATTGGTCAATGGGTAAAAAAATCACGATAGATTCTTCAACAATGATGAATAAAGGGTTAGAAGTTATTGAAGCCCATTGGTTATTTGGTACAGATTATGATAAAATAAAAGTTGTTTTACATAAAGAAAGTATTGTTCATTCAATGATCGTTTTAAAGGATGGTGCATATCTAGCACAATTGGGGCCAAGCGACATGCGCGAGCCGATTCAATATGCATTGACGTATCCCACGCGTTTGCCAATCAAAAATGAAAAGAAGTTTGATTTAACAGAAATCGGTCAACTAAATTTTGAACCGATGGATTTTGACCGTTTTCCAATGTTGGCTTTAGCTTTTACAGTTGGAAAAAAAGGCGGCGCTTATCCAACAGTTTATAACGCTGCAAATGAAATTGCCGCGACCGCATTTATTGAAGGTAAAATTTCGTATTTGCAAATTGAACAGTTGGTTCAACGAGCAGTAGATAATTACAGTGAAACTACTGAAGTCACGTTAACAGAAGTGATTGAAATCGATAAACAAACAAGAACTATCGTAGAAAGATGGATAAAGGAAGAAGGTCAGTTATGAAAACAATCATTACATTTATTATTGTCTTTGGGATTCTTGTCTTAGTACACGAATTTGGACATTTTTTCTTCGCAAAGCGTTCAGGCATTTTAGTGCGTGAATTTGCGATTGGGATGGGACCAAAGATTTTTGCTCATCAAGGGAAAGACGGCACAGCGTATACTATTCGGATTCTACCTATCGGCGGTTATGTACGTATGGCAGGACAAGGGGAAGAAGATACGGAATTGCCGCCTGGCATGACGTTGTCTATTGAGCTAAATGAACAAGAAGAAGTTGTAAAAATCAATACAAGTAAAAAAGTCCAACTGACTAATAGCATTCCAATGGAAATGTTGGAAGCGGATCTTGAAAAAGAACTATTTATCAAAGGATATGTTAATGGTGATGAATCAGAAGAAATCACGTATAAGGTAAACCATGATGCAACGATCATTGAACAAGATGGAACCGAAGTTAGAATTGCGCCAATTGATGTCCAATTCCAATCAGCTAAGTTATGGCAGCGGATGTTGACCAATTTTGCCGGACCTATGAATAATTTCATTCTGGCTTTTGTATTATTTACGGTGTATGTCTTTATGCAAGGTGGAGTGACATACACGAATACAAATTTGATTGGAGGAGTCCAAGCGGATAGTCCAGCAGCTAAAGCTAGTTTAAAAGCAGATGATAAAATTGTGTCTATCGATGGAAAGTCGGTCTCTGATTGGACTGATTTCACAAAAATCATTCAAGATAGTCCAGGAAAAGAATTAAACTTACTTGTTGAGTCAGATGGTAAAACTAGAGAAGTTGATATAACGCCTAAAAAAGAGAAGTCTGGCAAACAAGAAATCGGTATAATTGGCATTGTACCTCCTATGAAAACTGGATTAGCAGACAAATTACTAGGTGGTATTCAAGCGACGATTGATAATTCTATGCAGATTTTTAAAGCTCTTAAATCATTATTTACTGGATTTAGTTTAGACAAATTGGGTGGTCCAGTAATGATGTTCCAGATGTCTTCAGAGGCTTCAAAAGCAGGATTGAATATGGTAATCTGGCTAATGGCGATGTTATCAGTCAATCTTGGTATCATCAACTTATTACCAATCCCAGCTTTAGATGGTGGTAAGATCGTATTGAACATCTTCGAAGGACTTAGAGGAAAACCTTTAAGTCAAGAAAAAGAAGGCTTGCTAACACTTATTGGTTTTGGGTTCATTATGTTATTGATGGTGTTAGTGACCTGGAATGATATTCAACGTTTTTTCTTTTAAATAATTAATTTGATTTTTAGCGAATCACTTGAGGAGTTTCAACACATTCGTTTAAACAAAGGAGAGTTCTAATGAAACAGTCAAAAATGCTAATCCCAACTTTACGTGAGGTGCCAAATGACGCAGAAGTCTTGAGCCACCAAATGTTACTTAGAGCAGGGTATATTCGCCAAGTATCAGCGGGAATTTATTCTTATTTACCACTCGCAAATCGAGTGCTTGAAAAATTGAAAAAAATCATGCGGGAAGAATTCGATAAGATTGATGCTATTGAAATGTTGATGCCTGCATTACTACCAGCTGAATTATGGAAAGAATCGGGACGTTATGAAACGTATGGTCCAAATCTTTATCGTTTAAAAGATCGCAATGAGCGTGATTATATTCTTGGTCCAACACACGAAGAAACATTTACTGAACTGATTCGTGATGAAATCAATTCGTATAAGCGTTTACCTTTAAATCTATATCAAATTCAAACAAAATACCGTGATGAAAAACGACCACGTTTTGGCTTGTTAAGAGGCCGGGAGTTCATCATGAAAGATGGTTATTCTTTCCACGCTAATGAAGAAAGTCTGGATCAATCATACCGTGATTATGAAAAAGCTTACTCAGCTATTTTTGAACGCTGCGGCTTAAATTTCCGTGCGATTATTGGTGATGGTGGCGCTATGGGCGGCAAAGATTCTAAAGAGTTTATGGCGATTTCTGAAATCGGTGAAGATACGATTTGTTTCTCTACAGATGGTGATTATGCGGCAAACTTGGAAATGGCAACCAGCCTATATACACCTAAAAAATCACATGAAACACAATTGGAAGTTGAAAAAATAGCAACACCAGATGTTGGCTCGATTGAGCAAGTTGCCGCATTTTTCAATGTTGAACCGCAACGAATCATCAAATCTGTTTTATTTATGGCAGATGAGGAACCTGTTTTAGTTTTAGTTCGTGGTGACCACGAAGTGAACGATGTTAAACTGAAAAACTTCTTAGGTGTTGATTTCTTGGAAGAAGCAACAGATGAAGATGCGCGTAAATATCTAGGGGCTGACTTTGGCTCAGTCGGTCCAGTTGAATTAGCTGAAGAAGTGAAGTTGTTCGCAGATCTTCATGTCCAAGATCTAGCTAATGCAATTACTGGAGCGAATGAAACAGGTTTCCACCTAAGCAATGTAAATCCAGGACGCGATTTCACACCAATTAGTTATGAAGATCTACGTTTTGTCCAAGAAGGTGATCCTTCTCCTGACGGTAATGGCGTGTTAGAATTTACTAAAGGGATCGAGATTGGTCATATCTTCAAACTAGGTACTCGTTATAGCGAAGCCATGGGTGCGACAGTCCTGGATGAAAACGGCAGAGAAAAACATGTGATCATGGGTTGTTATGGTATAGGTGTTAGTCGTTTATTGTCTGCAATCGTTGAACAAAATATCGATGAAAATGGTATTAATTGGCCAGCAGGTATTTCGCCATTCGATTTACATGTTGTTCAAATGAACATAAAAGACGAATATCAAACCAGCCTAGCTCATGAAGTGGAAGAAATGATGTCTACAGCAGGTTACGAGGTCTTAGTTGATGATCGTAATGAACGCGCAGGCGTGAAGTTTGCAGATGCAGATTTGATTGGTTGTCCAATCCGAATTACAGTTGGTAAAAAGGCTGTTGACGGTGTTGTAGAGGTGAAAATCAAACGGACGGGTGAAATGGTCGAAGTTCGTAAGGAAGAGCTTGAAAGCACATTATCTATTTTATTGAATGCAGATAAAGACTAAATTTGAAATTGAGGTTGGGATGTAGCTCAAAGAGTTATGTCCCAACTTTGTTTTCTTTGATTGTTACTGCATCGAATTAATGCTATCAGCTCACTTCTTGTTTACATTGTATTTCGGAAGAAAAAATAGTATACTTAACTGTGGCGAGGCACTTGACAGAAATGTCTAAGGGCCTCTTTCTTATCAAGATATCCAGTTAAAAACTGGTGGATTTTGACTATATTGAGTTGCATGAGCTAGTTCTTCGGAAAAAAGATAAAAATTAAAAGTGGCAAAAACGCCACAGTTAATTTTTCCTATTTTTCAGTCAGAACTAAACGAGCTCATTCCGCTTTTATCTATCTAGCTCTACAGGCTAGCCTTTCGGAAAAAAGATAAAATAAAAATGAAGCAAAGAACGCCTCAGTTCTATTTTCCTATTTTTCAGTCAAGGCTGAACGAGCCTGTTCCGCTTTTATTTATCTAGCTCTACAGGCTAGCCTTTCGGAAAAAAGATAAAAAATAAATGAGGTAAAGAACACCTCAGTTGTTTTTTCCTATTTTTCAGTCAAGGCTGAACGAGCCTGTTCCGCTTTTATTATAAGGAGGTTCATTTAGTGGCAGAGAAGGCACAAGAATTATTTGCAAAGTTGATCGATCAAATTCAATTAAATGAACAAGAGCGGCAGCATCCGCTCATTCAACAAGGAAGAATTGACAAAGTAGTGGTGCATCAACAAAGCCGTTTATGGGAATTTCATTTAGGTTTCACTGAGATTTTGCCTGTGATGCTTTATCAGTCATTTATTCAGCAATTGGAGCTTTCTTTTCAGCAAATCGCTGGTGTGACTGTAAAAATATCAGCTGACAAAAGTGAATTTACAGAAGAACAATTGACCGATTATTGGCAACTAGCACTATTGAATAGTCAGTGTGATACTCCGCTAGTTCAACGCGTGATCAAAACGCAAACGCCAATTATTGAAGATAAAAAAATTATTTTACCGGTTGATAACGAAGCGGTTATTCCTTATTTGAAACAACAGTATTTACCGATTATTGAAGATCTATATATCAATTATGGCTTTCAAAAATTCCATATCGAACCTAAAATGGATGAACAGCAAGCAAAACGAGTATTGGCACTGTTTGAAGAACGTAAGCAAGAACAAGATGCGGCTTTCCAGCAACAAGCAGCAGAATCGCTCATTAAACATGAACAAAAGAAAAAACAACAGCAACAGCAAGGTCCGGCACTTGAAGGTCCCATCCGCCTTGGCCGTAATATTCCAAATGATGAACCGATCATGGCAATGGGGGATATCTTAGAAGAAGAACGTCGAGTGACAATTGAAGGCTTCGTTTTTGATGTAGAAGTGCGGGAATTACGTTCCAAACGAAAAATTTTAATTTTGAAGATTACGGATTATACGTCATCTTTTATCGTAAAAAAATTCTCAAACGGAGAAAAAGACGAGCAAGTGTTCGATGCGATTCAAAAACATAGCTGGATTCGTGTTCGCGGCAGCATCCAAGAAGATACATTCATGCGTGATTTAGTGATGAACTGTCAAGATTTGATGGAAGTCAAACATGCGCCGCGTAAAGATTATGCGCCAGAAGGGGATAAGCGTGTAGAGCTACATTTACACAGCAATATGAGTACAATGGATGCGACAAACAACGTTGCTGACTACGTTGCTCAAGCTGGAAAATGGGGCCACAAAGCCATTGCTATCACTGATCATGGCGGAGCACAAGGATTTCCCGATGCGCATAGTGCTGGAAAAAAAGCAGGAGTCAAGATTTTATATGGTGTAGAAGCCAATGTCGTAGATGATGGTGTGCCAATTGCGTATAATGAAGCGCATATCGAATTAAGTGAAGCGACTTATGTAGTATTTGACGTGGAAACAACGGGGTTATCAGCTGTATATGATACGATCATTGAACTGGCTGCTGTTAAAATGCACAAAGGAAATATTATTGAGACCTTCGAAGAATTCATCGATCCAGGTCATCCCTTATCTCAAACAACAATCAACTTGACGGGGATCACAGATGAGATGGTTCGCGGATCTAAATCAGAAGAAGAAGTATTACGCTTGTTTAGAGAGTTTTCTGAAGATACGATTTTAGTTGCGCACAATGCTTCCTTTGATATGGGTTTCTTAAATACTAGCTATGGAAAATATGACATTCCAGAAGCTGAAAATCCAGTAATCGATACATTGGAATTATCTCGTTATTTAAATCCAACGTTCAAGAGTCATCGACTAAATACCTTATCTAAAAAATTCGGTGTTAACTTGGAGCAACATCACCGAGCAATTTATGATTCTGAATCAACTGGGCATTTATGTTGGATCTTTTTGAAAGACGCAAAAGAAAATCATAATATGAACTATCATGATGAATTGAACATGCACATTGGCGAAGGGGATTCATACAAGCGTGCGAGACCGTTTCATGCAACTATTTTGGCAACGACTCAAGCTGGCTTGAAAAATCTCTTTAAGCTGATTTCAATGTCGAATATCAATTATTTTTTCAGAATCCCCAGAATTCCACGCTCTCAACTAAATAAATTGCGTGAGGGTTTGATTATTGGGTCGGCCTGTTCAAGTGGTGAGATTTTTGAAGCGATGATGCAAAAAGGTGTAGAAGAGGCAAAAAATCGAGCGAAGTTTTATGATTATATTGAAGTCATGCCAAAAGCGGTCTATGCACCATTGTTGGAACAAGAATTGGTGAAAAGTGAAGCCGACTTAGAAGAAATCATCGCAAATCTAGTGAAAATCGGAGATGAGCTGGAAAAACCAGTAGTCGCAACCGGAAACGTTCACTATTTAAACGAAGAAGATAGCATCTATCGGAAAATTTTGGTAGGGTCGATGGGTGGAGCTAATCCATTGAATCGCCACAGCCTGCCTGAAGTTCACTTTAGAACAACAGACGAAATGTTAACAGCCTTTCAGTTTTTAGGCGAAGAAACGGCTCATCGGCTTGTTGTGGAAAACCCTAATGCAATTGCTGATATGTGTGAGGAAATCACGCCTGTTAAAGATGATCTATATACGCCGAAAATTCCTGGTTCAGAAGATGAAATCAGAAATTTAAGCTACACTCGTGCCAAAGAACTTTATGGTGATCCATTACCAGATATAGTTGAGAAACGATTGAAAAAAGAATTGGATAGTATTATCGGAAATGGCTTTTCGGTTATCTATTTGATTTCGCAAAAATTAGTGCATAAAAGTATGGAGGATGGCTATTTAGTTGGTTCCAGGGGTTCTGTAGGTTCAAGTTTTGTAGCTACAATGACCGGGATTACTGAGGTTAATCCGTTGGCACCGCATTACCATTGCATTAATTGCAAGCATTCTGAGTTTTTTGAAGATGGATCATACGGTTCAGGTTTTGATATGCCTGAGAAGAATTGCCCAAATTGTGGTCAGCGTTTATTTAAAGATGGTCACGATATTCCTTTTGAAACCTTTTTAGGTTTCCATGGCGATAAAGTACCTGATATTGATTTGAATTTCTCTGGTGATTATCAAGCAGAAGCCCATAACTATACGAAAGTCTTGTTTGGTGAGGAGTATGTCTATCGTGCAGGAACAATTGGTACAGTCGCAGATAAAACGGCTTACGGTTATGTAAAGGGGTATGAGCGCGATCACAATCTTCATTTTAGAGGAGCTGAGGTGGATCGTTTAGCCAAAGGTTCGACTGGTGTGAAGCGGACGACCGGTCAGCATCCCGGAGGAATCATCGTTATTCCTGATTATATGGATGTTTATGATTTTACTCCGATCCAATATCCGGCGGATGATCAAAATTCTGAATGGAAAACGACTCACTTTGATTTCCATTCAATTCATGATAATATTTTAAAACTTGATATCCTAGGGCATGATGACCCAA
Source organism: Enterococcus silesiacus (assembly GCF_001886225.1). Lineage (NCBI taxonomy): Bacteria > Bacillati > Bacillota > Bacilli > Lactobacillales > Enterococcaceae > Enterococcus > Enterococcus silesiacus. Next base: position 124,188 of record NZ_JXLC01000007.1, on the reverse strand, counting down.
CTGTTATTCGGATGTTGCAAGATTTATCAGGAATTGATCCCAAAACCATTCCCACTGATGATTCTGAGATGATGAGGATTTTCGCAGGTCCTGAAGTTCTAGGTGTAACACCAGAACAAATATATTCTAAGACTGGAACATTGGGGATTCCAGAGTTTGGTACACGTTTTGTCCGAGGCATGTTGGAAGAGACACATCCGTCGACCTTTGCTGAGTTATTGCAAATATCAGGGCTGTCTCATGGTACGGATGTTTGGCTGGGTAATGCGGAAGAATTGATTCGTCGAGGAGAAGCCAATCTTGCTGAAGTGATTGGTTGTCGGGATGATATCATGGTTTACTTGATTCATGCTGGACTTGATAGTGGTATGGCATTTAAAATCATGGAAACAGTGCGAAAAGGACTTTGGAATAAAATTCCTGATGAGTTAAGAGATGAATATTTGACAGCGATGAAAGAGAATAATGTGCCAGATTGGTATATCGATTCTTGTTCAAAAATAAAATATATGTTCCCGAAAGCCCATGCGGCAGCTTACGTTTTAATGGCTTTGCGAGTTGCCTACTTTAAAGTGTATTTTCCAATTCTTTATTACTGCGCATACTTTTCTGTCCGTGCAGATGACTTTGATTTAGTTGCGATGTCACAAGGAAAAGAAGCGGTGAAAGCGCGTATGAAAGAGATTCAGGATAAAGGTCTGGAAGCTTCGACTAAAGAAAAAAATCTGTTGACTGTTTTGGAACTTGCGAATGAAATGATCGAGCGAGGCTTTAAATTCGGTATGATCGATTTGTATAAATCGGATGCAGAAAATTTTGTAATTGATGGTGACACGTTGATTGCTCCGTTTAGAGCTGTTCCCAGTCTAGGTCTCAACGTGGCTAAATCAATCGTTGAAGCCAGAGCAGAACCGTTCTTGTCTAAGGAAGATCTTGCTAGTCGCGGTAAAGTTTCAAAAACATTGATTGAGTATATGACTGAAAATGGTGTTTTGAAAGACTTACCTGATGAAAATCAACTGTCATTGTTTGATATGCTTTAAAAGGAATGAAATAATCAAAAATGTTTAATTTTGACAAATAAATGAGGCATAAATTTTTGTCGAACATTTATTTAATTGTATGGATCTGGTACATAACTTGAAAGGTTATGCACCAGATCCATTTGTTTAATTTTTTTATAGTAGGTTCTTTAAGTTAAGAGCAGGAACAAAAATCTAATAAAAGTTGTAATAATAACACTAAACCTTTAATTTTTCGGTTTAGTAGCATATAATAAGAAAGGGTTATTTGAAAAAACACAGACTATGATTTTCATGGTACAATAACATAATGGATTATTATAGGAGGGGACACCATCATGGTTAAAGAAAAGACAAGATATAAAGCTGTGATTGCCGATCATACGTATACGATTATCGGACAAGAAAGCAAACAACATATGGATTTGGTGACAAAATTAGTCAATGAACAATTAGCTGAATTAAAACATATTTCACCACAAACGAATGATGAACAAGCATCTGTTTTATTAGCAATCAATGCTATTTCTGATCAGCTTAAAAAACAAGAAAAAGTGCTTAATTTAGAACAAGAAGTGGCTGAACTGAAAAAACGGACAATCAGATTGGCTGAACTTGAAAACCGCATCAAGCGAATTGAAGCAATCGAAGAGGAAGCAAGAGGCGTGCTGAAAAAGAATGGTCAAGAAGATGTCGAAATCCATAACCATATGGAAGCTCAGCAAATCTTAAACGAAAATCGCAAACAACAGATTCAGAGTAAAAGCACTCAAGACCAATAATCTGAGAGGATGACAGGATGTTAACATTACTCATTTTACTACTATTAGCCATTGGCTTTTATACAGGCGCTAGACGCGGACTAATTCTACAAGTTTTATATACAGTTGGTTATTTTTGTACCTATTTTATAGCTAGAACGTATTATAAGAGTTTAGCCTCTCATCTGGAGTTATACATTCCGTATCCTTCACCAACAGCTGATACTAAATTGGTCTTTTTCAATCAGGAGCTTACACTTGATTTGGATCAAGCTTTTTATGGTGCTATAGCCTTTTTACTTATTTTAATAGTAGGCTGGCTAGTTGTCCGATTTTTGGCGATTTTTGCTCACGGTCTGGTTTTTGTACCTGTTTTAAAGCAAGCAAATTGGTTAGCTGGTGGATTAATTAGTTTGATAGTGATGTATATAGGCATCTTTTTAGTATTGAGCACGTTATCGATGTTACCAGTTGACGCTGTTCAAAATCAATTTAAAAATAGCGGCTTTGCAAGATATATCATCAAAGATACACCTATTTTCTCAAAACAAATCTATCATTTGTGGATTGAACAGATGATTAAATAAGGCTATTTTCTAATGGATTATATCCTATCAAGTATTACAAGAACAGAAGGTGAAAAAATGAACACACGAATTTTAACAACGTTAGGTTTTGATAAAGTCAAACAGCTGATTTCTCAATATGTGGTTACAGCACAAGGCTTGGAAGAGATCGAACACTTAGTTCCTATAAATGATGCAACAAGTATCCAAGCGTGGCTACAAGAAACGGAAGATGGATTGAAAATCCAACGTTTACGCGGCGGAATCCCGATTCCTAAGTTAGAGAATATTCGTCCTCATATGAAAAGAATCGAGATCGGTGCCGACTTAAATGGTCTTGAATTAGCACATGTGGGACGCGTACTGTCAACAACTTCTGAAATCATTCGCTTTTTCAATGATCTGCAAGATAGTGAAATCGAACTCTTAAGACTTTATTCTTGGATCGATCAATTAATTGTGTTGCCAGAATTGAGTCGTCGTTTGAAAGAGTCGATCGATGAAGATGGACGCGTGACAGACGAAGCCTCACCAGAACTAAAAATCATACGAAACAATATTCGTAAAAGTGAACAAACGATTCGCGAACAATTAGATGGCATTGTCAGAGGGAAAAATGCTAAATATTTAAGTGATGCAATCGTGACGATGAGAAACGAACGATATGTTATTCCTGTTAAGCAAGAATACAAGAGTGTCTTTGGCGGAGTAGTGCACGATCAAAGTTCTTCAGGGCAAACGTTATTCGTTGAACCCAAACAAATCGTCGATTTAAATAATCGTCTCCGTCAGCATCAAATTGCCGAACGCAATGAAATTGAGCGGATTTTGTCTGAATTATCAGCTGAGTTGGTTCCTCATCGAAACGATATCATGCATAATGCTTATGTCATAGGTAAATTGGATTTTATCAATGCTAAAGCTCGTTTTGGTAAAGAAATAAAGGCAGTGGTGCCTGAAATTAGTGAAGAGAATCATATTTACTTCAAACAAGCTAGACACCCATTACTTGATCAAGAGAAAGCTGTTCCAAATGACATCACTATTGGTCAAGAATATCAAGCAATTGTGATCACAGGACCAAATACTGGTGGTAAGACCATCACACTTAAAACATTAGGGTTACTTCAATTGATGGGACAATCAGGTTTACCCATCCCAGCTGGTGAAGAAAGCCGCATGGGTATTTTCGATGAGGTTTTTGCTGATATAGGCGATGAGCAGTCGATCGAACAAAGTTTAAGTACTTTCTCGTCCCATATGACAAATATTGTTGATGTGCTAAAGAAAGTTGATCGTCACAGTTTAGTGCTGTTTGATGAGCTAGGTGCCGGAACGGATCCACAAGAAGGTGCTGCTTTAGCTATTTCGATTTTAGATGCGTTAGGTAGTAAAAGTGCATATGTAATGGCTACAACTCATTATCCAGAATTAAAAGTATACGGGTACAATCGTGCTGGTACTATTAATGCCAGTATGGAATTTGATGTAGATACCTTGAGTCCGACCTATCGTTTATTGATTGGCGTTCCAGGACGCAGTAATGCTTTTGAAATCTCTAAGCGTCTAGGTTTAGATACCACGATCATCGATGAAGCAAAACACATCATGGATGGCGAAAGCCAAGATCTCAATGAAATGATTGCTGATTTAGAAAATCGTCGTAAAATGGCAGAAACGGAATATTTAGAAGTTCGTCATTATGTAGATGAGGCAAAACGACTGCATAGCGAACTAAAAGAAGCTTACGGATACTTTTTTGATGAACGAGAAAAAGAAATGGCAAAAGCACGTCAAAAAGCCAATGAACTTGTCTCCCAAGCAGAAGAAGAAGCCAGTGGCATTATCTCTGACATTCGCAAAATGCAGTTGACAGGTGGAAATCAAGGTGGTGTGAAAGAGCATCAGTTGATTGATGCCAAGTCTAAGCTTTCCAAACTTCATCAGGAAGAAACGCATTTAGAAAAAAATAAAGTCTTGAAAAAAGCGAAAGAACAAAAGAAACTAAAATCAGGTGATGAAGTCATCGTTAATACCTTTGGACAACGTGGAACCTTGATCCGTAAATCCAGCGATCATGAATGGCAAGTGCAGTTGGGGATTTTAAAAATGTCTGTTGACGAAAGTGATATGACACCCGTTGCACCAGAAAAAGAACCGACACAAAGAGTGACGGCTATTCGTTCAAGTGAAACTAGCCACGTAGCGAACCAATTAGATTTACGCGGGAAGCGTTATGAAGAAGCGTTGGCCGAAGTTGATCAGTATTTAGATGCTGCAATCTTAGCCGGTTATCCTCAAGTAACGATTGTACACGGTAAGGGAACCGGGGCTTTACGCACTGGGATTACGGATTATTTAAAGAATCATCGTAGTGTGAGCAGTTATGAATTTGCTCCAGGAAATCAAGGTGGTAATGGAGCAACGATCGTGAAATTTAAATAGGATGCTTACCTTTAGTAAGCAGGAAACTAGTCGGATAAGTAAACGAGTGTTATAATTGGTTTAGAAATCATCATCAAGCTTCACAGGCTAACCTTTCGGAAAAAAGATAAAAATGGAGTGAGACAAAAAGTAGCTCAATCAATTTTTTCCTATTTTTCTGTCAAGGCTGGGCGAGCCTGTTCAGCTTTAATAAGTAGGAGGTCTATAATATGACACAAGTAATTACTGATAAAGATTTTTCAACTGAAACAGATAACGGTCTTGTATTGATTGATTTTTGGGCGACTTGGTGTGGTCCTTGTCGTATGCAATCACCGATTTTAGAACAATTAAGTGAAGAATATGATGAAAGTGAAGTTAAAATTGCGAAGATGGATGTTGATGAAAATCCAGAAACTCCAGCTTCATTTGGCATTATGAGTATTCCAACATTGCTCTTGAAAAAAGACGGAGAAGTTGTAGAAAAAGCAGTAGGTGTTCATTCAAAAGAACAATTACGTGCAATGATCGACAAATATTTGTAAAATTAAAGGTAGGATGGAGAAGTTCTTCATCCTATTTTTTATGTCTAAGCATCAAGAAAATGGTATAATATGTTTTATCAATGGATTAGAAAGGAAGTATTATGAACGAAAGAATCAAAAATAAATTAGCATTGCTTCCTGATCAACCTGGTTGTTACTTGATGAAGGATAAAAATGGTACAATCATTTACGTTGGGAAAGCAAAAGTATTAAAAAACCGTGTACGTTCTTATTTTACTGGTAGCCATGATACTAAAACAGAACGGCTAGTCAGCGAAATTGAAGATTTTGAATATATTGTGACAGAATCCAACATTGAAGCGCTACTGTTGGAAATTAATTTGATTCATAAAAATAATCCTAAGTATAATATCATGTTGAAAGATGATAAAAGTTATCCGTTTATCAAAATAACAAATGAAGATTATCCACGATTATTGATTACCAGAAAAGTTTCAAAAGATAAAGCACTATATTTTGGTCCGTACCCTGATGTGGGAGCGGCTAATGAAACAAAACGTTTACTTGATCGGCTGTTTCCACTTAGAAAATGTCGAGTATTACCGAAAGAGGTTTGTCTTTATTATCATATGGGACAATGTTTAGCGCCATGTGTTTTTGATATTCCTAAATCAACCTACACTAAGATGGTCGCTGAAATCAAAAGTTTTCTAAACGGTGGCCATCCAGTGATTCAAGAAGAGATACAAAGAAAAATGAATGAAGCTGCGGAAAACATGGAATTTGAAAAAGCTGCAGAATATCGTGATCAAATCAAAGCAATCGAAACTGTGATGACCCGTCAAAAAATGACAAGCGCGGACTTAGTGGATCGTGATGTGTTTGGTTATGCTGTTGATAAAGGCTGGATGTGTGTTCAGGTCTTCTTTATCCGTCAAGGTAAATTAATTGAAAGAGATGTTTCAATTTTTCCTTTTTACAATGAAGAAGAAGAAGATTTTTTAACCTTTATCGGGCAATTTTACCAAGAAAACGAACACTTTATTCCTAGAGAAGTCTTGATTCCAGATAATATCGACGTTGCGAGTGTAGAAGCAATGCTTTCAACTAAGGTGTTGCAACCACAACGTGGAGAAAAAAAGAAATTAGTCAAATTAGCTGGCAAAAATGCAACGGTTGCACTACAGGAAAAATTTGATTTAATTGTACGAAAACAAGAACGCACAATTGGAGCGGTCGAGAAGTTGGGGAATGCCATGAATATCCCCACGCCTATAAGAATTGAAGCGTTCGATAATTCGAATATCATGGGAACCGATCCAGTTTCCGCAATGGTTGTTTTTATTGATGGCCGTCCAGATAAGAAGGAATACCGTAAATACAAAATCAAAACAGTTAAAGGTCCAGATGATTACGCTTCAATGCGTGAAGTGATTTATCGCCGCTATTCACGAGTGCTAAAAGAGAATCTGCCATTTCCTGATTTGATTTTGATCGATGGAGGTAAAGGGCAAATAGATGCAGCCAAAGAAGTTTTGGATAACCAATTAGGCTTAGATATTCCGATAGCTGGACTTGCTAAAAATGATAAGCATAAAACCAGCGAACTGCTTTTTGGTCCTCATTTAGACGTTGTTCCTTTAGAACGAAATTCACAAGAATTCTTTTTATTGCAGCGTATTCAAGATGAAGTACATCGATTTGCAATTACTTTTCATCGTCAACTGCGTAGTAAAAATAGTTTTGCCTCACGTTTAGATGATATAGAAGGATTGGGACCAAAAAGGAAAAAAGAATTACTAAAGCAATTTAAGTCATTGAAATATATTACAGCCGCTTCAATCGAAGAACTAAACGCTTCTGGATTACCGAAAAATGTCGCTAAGAATGTGTATGATCATTTACATCAAAAAGAATCTGATTCAGAGGAAACGACTTAATCATTGAATAAAAAACTGAAGCTCATGAAAATGGCTTTAGTTTTTTTCGTTTTTATGTATAAAAAAACTTGTCAAGAAAAACGCTTGTTTCTGAGAAAAAGTTTGACACAGCTAGTAACACGCGATACTATATCATTAGATGATATATCACTGAATGATATAAAGGGGCAAGATATCTTGGAAGATACACTGACGGATTCCACTTATTTGATTCTACTGGCCTTGCTAGAACCGCAACATGGCTACGCTATCATGAAAGAAGTGAACAGTTTAACAAACGGGCAGGTAGATATTGGTCCTGCAAGTATGTATACAATTTTAAAAAAGTTACAGAAAAGTGAATTGATTACATTAGAGGAGAGCAGTGAACGAAAGAAGATCTATTTAATTACGGAGAAGGGTCTTGAAAATTTAAAGCGAGATATCAAGCGTCGTAAACTTCTTTACCAAGCTGGAAACCGTCTGTTAGCTGAAAAAGGGAGAAATGAATGAACATGTTTAAGGGGAAAAAATATATTTGTTCTAGAGGGGTTGCATTTTATCCTGAGAAAGAAATGCAAGTTTTAAAAAAGCAAGCAGAAAAGGGTTGGCAGTTTAAAAAAATGAATCAAGCTGGTTTTCTTGTCTTTGAAAAAGGACGATCGGAAGAAAAAGCGTTCTCGGTAGATTTTTTTGATGGTTCATCGGAAGAATTGTCTGAATATTTGGTAATCTATGAACAGGCTGGTTGGGAATATATAACGAATTATAAAGACAAATATTTTTATTTTAAAGCTGATTGTGATACGCCAACGATTTATTCCGATTCCGAAAGTTACTGGATTCGTATGAAGAAGGAATGGCTGTGGCTATTGGTTCGGACGCTTATCTACTTACCTGTGGGAATTGGTCTTCTGGTGTTGCTTTTGTTAACAAAAGCAACTGAAAATAGTATGTTATCAAACATAGTTGTTCGAGGTACTTTGCTGTTTTTAGGTACGTTGTTTACAGCATTGCCGATTGGCGTAGTCATCAGTGTGCTTTTTTCATTAGTTATCTACAGTGATCGCACAAAATATTATAATCAGCCAGAGCGTTTTGCGAAAAGACAAAAAATTGTTAGAGATGCTATATTTTTAACAATCATCGGTTTTGTCGTAGGTGTGCTACTTAGTATCTTATTAAAGAATTCTTTTTAAAAACTATTGATACATGATAAAATTTATAAAGGATCGAAGAAATCTTCGCCCAATAAAATGAATAATTCACTTTTTTTATAAAGAGTTGATTTAATTTGAATACAGGAGGACGGAAAATGTTAGAAGTAAAGAATTTGGTTAAAACATTTGGGGACTATACAGCCGTAGATAATATGTCTTTTGAAATCCCAGATGGCAAAATCCTTGGATTAATCGGTCAAAATGGAGCAGGCAAGACGACGACTTTCCGTTTGATCTTGGACTTTTTAACCCAAGATAGTGGTGTGGTATTGTGGAATGGACATCAATTAAGTGGGAAAGATTACAATGATATCGGTTATCTGCCAGAAGAGCGTGGGTTATATCCAAAAGTCTCGATTCAAGAGCAATTGATTTACTTTGCTGAATTAAGAGGGAAGACAAAAAAGGAAATCGAACCTAAAATTGATGAATGGATGGAAAAGTTCAAAGTTAAAGGTAAAAAAACAGATAAAGTAAAATCATTGTCTAAAGGAAATCAACAAAAAGTTCAACTGATCGCTACACTGATTCATGAACCAAAATTGGTTATTTTAGATGAGCCATTTAGTGGCTTGGATCCAGTGAATGCAGAGTTGTTAAAAGATGGGATCATCGCGTTGAAAGAAAAAGGCTCGTGTGTAATTTTTTCTAGTCATAATATGGATAATGTTGAAAAAATTTGTGATCATCTTGTAATGTTAAGAAGTGGTGAGATGGTGCTTAATGGGAAAGTTCATGAGATCCGTGAAAGTTTTGGACGTACAAAGGTCTTCTTAGAATCCCCTTTGACCCCAGAAGATGTTTTAGCGGTAGACGGAGTACAATCAGCAGTAAAACGTGCTGATGGTGTCGTTGAAGTAACCTTGAGTGATCCAAAAGCGGGCCAAGAAATTTTTGCACGTGCAACTCAATTTGGCTACATTCCAATGTTTAATCAGCAACCACCGACCTTAGAAGAAATATTCAAGATGAAAGCAGGTGAGCCAAATGAGTAAATTTTGGATCATAGCAAGTGATGTTTATAAAAAGAATGTTAAAACTATTTCCTTTGCTATTATGATACTGGTACCCTTTATTGTTATGGGAATTATTTATGTTGCAGGTTCACTGGCAGACGGATTTTCTGAGGAAACAAAGGTTGGCCTTGTCTCAGACAATCAGGAGTTAGCGCAACAATTAGCAAAGTCAAAAACAGATGAGTATACGTTTAAAGTTGTTTCATCGCAAGAAGATGCTGAAAAACAGTTAAAGGATAAAGATATCGAAGCATTTCTAGTATTGGATACTGCAAAGCAACAAATTCAAGGGAAATTATATACAGAATCTTCTTTAGGTACAACGACAGAATTGATGATGAGTCAAATGCTCAACGGACTTCAGTCATCGTTGAATGCGAGTAAATTGAATTTAACATCTGAACAGGTGGAAAGCTTGAGTCAACCGGCGAATTTTGAAAAGAGTAAGGTTAGTTTTGATGACAAAGGAAAAATGACAACAGGCCAAGATAACACAGCGATCCAGTCGGCTTTATCATTTATTATCACAATTATTCTTTGGATTATTATCATCACGTATGCGTCAATCATTGCACAAGAAATAGCCTCTGAAAAAGGGACTCGAATCATGGAAGTTATTTTATCAAGTACCAAAGCGCAAACGCATTTTTATGGAAAATTGACTGGCGTCATTTTAGTCGCTCTTACTCAAATCGTGATTTATGCTGGAGCATTTGGAATCGGCTACACACAATTAAAAGACTTAGATATGGTAAAAGGCTTATTAGAGGGCCTTTCCTCGACTAATCTACTGGGTAGCTTCGTAATCTATACTTTGCTATTCTTTGTGTTAGGAGTCTTCGTGTACTCAGTGTTAGCTGCTTTGTGTGGATCTTTGGTATCCAAACCCGAAGATACAGCAAAAGCAGTTCAACCGATTATTTATATTGCGATGATTGGTTACTTTATCGGGATTTCATTAGGTATGGGTGACCCACAAAATATCGTGATCAAAGTTACCTCCTATATTCCACTGATTTCATCTTTTATCATGCCAATTCGTTTAGCAAATGAAACGGTAACAAACACTGGAGCGATGATTTCTGTTGTGATTCTTTTCGTTTTCGGCGTATTATTGACCCTATTTTCAGCGAAACTCTATAAATCAAATGTATTGGTTTATAGTGAAGGCGGCGTTTTAAAATCTCTAAAACAATCGATTTCGATTTTAAGAAATGAACGCCAAAAATAGCCTAAACACCAGAAAAAAGCAATGAAGCATTTCTTCACTGCTTTTTTTCTTGTAGTCTTAACGGCACAGTATTTCTTTCAATCAGTTGAACACGCATTTCTTGTTGCGGAATCGTTTCTTTATTCAGTTGGTTATGAATATAAATAAATGAATTTTCAGCTTGGCTTTTAATCGAGTAGTCCACAGTTGTAATATGCATCAAGCGACTGATTTCACTATTGTCAAAACCAATAACAGCAACATCTTCAGGGGGCGAGTAGCCCAATGTTTGTAATTCAGAAATAAAGCCGGCAGCAACAGAATCTGTATAAAAAGCCATTGCATCCGTTTTGTTAACCATTTCATGCCATAGTTGAGCGATATTTTGCCCGTTATCGATTCTGGATTGATCATGAAAAATCCATTCATCTTTGACTGGAATATTTATTTCTTTGTGAAAATCCTCAATAGCCTTAAGTCTTGCTTTTGTATTCAGATTTTCAACATTTCCCAGAACATGACCAATTGAGCGGTAACCCCGTTGATACAAATAATGCAGTGATCTTAGGTAACCAGAATAATGATCGACGTATGAAGAATAAATTCGTTCAGAATCAATCCGATGCCAAGTAGCAATCGGCCCATAAATACTGTAAGGTTCAATGACTTCCCATTTATTGGCTCGAGTTAAGATAAATACACCATCAAGCTGTTTGTACTTCATTTGATTTAAGGCTTCAATCTCTTTTTTCTTATCTCCATCGGTAAAATATAATGTTACATAATAATTATATTTCTTCGCAATTGAGATGAAGCTTTGAAGAAAAATTCCTAAAGGATCCATATAACCTTGAGCAAGAAAACCAATCGTTTTGGTTTCGCCACTTTGTAAATTTCGTGCTATTAAGTTAGGTGAGTAGGATAACGCTTCCATTGCTTCTAAAACTTTTTCACGGCTGTCTTTACTAACATAGCCATTTCCCGAAATTACCCTGGAGACAGTTGACTTTGATACTTGCGCTTTTTTTGCGACATCGATAATTGTGGTCATCAGCACACCTCGTTTATTGAATGATTGTAGATAGGTTTTAATTACTTTCTTAAGTACAATTTTAACAGTAAAGTTCTCTCACTTTTTAAGTATAACATAAATTAATTAAAAAAAGACCTTGACATGGGAACATTCCCACACATTATGATGTAAATGTAAACGATGTCAGAACATATTCTGAACAAAAAATCAGGAGGGAAACACATGACAAGAGATGCTTTAAAAATCGCAACAATTGGTGGAGGTTCAAGTTATACACCAGAATTAATCGAAGGATATATTAAAAGAAAAGATGAGCTACCAATCAAAGAAATTTGGTTAGTCGATATTGAAGCAGGTAAAGAAAAATTGGAAACAGTTGGCGCCATGGCAAAACGCATGGTCAAAGCAGCTGGATTGGACTGGGAAGTTCATTTAACCTTAGATCGTCGTGCAGCATTAAAAGATGCTGACTTTGTGTCAACACAATTCCGTGTAGGATTACTTGACGCACGTATCAAAGATGAGCGTATTCCTTTATCGCATGGCGTTTTAGGACAAGAAACAAACGGAGCAGGTGGTATGTTTAAAGCGTTCCGAACAATCCCTGTTATTCTTGGTATTATTGAAGACATGAAAGAATTATGCCCAGACGCATGGTTGGTTAACTTTACAAACCCAGCTGGCATGGTTACAGAAGCGGCAATCAAGCATGGCGGTTGGAAAAAAACGGCTGGGTTGTGTAATGTACCGATTGGTCACAGAAAACAAGCAGCTGAAAAATTAGGTATTCCAGAAGATGATTTATTCTTCAAGTTTGCTGGGATCAATCACTTCCATTGGCACCGTGTTTGGGATAAACAAGGAAATGAACGAACACAAGAATTGATCGACTTAATTTATGGACCGCAAGAAGACTCTGAAAGTCACTTGAAAAATATCCATAACGCACCATTCCATTATGAACAAATCAAAGACTTAGGGATGTTGCCTTGCGGCTATCACCGTTATTATTATATCGAAGATGAAATGCTGAAACATTCAATTGAAGAATTTGAAAAAGGAGAAACAAGAGCACAAGTCGTTAAAGAAACGGAAGCTCGTCTGTTTGAACTTTATAAAGATCCGAACTTAGATTACAAACCAAAAGAATTAGAACAACGTGGTGGTACACACTACAGCGATGCAGCCTGTGAATTGATCGCATCGATCCATAATGATAAACGTACAGATATGGTTGTTTCAACTGAAAATAATGGAACAATCACTGATTTACCATACGATTGTGTCGTTGAAGTTTCTGGACCTGTAACAGCTCATGGACATGAGCCTTATAATTGGGGTGCTTTCCCACCAGCTGCTCGTGGTATTATTCAAGTAATGAAAGGCATGGAAGAAACAGTGATTCGTGCTGCTATTGATGGAGACTATGGTGCAGCATTGCATGCATTTACGATCAACCCATTAGTTCCAGGTGGCGCAATGGCTAAAACATTACTAGATGAGCTATTGATCGCGCACAAAGATCATCTACCAAACTTTTCTGCAGCTATTGCAAAGATTGAAGCAGAGCAACCAGATACGGTGGCATATGTAACAGAATTGATGAAAAGTAACTAAAATATAAAAAAGCGACTAAGATCTAACTCCAAGAGTTAGATCTTAGTCGCTTTTTTATCGTAAAAATATTTTTTAATTGCTATTTAAAAGGTTTTTTTGAATAAATACAATAAGCTCAAACCACATTCTTTCATCAAGAAAGCTATTTATAAAGAAAAATTTTTTCTTTTCCTTTTCTTCATGCACTTCAAAGTTGTCAACAATCGCAATATCTGCCTCAGTTAATTGGTTAGTGAAGGTGATAGTTTCAGGGTTAAAGAGTGTTAACAACCTATTTTTAATAAAGATGGAGCCAAAATTATTACTGCTGTACTGAATGTAAATAGTGATTGTAGGAAGTAAAAACATATCGGTTAAGATCGTCAATAACATATAAATGCCCAAATTAAACGAGGAATCAATGGTAAATTCAGGATGGTTTTTTCTAAAATTTTTATAAAAACTAAAATTTTTAGGATGTTTTTTTATATATTTTTTAAGAAATTCTGTATTGTCTTGCTCATTGATCATTACTTGCCTAAAAAAGTTCATTGGATTGATTTCAAAATAATTAGAATGAACTAACCCGATAAGAACATAATAAAATATGCTTGCTTTTTTTTGGGGATTCATGAGAGTTGTAGGATAAAAACTTTTTTCATATTCATTGATTAGTAATTCACTTGAAAAAACTAAAGTAGATGTTCTTGGAAAGGTGTTAAAAAGTATGACTTTTTCTTTTGAAGAATCGATATCAGAAATGAAACTTCTAAGCATCAAGTTAAAAAATAGATGCTCATCTTCTGATATGAAATACCTTTTCACAATGCTCGAAATTTCTGTCGTAATTTCAAATGGTTGTAGAATGCTTTTTATTTCTTTAGGTAAAATTATTGGGTATTTATATTGCCTCATAAAAGTGATTCCTAACATTAACTTTATTCGTTTAATGACAGAGGCAGAGTAGCGTTTTTTCAAACTTTCCACTACATCAGGACATGTAAAAACACTATTGAGTTCCGATTCAAAAGGAATAAGAATCCCTCTATAGGCATTCCAATAAAAATAAAAACTAAACATTCTTAAATGTTTTTCTTCTCCACACAAATTCTGATCTGAATGAAAAATCACTTTTATATGAAAACCTTTAAGTTGTTCGTTCAATGTATTGATCTGCTTGTAAAGATAAGGAATGCTTACAAATAAATCTTCTGCTAATTCATCTGCAGTTAAATAACTTTTAGTAAAAATACTGGAAATAATTTTGAATTGTAACGATTCATTTAAGTAATAGAGCCTTAAATGAACAACAAGATAATCAATTTTAAAATCTGAATGATTGGTTACTTGAAAACCTCCCGTATTTCTTTCAAAAGCAATCATTTTTAAGTCATGATTATTTTGAATATCTGTTTCTAATTCATTAAAGTAACGTTTTAAAGTACTTAATGAGATATCTAAATAATGTTGGAGATAGGTGAAAGGAACTTTTTCACCATCTTCGAAAATCAATACTTTAAAAAGTTCTAATTTTTTCTTGTGTTTATCATTTAAAAAAAATTCCATTCATATACGTCCTTTAAGTTAGTAGTTTTCCGTGGAATTATAGAGTAGAAAAAAATCAAAGTCAATGAATCGATAATCAAAAACAAGAATTTTTGTTTTGTATTTGTTATTTTTATATATATTTAATTCCGTTTGGAAAGTGTTTATTCATATAATTTTGTTATTTTATCTAAAGGAGGACTGAAATGTGTTCAGTTTTGGATTTTCAAAAAAAAATTTTATGTTTTATGATAATAAAGTAATACGAAAGAGAAAAAAATTACTTAAATTCTTCAGAAGGTTAAAAAAAGATATTTAGATAATCTTCGTTTGATATATATATAATATTTTTTTGAAACAAAAGGAGAGCTGAAGATAAAAAGGGAGGTATTATGAAACATAAAACTTTTATTTTGATTCTGCTTAGTATTACTTTTATTATGGTGTCGTTACTCCAAAGTTCTAAAGCGGTAAACGCTGTTAATTACGACACTGAAATTGGTTTAACGTTTAACAGTGATGTAGCAGCTGCTAGTAGCGAAAGTACGACGACCACCTCTGACAGCAGTACAGATACAACGTCTGAAAGTAGTACTAGCGCATCTAAAGCTAAGACGCAATACTCAAAAGCAGAGTCCGAGAAGTCAGTTATTAGCAGAGTATTACCAAGTACTGGATCTGAAAATAATAATTTCTATTTATTTTTTGGTTTTTTAATTTTGACTACTGGATTCATTTTACTCATTTTTAAATCCTCCAATATATGTAAAAGATTACGCAAATAATAGGAAGAAAAAGCTGAAGAAAATGTATTGTTTGATATCAACGGGAACCTCAGTATTCTTGGACTTGTGAAAAGCACAATTCATACAATTCCTGGTCATTACTATCAACTTTCTACCGAGATAACTGCAAGTGCTTATGCTGGAAATGATGCGAAATATACTCTGGATTGGTTATCAAATTCAGATGTGAATAATCCAGTGCCTATTTATCCAGATTACAATAAGATAATCGATCGTGGATTTGGCCCTACGACTGAAGGTGCTCCATGGTGAAAGGGGAGGGGAAATGAAAAAAATCATGAGAAAATTTATTGTTTTTATGGCGCTGCTGTTAGGGGGAGTTTGTGTAGAGGTGCCGGTAGTTTTTGCAGATGGAGCGGTGGAAAATAAATCTGAAGCAGAAATTTTATATACAGAAAATAGTGATATTACTCCACCTATCGATAGGGACAAACCTGGTGAGGCAGTAGAAATAGTTTCGTCAGTTCCCATTCGTCCTGGAACGTCAGGTCCATTGAGTGTTGATTTTGCCCCACATGTTATTTTTGGAGAACATGATGGATCGCAGAAAAATGATCTTTATTATGCAAAATTGATGCGGATAAAAAAGTTATCTGATGGGACTGAAGAAATGGTCCCAAATTTCCTTCAAATAACTGATAATCGAGGAAAAAATTCTGGATGGCGTTTAACGATTAAACAAAATGGGCAGCTTAAAAATGGTACACACTCATTGAAAGGAGCTGAAATATCGTTAAAAAATATTACGCTGTTTTCTCCAAACAATGGAGGCAAACCCATTGCTACAGAGAGTGTGCGTCTTGATCCAGAAGGCGGAGAACCAACAGAAATGGCTAAGTCTACCGAAAAAACGGGTAAAGGAACTTGGTTAGTTATGTTTGGAAAAGATAGCGAAGAAAGTAAAACAAGCATACAAGTCAGTGTTCCAGGAACAAGCGAAAAGAAAAAAGGTAACTATACAACTTCCTTAACCTGGGAGTTGATTGATACACCAATCTAAAAGTAAAAGGGGAAAAAACATGATATCGAAAAAGAATTTAACACTAACGACTGCAGGTTTAGTAACATTTGCAAGTTTACTACTAGGAACTCCAGCAGCATTTGCTGATACAACAGGCGACGAAGTGAAACCACCAATGACAATTGTGGATCCGGCAAAATCAGAAGCTGAAATTTCATTTGAGCAAAATGAAACGGAAGTGACACCTCCAGTTGGGCCTGGTGGTGAAGAACTTGTAAAACCGGGTGAAGGTGATACAGGGATGGTAGGACCTTTAACAATCGACTATATCACAAAAATCAATTTTGGTTCCGTTAAGGTTTCTGGTAATACAGCAACTTATTATGCGAAATTAGCAGAAATCAAACTAAAAGACACTTTAGAAGCCAAAAAAGTACCAAACTATGTTCAGATTACTGATAATCGTGGCTCGAATGCCGGTTGGCAGTTACAGCTTAAACAAGATGCACAATTCCAAGCAAATGGTTCTACACTTGAAGGCGCTAAATTAACGCTTGATAATCCAACGTTAAAGTCTACACAAAAGGGCGCAGCATTTGCTCCGCTAGGTAGAAAAGTAGCGCTTGAGCCTGGCGGTCCAGCTGTCACAGTCGTTAATGCATCTGCAGGTAAAGGAATGGGGACTTGGCACTATACATTAGGCGATACGGATGAACAAGCAGCGAAAAGTGTTTCCTTGACTATCCCTGGTGATACTGCAAAACTAACAAATGCTGCCTATAAAACCGTGTTGACATGGACATTAGTAGATGCTCCAGAAAAATCATCAGATACTCCAGAAGTGACACCTTAAAGTCAGAAAATAACAAAAGCATAAACAACGATATTAAAAATAGAAAAGAGGAAATTAATTATGAAAAAGACAACAACAATCGCTTCTGCGCTATTGATTAGTACATTTATTTTAGGGGCAGCTTCACCAGCCTTCGCTGAGCAAGTTGCAGCACCGACAACTGATGCAACTGTAAAGTTCAAATCAGAAGCACAAGATGCTGATAATGGAGGAAACACAATCGATCCAACTAATCCAGGTGGTGATGGAGTGAAACCAGATACAGGTGAAGGGTCAACAGGAACGAAAGGGCCATTAAGGGTTGATTTTGCGCCAAACTTTAAGTTTGGTACAGTGACAATGTCAGGTAATGCTGCGAAGTATCATCCGGTGTATCCCAAAGTTAATTTACTAGATAAAACTGGGAAATTGACAGAACCTCTTCAAAGTAAATACGTACCTCATTATGTACAAGTAACAGACAACAGAGGAACGAATGAAGGCTGGCAGTTAACAGCATCAGCTACTGCATTTCAAGGTACAAAAGATCCAAAAGCAGATTTAAAAGCTACTTTAACACTAGGTCATTCAGAATTTTCTACGGCTGTTATAGGTGAAACCCTTAAGCCTGGGACGCTTAATACAAATATAACATTAAATTCGATACCCCAAACGTTTATCCAAGCAGAAGTAAATCAAGGGATGGGTTCTTGGGCTGCTGTATTTAGCAAAGACAAAACAACTGAGTTTTCAAATCTAGATACAAATCCTAATATTACGCTTAGTGTGCCTGCTGATTCCAAGAAAGATGCTACGGAAGAATACAAATCAACAATCACTTGGACTCTTTCATCAACACCAACAGCACCTTAAGTGTAACTAAACAGATCAATTGAATCAATCATTGTAGCAATGATTGATTCTTACATAAGCAATAATGTAAGAACATACATTCAAACATATGCAAGTTGGGAGAAATTAGTAATGAATAAACGAATAGTATCACTTTTACTTTTGATCATCATGATAGGACTGGCTCCACTAAAAGCTTCAGCACAAGATGGAACCATGAATTTTTCTGTAACAGCGGTCATTCCTGAGAATCAAATAGATAAAACAAAAACTTATTTTGATTTGAAGATGAAGCCTGGTCAAGTTCAGGAATTAGAAGTTTTGATGAATAATCCTTTAGACAAAGAAGTCACCGTGGAAAATTATGCGAATACAGCAATTACCAATGATAATGGCATCGTTGATTATAGCAATTCAGATCCTACATTGGATAAAACACTAAAAGCACCTTTTTCCATCATTAGTGAAGTAGAAAAAGAAAGCACGATTCCAGCCAAAAGCTCAAAAACGTTAAAAGTAAAGGTGACAATGCCTGATGAAGAATTGGATGGTGTCATTTTAGGTGGTCTTCATTTTACTGAAAAAGAAGACAAAACAAAAGAAAATAAAGATAACTCAGGCGTGCAGATTAAAAATCGCTTTGCTTTTGCAATTGGTGTATTGATTAGAGAAAATGACAATGTTATTAAACCAGATTTGCTGCTAGGTAAAATACAACCATCTCAGGTCAACTATAGAAATGTTTTGAAGGCGAATATTCAAAATACACAGCCCGTGATTATCCAAAAGCTGGAAGTTGATGCTCGAGTAACTAAAAAAGGTAGCAAAGAAACATTATTCGAACAAAAAAAGCCTGGCATTCGGATGGCACCAAATTCTAACTTTAACTTTGGAACGAGTTGGGAGAATGAAGAATTTAAAGCAGGAAAATATACATTACACATGAATGTGTCTAATGGGTCTGAAAAATGGAAATGGTCTAAAGATTTTGAAATAAGCCAAAAAGACGCAAAAAAACTGAATGAACAAGCAGTTGAATTAAAGGTTGATCCTACAAATTGGTATATTTTTGGGGGAGTAGCCGCAGCTGTACTGTTGATGATTATTACATTTGCGTTTAGTCAATACATCAGTAAAAAGAAACAGCAAAAAAGAAAAAAATTAAGAGCTAATGCAGCAAAAAGAAAAAAATCAAAGAATAGACAAAAAAATAATACTAAAAATAAAAGAGATAGCTAATTTTAAAGGGTTATTAATTGAGTATTAACAAATTTAATATATAGGGGAAATGTAATATGTATAATATAGGTTATTTTTCATTAAGAAGACCTCAAAATAACTACTATAAAATATTGGACATAGACCAACAATGTTCACTTGAGCTAATTGAAGAACTTTGTTTAGATGATTTAGCTATATTAGATGTTCTTATAATAGAAGAAAGTGTCGAACTCAATTTTACCAACATATGTGAATCGTTATTAGAAATTCGAAAAAAATCTAATATCTACGTCCTGATCCTCTCAGACAAAGAGCAAACCGTTTTTACTTCTCAAATGGTTTATTTAAAACTTGGAGCAGATGGCGTTTTTTCTGAAGATGCTGATGTACTAGATTTAATTGTAAAAAATATTTTAAAAAGAATTAGGAAAGAAACTGTTGAGAAAAAAGATCAGGGCTCCTCGTTTGAGATGATTCCGAAAAAATCGTGCGTGCTAATCAATAAAAATCAAGAAATTAATTTAACCAGACAAGAATTTTTAGCTTTAACTATTTTATATAAAAAAAGGAACGAAACAGTCACCTATGAAGATATTTATCAAGGTGTGTGGGGGAAAGGACCGGAGGAGTTACAGAAGAATCGGGTCTGCAACCTTGTTTCTCACGTCAGAAAGAAGTTTTCTGACGTGAAGAATTCACCTGTTCAAGTAAAAACGATTCGCTCTATTGGGTATATTTTAGATACCGATAGCTATGAAAAAGAATTCCAGTATTAACATCGTTTATTTACTGTAATCAAAATTAAAACCATTCAAACCTGGCTATAGATTTGAACAGTTCTAAGTATAGTCAAGCGACCTTGGCTGAAGTTAGAGACTTTAATAAGGAGCGCAATGGTTGGCTAGTTTCAACGCTAAATTGATAAGAACGATAACGAAATAAATGATTCAAAATAACGAAAGTTGCAACTTCAATAGCTAAAAAAACGTTTAAAGAATCGATTGAAAGACAAAGCAAAGAGATTGCCAAAAACAAAATAATGAAGAGTGCGAATAATTGCTGAAGATGATTGCTGTTTGTGATCGAAACCTCTTTGATGTCAGGTGTTACGATGATTTTTTGAGAAAAACGGAAAATCCCTTCTCTAAATTCAAGTGTATCGCCTGTCTTAACTTCTAACTCAGTTGGGATATTGTTAAATAATTTGCCTTGTTGGATGCCGTTTTTATAAACTGTAAAGTGTCTCACACAGCCCCATGTTGTTTGTCGTTGTAATTTGATTTTCATGATAGATCACCTCTTTAAACTATTTTCCCATGAAAGCCAGAAAAATGAATCAAACAAAAGGCTGATTTATTGTTCCCTTTTTCTCGTGCTAAAGTCGTATTTCATGTTACATCGAACGTATTTAAATTTGAAATTCATAGTTCATACTTGAATCTTTTTTATTAACTTAAGATCGATAGGTTGTTGGGCAGACTAATTATTATAGGCATTAATATGAGGAGTGGAAAAATGATAAAAAGAAAAAAAATCATAACTTTAACACTAATTATCTGCTTAATGGGTATTTTTTATAGTGTAAAAGAATTAAAAAATAAGAGTTATGAAATACAAGCTGCCGATTCAAGTAATCTAAGAGCGGTCAATTTATTAACAACGAATTGGAAACCTTACTATAATAATGGCTCGGGAGGTATTGTAGAGTCGAATACTGTGATTACAGATCAATGGACAGATATAAGTGTAGCGTGGGGGAGCGGCGCTATAGGTGCAGCTAAAGTTACTGCGGATTCAGTATCTTTGCGGATAAACTCAGGTTACTTAATTTTAAAACAAAATGCTATTCAAGTTAAAAGCGAAAAGTATTATCAGTTTCGCGGTGTATTACAAGCAATTACAACGGTTAAAGGTGCGTCAAGCGAATATCAATTTAAAATAAAAGACGACTGGGATAGAGAAGTAAAAAGTGATCGATTTTATTTATCGGACGGTTACTCCAAAGAAGTTGTTTATAGTTTTAAAGCAAACAGGGGGATAGTAAATTTAGAATTTACTAATTATGGTATTCCTTATGGGGCTGCTTCTAACTCAGCAACTGGCGAGCTAAAGAATCCGTCTTTGATAGATATTACCGATGAAGTGAATGGCATTACAGCTTCTGTTGATGCATTATTTACCGACAAAAGTCAAACCGCGCTCAAATTGAGTGTGACCCAGAAAAAAATAACTGAAACTAAAAAAATTGTGAATGAAATCAAAGAACTGTTAGATGTAAAAGTGGTGACTGCTCTAGAGACAAAACTAACGAAAGCCCAAAGTTTATTAGACACAGTAAATACCCAGCTGACGATCGAAAACTTGGTGGATAACCTGCAGGATGCCCATAGTAGTACAATTATTGGTGTTACTTACCCGAATGCCTTTTTAAACTTCTCTGGACGAAATGACATCCCAAAAGGAACCTTAAATTCTGAGGTTGAGGGGGATATTAGAACATATCAAATTAGAGCAGATGGAACAGGGAAATTCAGCTACTCACTGCCCAAGGACAGTCATTTTCAATATCTTGAAAAAATCACTGTAGTCAGTATGCTTCATGGTAAATCAACAGTACAAACAAAAACGGTCTTAGATACAACGCCTCCTGCTCAGCCTACTTTAGAACATTTAAAAGATACTGATACAGTCTTTTCAGGAACAGGGGAAAAAAGTTCAGTTATCAAAGTCTATGACGCTAGTAAGAATATCTTATTCTTAGAAGGAACAGCGACAACAAATGGCACCTATTCATTAGCGATACCAGCTAATAAGCAGCCACTGGTTCCCTATGCTAATTATTATGTCACAGCAACTGATAGTTCCGGAAATATTAGTGAGAAGTCTGTATCTCAAGAAATAAAAGATACAACAGCCCCTGTGGCAGATCCTGTAAAACAAGTGTTGACTCTTGGAGAAGCATTACCCTCATTGGATAAATTGTTAACCAACATTTATGATAATGCTGGCAGTCAGCATGTGAATGTTTCGTTGACAAAAGCACCAGATCTCACAAAAGTTGGTTTTTCCACAGCAGAACTTACGCTAATGGATAAAGCCAAGAATACGTTGAAAATCATTGTACCGATTTTCGTTAAAGACCAAGAAACAATCGATGACGGCGAGCATATGTTGTATACAGCTGATTTTACAAGTTTGGCCATTGATTTTCCAGATAAAAGTGAAGAACAAATCCAGTTTTTGCTAAAAAATAGCCAGGCTGGAGTCTGGCAAACAACTACTGGTGAGAATAAAACAGATCAGCTCGCGGTCAATCATTCAAGCATGCGTAAAAGTCCGGGAAGTTATCAGGTAACATTTAGTTTAGGTGAGTTGAAAAAAACGATAACTGTGACACTTTCTGCTGGAAAGTTAGATTTTGATCAAGTTGCAGCACCTATCTCCTTCGGTGTGCCAACAATTAAATCTGAAATTCAAGAAATTTATCCGCAAAAAAGTATTGATTTTCTAATCGATGATAGTCGTTTTCTTATAAAAGATTGGCGCTTAATGGCTAAATTGTCACAACCGCTACAGACTAAGAGTGGCAAAAAGACTAAAAGTACTATAAACTTACGTAAACTTGACGCAAACAATCAACTGATTGAACAACCGCTAAGTGATCAAATGACGACGGAACTATATTCAGATAGAAATGGACGGAATGGAAAAATCCCATTGAAGTTTAATCAATTAGAGCAACAAGCGATATACTTGAATGTCTTGCCAGGAACGGTTCGTTCTAATGAAGAGTATGGAACTCAAATAGTTTGGACGCTGGAAAATGGACCATAAATACAATGAAACCTCAACAAAGTTACTAGTACTTTTTGTTGAGGTTTTTCTGTATGATCTGTTTATTCTGTCTCCAGAGGTGGTAAATACGTATATTCAGCAATAGCTGCCGCATGGGTTCCGGCAACATGTCCAGTAACAAAAGCAGCCGTCACGTTATAACCGCCCGTGTAACCATTAATGTCCAATAACTCACCTGCGAAAAACAAACCGTTGACCAATTTGCTTTCCATTGTTTTTGGTTGGATTTCTTTTAAGGAGATGCCGCCACCGGTTACAAAAGACTTTTCAATCGGTAGCGTCTTGTCAGCTTTGATGTAAAAAGACTTTAAGTGTTGAACGAGTTGATCTAGTTGTTTCTCCGAGACTTGTTTGGCTTGGCTGTCAGAAAGACCGAGCTCGCTTAAGACGAAATCTAATAGACGCTCAGGAGCTAAGTTTTTCAAGGCGTTTTTTAATGATTTTTCGGATTGCTCTAAAAGTCTTTTTTTGATTTCGCCGCTCAATTCCTGTACGCTTTTTTGTGGGAAAATATCTAGTCGTAATGTGACTGGTTGTTGGTCGGTTTTAGCCAATTCTTGATTAATAAAGCTAGAACATCTCAAAGCAGCTGGGCCAGAGATACCAAAATGAGTAAATAAAAGATCCATTTGATGTTCAACGAGGACTTTTCCTTGACTGTCTAAAACAGAAAGTGAAACGTCTTGTAAGGAAAGACCTTGTAACGTTTTATCTTGAATAAAAGGCTCATTAGATAGGATAGGTGATTCCGTTGCGTACAACGGACTAATTGTATGACCTAATCGTTTTGCAAGCTTATAGCCATCACCTGTTGACCCTGTGGACGGGTAGGTTCTGCCGCCAGTTGTTAGAATGACGCAAGGAGCATAGAGTTTCTCGTGTTCTATAGCGACGCCAATCACTTGTTTGTCTTTATGCAGAATCTTTTCAACTTTTGCTTCAGTGTAGATGGTAACGCCAAGTTGCTCTAATTGGTTAAATAATGTTTCGACAATCGTTTTTGAGCGATCTGTGATGGGAAACATCCGACCATGGTCTTCCTCTTTTAAATGGGTTCCGTTTGATTCGAAGAACTCCATAATATCGTAATTGTTAAATTGTGAAAAAGCACTATATAAAAACTTTCCATTTCCAGGAATATGGGCAATAATTTCTTCTGCTGGTCGATTGTTGGTCACGTTACAACGACCACCACCAGTCAATAAGAGTTTTTTCCCAACACGTTTGTTTTTTTCTATTAATAAAGTATTACTGCCGGCTTTAGCTGCTGCGATAGCGGCCATCATACCGCTAGTACCTGCCCCGACAACAATCACGTCGAATGATTTCATAAATTCTCCTCCATTTCAATGGTATTTTAACACAATTTTCAAAACTTTTTCTATTTTTTTTGCAATTCATAGTAAAAAATTGTGGAAATTTTCAGAATTTAGGTTAAAATAGGATTATAACGATGAGAGGGTGATTAAATGGAAGCAAAACAGTACGTGGAAGAAATTCAAAAAAAGATTCATGAAAACGATCGAGGGCAAGTAGAATACTTGCAAGCAGTTGACGAATTTTTACCAACGGTTGAGGTATTTTTAAAAGAAAATCCAGCCTTCATTGAAGCCAATATTTTAGGTGTCTTGATCGAACCAGAGAGAATTTTACAGTTTAGAGTTCCTTGGCAAGATGATCAAGGCAATTGGCAAGTCAACCGTGGCTACCGTGTCCAGTATAATTCTGCGATTGGTCCTTACAAAGGTGGCTTACGTTTTCACCCCAGCGTGAATTTAAGTGTGATGAAATTTTTAGCATTTGAACAAATCTTTAAAAACAGCTTGACAGGTTTGCCGATTGGTGGGGGCAAAGGCGGTAGTGACTTTGATCCTAAAGGGAAATCAGATGCTGAAGTCATGCGTTTTTGTCAAAGTTTCATGACAGAATTACAAAAACATATTGGACCGAGCACAGATGTACCCGCAGGTGATATTGGTGTTGGTGCAAGAGAGATCGGTTACTTATTCGGTATGTATAAGCGTTTGAGAAATTATGATGCAGGTGTTCTAACTGGTAAACCTTTAGGCTATTGGGGGAGTGAAGCGAGAACTGAAGCTACAGGATATGGTTGTGTTTACTTTGTTAAACATCTATTGAGTGACTCAAATGACTCATTTAAAGGAAAAAAAGTTGTTGTTTCAGGAAGCGGAAATGTATCAATTTACGCAATGGAAAAAGCCAAAGAACTAGGTGCAACGGTACTGACATGTTCTGATTCAAGCGGGTTTGTTTATGATCCAAATGGAATCGATGTTGAATTAGTCAAAGAATTAAAAGAGAAAAATCGTGAACGTATTGCTAAATATGTCGAGACACATTCAGATGCTACGTATTATGATGGTCAATCAGTTTGGGACTTTGAAGTAGCTTACGATATTGCTTTACCATGTGCGACGCAAAATGAAATCAATGAGCAACAAGCTGAAATTTTAGTCAAAAATGGTGGAAAAGTCGTAGCTGAAGGTGCGAATATGCCATGTACGCTAGAGGCTGTTGCAGTACTTGATAAAGCAGGTGTCTTGTATTGCCCTGGTAAAGCCGCAAATGCTGGTGGGGTAGCTGTTTCTGCATTAGAAATGAGTCAAAACTCAGAACGCTTATCTTGGTCATTTGAAAAAGTTGATGGCATGCTAGATGATATTATGAAAAATATTTACGAAACATGCCGTGATACAGCGAATAAATATGACGCTGCAAATAATTTTGTCTTAGGAGCAAACGTTGCAGGGTTTGAAAAAGTAGCACAAGCGATGTTAAGTCAAGGGTTAGTTTAGCTTAAAGAAATGAAGAATGAGAGTGATGCGTTTGGTCATGATCATTCTTTATTTTTTCGGATGGACGTTAATGTTGTATAGACCAATTCGGATTAAAAGATGTTTGGATTTGTGTTATAAATGAGGCTTTTTAACTGATTTAAAATAAAATTGGTACAGACAGTCATAATTTGCTTGAAAAAAGCATAAAAAGAACGTAAAGTAGTGAGTGTATTAAGTTTAATTTCAAGGAGGAGACGGAATGTCACACATTCAATTTGATTATTCCAATTTGACGCCATTTGTTGCTGATCATGAATTGGAGTATATGCAGACACAAGTGACTGCAGTAGACAAAGCATTAAGAGAAGGAACTGGAGCTGGGAGTGATTTTACTGGTTGGATCGATCTACCAGAAAATTATGATAAAGATGAATTTGATCGCATCAAAAAAGCGGCTGAAAAAATCCAATCCGATTCAGAAGTTTTAGTTGTAATTGGTATTGGTGGTTCTTACTTAGGTGCAAGAGCAGCGATTGAATTTTTACATCATTCATTTAACAATTTACTACCCGCAGTCGAAAGAAAAGCACCGCAAGTTTTCTTTGCTGGAAATAGTATTAGTTCAACTTATTTAGCTGATTTGATCAATGTTATTGGTGATCGTGACTTCTCAGTAAATGTGATTTCTAAATCAGGTACAACGACAGAGCCTGCTATCGCATTTAGAGTATTCAAAGAATTATTGATCAAAAAATATGGTAAAGAAGAAGCAAATAAACGTATCTATGCCACAACTGACCGTGCTAAAGGCGCTGTTAAAGTTGAAGCGGATGCGCAGGGTTGGGAAACATTCGTGATTCCTGATGATGTTGGTGGACGTTTCACTGTATTAACGCCAGTTGGTTTATTACCAATTGCAGTTAGTGGTGGCGATATCGATGCCTTGATGACGGGGGCTAATGATGCGCGTAAAGAATATGCATCAACAACTGATTTAAGCAAAAATCAAGCATACCAATATGCTGCGTTAAGAAATATCTTATATCGTAAAGGGAAAACAACTGAAATGTTGATCAACTACGAACCAGGAATGCACTACTTCTCTGAATGGTGGAAACAACTTTTCGGTGAATCAGAAGGTAAAGATCAAAAAGGCATTTTCCCAGCAGCGGCGGACTTTTCTACTGATTTGCACTCAATGGGTCAATATGTTCAAGATGGTATGCGTAACTTATTTGAAACGGTTGTTAAAGTTGATACACCGCGTCATGTTATCTCTATTCCTGAACTTACAGAAGATTTAGATGGTCTTGGTTATTTACAAGGAAAAGAAATCGACTTTGTAAATACAAAAGCTTTCGAAGGAACACTACTTGCTCATACAGATGGCGGAGTGCCAAATATGATTGTTAAAATTCCTGCAATGGATGCTTATTCATTAGGTTATGTTATGTACTTCTTTGAAATTGCTGTTGGCATTTCAGGCTATTTAAATGGTGTAAATCCATTTGACCAAGAAGGTGTAGAAGCATACAAAAAAAATATGTTCGCTCTACTTGGTAAACCAGGTTTTGAAGACCTAGCAAAAGAATTGAACGCACGTCTGTAAGATAAGTTTATTAAAAAATTACCGAGGTCAAGACATAACTCTACAAGTTATGTCTTGACCTCGGTATTTTTGAATTTATTCAGGTTTAAATAAAAACGCTTGAATGCACGAAAATAACTCAAACTAAGTTGGTTCCTTGTATATGTTTGACACATAGAAAAACTTTAGATTGCTTGTAGTTATTCTGAGTTCAAAACAGTTTGTGATTATCAGATCAGCCTGTTCAATAGTATCCTAAAAATAGAATGTTTTAGGGTTGAAAATAGTATTCAATCTATTTTTTATGTAAACTGTACCTAAGTTATTTCTTGAATATTGAATGTAAACAGAGACAGATTGGACTAAAAGGTTTCTGTTAAAACAGTTAACAAGATCTTCATTCCAAAATTAAATGAAGTGGGAATAGTAATGTCCAGATTATTTTCTCGGAATGACGTATAGAATCGTTGAACTTTTGAGTTTACTTTAATTGACAACGAATTTTGAGATTCGTAAGTAAACGAAGCTCTAAAAAATTGAAATGAACTTATTGAAAAGTAAGTCGCTTGAATTAGTCCAAGAAGTGAATAGTAGAAGGCGATGGCTTTTTGTTCTTTTCCCATAGTTAAATTAGGATAAAAGAATTTTTCATATTCCTCAATTAATAAATCACAGTCTTTGATCAAAGGCTGTGATCTTGGAAACGAATCATAAAGCCTAACTTGGTCCTGTAGAGTATCTATTTCAGAAATATAACATCTAACTCATCAAAATAACGCTTTAATGTACTCAAAGAGACATTTAGGAAATACTGTAAATAAGAAAAAGATATTTCTTCGTCATCTCTATATAGTAATTCAGTAAAGAGCTCTATTTTCTTTTTACTTTTTTCGTTTAGAAGAAAGTCCATTTCATCAATCCTTTTTCTCTAGTGTTCCCAAATTATAGAAATAGAATGTTTTAAAGTCAAATCATTTGGTCAGTATCACATAATACAGCAATTGTTTATTTTTATAATTTCAATTTTTCGATTTTATACTATAAAAACCGTGCAAACTCAATTGTGAGTTTGCACGGTTTTTACCTATTTGAAGTCATCATCTTTTGGGTAAGGAAGAACATGTAATGAGTAATCGTCCTCAATAGGTTCTTCTGAATCTGACTCTTGGTAATAATGATTCTCTGTGTCAAGTTCTTGCCTAAAATCGTCATGGTAATTCGATTCATTCTGATGTAAGTTATTTGATTGTTGTGACATAGTACTATCGTTCTGAGCTAACCGCTCTTTAGCAGCTTCTTCTGCTTGAAGAATGTTTTTACGACGTGCTTTTTTATTACCGCCTGTAAATGTCAAATAAATAATCAATACAATCATAATGATCGTTAATATAATTAAACCAATAAACATGCCAAATGAGATAAACATGATGGTGATCCTCCTTTATAATCCTATTCTTATTCAGTTTATCAAATGTTACGTATACAGTCATCTATTTTTCTTGTATATTAGTAATTAAGTTTGATTATAATCAAACTCAAACCATATATTTGGAAAAAATGGAGGAGAACGTATGAATACATTGGACGCAATGAATTGTTTGAAAGAAAAGAAGTGGATTGACTTAAGTCATGCAATACATGATAAAATTCCGCGTTTTAGTGCTTTTAACGCATCACGGGAAAAAACATTGTTTAAGATCAATGAAGACGGTTTTTTTGCCAAAGAGTACACTTTTCCAACGCAATATAGCACACACATTGATGCACCCATTCATTTTGCACAGGGGAAACGTTATCTACATGAGTTAGCATTAAAAGAGCTAGTCTTACCACTATATGTTATCCATAAGGAAAAAGAAGTCAATGAAAATCATGACTATTGCATTTCACTCCAAGATATTTTAGCTTTTGAAGCAGAGTTTGGCTCACTTCCTGAAGAAGCCTTTGTGGCCTTTGCAAGCGGCTGGTCTAATCGTTGGGGTTCTACAGAAGAGTATTATAATGTTGATTCAGATGGCAATGCTCATACACCAGGTTGGAGTCTGGAAGCTTTGAAGTATCTTAGTGAGGTCCGTAATGTTACAGCGATTGGTCATGAGACGTTAGATACAGACAGTGCGGTAGATTTTAGAAAAAATAATGGTTTATTGGCTGAATATTATTGGTTAAAACAAAATAAATATCAAGTTGAAGTAATGTGTAATTTAGAACAGGTTCCACCTGTTGGTAGTATTATTCTAACCAGTTTTCCCAATGTAGTGAATGCACCAGGATTTCCTGTTCGTTCGTTTGCAATCGTGCCAGATTAAGTAAAATAAAAGTATGCGAAAAAGCATACAGAAATTGATTGCTAAACAGTCCTATCATTGCTAGAATTATTATTGTGCAATAATTATTACAAAATGATTTTGATTCTAAGTTGTATGATAACGGGACGAGTGATCGTTTTTACTTAGGTAAAGGCGGATGTATATGCCAATGTTATTTTTGACTATATAGATAACTGATTTGCCCTTTTCGTACAACTTTACGAGGAGGGCATTTTTTTGAAAGTTAGTATTTTTTCTACATGTGTTGTTGATTTACTATTTCCAAATGTAGGACAGGCGATGGTTGAGGTTTTGGAGCGTTTAGGCTGTGAAACTTCGCTACCTGATAATCAAACCTGTTGTGGTCAGCCAACGTATAATAGCGGCTATGTTGAAGAAAGTTATGCCACGTTAAAAAATCAAATCGATTGCTTTGAGGAGGCAGAATATGTTGTTGGACCGGCGGGCTCTTGTGTAGGGATGTTGAGAGAGTATCAACATTTCTTAAAAGACGATCCGATCTATGGTCCAAAAGCTAAAGCGTTAGCTGCAAAGTCGTTTGAGTTCAGTCAATTTCTCTATCGTGTGTTAGGTGTGACCGATGTTGGAGCTTCATTAAAGGCTAAAGCGACCTACCATCGTTCGTGCCATATGACGAGAATTTTGAAAGAACGGGAAGCACCATTTATTTTATTAGATCATGTTGAGGGATTAGAAATGGTGCCATTAAACCATATTGAAAACTGTTGTGGGTTTGGTGGGACATTTTCCGTAAAAATGCCGGAAATATCTGAACAAATGGTTACAGAAAAAATGAATGACGTGATTGATACTGGAGCAGAGATTTTAATCAGCGCAGATATGGGTTGTTTGATGAATATCGGTGGTAAATTTAATCGAGACGGTAAACTGATCAAAATCATGCATATTGCAGAAGTGCTAAATCAACAAGTGAACAACGAACGCTGTGACCAGCCAAAACGAATGACAGTTATCTAGGAGGAAAAATCGTGGGATTAACAACCAGCTCAAAACCATTTAAAGAACGATTAGAGGATAGTAAAAAAGATGTTTTCATGCAAAAAGCTGTAGCCAAAGCGCAAGATGATCAATGGATCAAACGTGAAGGTGCTAGAGAGGAACTTGGTCATTGGGAACAGTGGCGAGCCTTAGGCGAACAGATTAGACAACATACTATTTCTTATTTACCAGACTATTTAGAACAGTTTAGTGACAAGGTAGCGGAACAAGGTGGAAAAGTCTTTTTTGCTCAAAGTGCAGAAGAAGCAAGTGAATATGTCAAACAAGTCGTGTTAGCTAAAAACGCTAAAAAAGTTGTTAAATCAAAATCAATGGTGACCACAGAAGTTGATATTGATCCAATGTTATTGGCGTTGGATGGTGTAAGCGTCATGGAAACTGATTTGGCTGAATTTATTTTGCAGATGGATGATTGGGATGAACCATCCCATATTGTTTTCCCTAGTATTCATAAAAATCGTGAGCAGATTCGTCAAGTGTTTGAGGAAAAACTAGGTTATAAAGGGGATAATGATCCGGTCAATTTAGCGAGATGTGCCAGAGAAGTTATGCGGAAATTTTTCTTAGAAGCAGAAGTTGGTATTACAGGGTGCAACTTTGCGATTGCTGACAGCGGGATGATCAATTTAAATACGAATGAAGGGAACGCAGATTTAACAATCAGTATTCCTAAGACACAAATTGTTTTAATGGGGATGGAGCGTATCGTTCCTAGTATGAAGGAAGCAGAAGTATTAGACAATCTATTGGCGCGAAGCGCAGTTGGTCAAAGTTTGACAACTTATGTAACGTTTGCTGGAATCAAAAATGAAGATGAGTCTGATGGACCAGAAGAGTTTCATGTTGTGATCTTAGATAATGGTCGTTCCAACGCATTAGGAACGGCTTTCCAACCTATATTGCAATGCATTCGTTGTGGTTCTTGTTTAAATGTTTGTCCAGTGTATCGTCATATCGGTGGTCATGGTTACGGTTCGATTTACCCTGGCCCGATTGGCGCTGTTTTATCACCTGTTTTGGGCGGCTATCAACAATTTGGGGAATTACCTTATGCTTCTAGTCTTTGTGGTGCGTGTACAGATACTTGTCCAGTGAAAATACCATTACATGAACTGTTGATCGAACATCGAAGAGTCATGACAGATGAATTGAAGATGCAGCATGGGTTTGATGATTTCCAAATGAGAGTTGTAGGAAAAGCGACTGCGACGCCAAGTTTATTTAAAATGGCTATGAAGGTCGATCATGTAGGTTTAGCACCGTTAAGTAAGAAAAAAGAGATCACAGTCGACAATATGTTTCAATATGGTGGATATATAGCGAAAGGCCCTGGACTTGTTAAAGGTTGGACCGATGTTAGAGATTTGCCGCGGCCACCAAAAAGTTCTGAGAATTTTAGAAGTTGGTATAAAAAGCATAAAGCAGGTGAAAAAGATGACTAATGCTAATATACAAAATAGAGCTGCTTTTTTTAAGAATTTGAATGAAAAATTGGGTACAGAACGACAAAGTGTCAAAGCACATCCATTTCATCCAATCAATGATCTGCCAGAGACGACCTTGGCAGATAAATCACCTGAAGAATTGCTGGAGGTTGCTAAAAAACGTGTAGAAAAGATCAATACGAAGCTGATAGAAACAACCAAAGATCAATTGGCGGTTACAATCAATCAGATAATCGAAGAATTTGGACAAGGAAAAATTTTATTGCCGATCGATGAGCGTTTTTCAACTTACGGGTTAGACAGATTTACTCAAAAAGGAGCTTTTGGGGAGGAAAATGAACAATTAAAGTTTTGGCAAAAAGGTTCAGAACACAGAGAGACGAATATAGACAATGCACAACGCGCAAATATTGCTATAGCCTTTGCCGAATTTTTATTAGCTGAATCAGGATCAGTGGTCGTTGAAACAAACGCTGGTCAAGGTCGTTCATTACATTTCTTACCACAACACTATATTTCAATTATTCCGATGAGCAAAATTGTTCCTCGTTCTACCCAAGCAGCAGCTTACTATGCACAAAAACAAGCAAAAGGTGGAAAAGTTGGATCAGCGATTCATTTTATTTCGGGACCTTCTAACTCAGGGGACATTGAAATGCAATTAGTAGTGGGACTACATGGTCCACTCGCTGTGTATTATGTTGTTGTAAAAGATATGTAAGTTGGTCGAAACTGAGTTGAAATACTCAGCTATGACGCTCAGTTTTGATTTTTAATTTATGGTACAATCAGAAATTGAACCAATTATTAAGAGAAGAGTTAAAAGTTTCCTCAAAAAGAAAAGAATCCTGTAGGAATTTGCTTGTTTGTGGTAAACTAGAGAAAGCAAGTTTTTGGAGGAATGGAATTTGAAGTCTAAAGAGTTAATACATACAATCTTATTTTTTGTTGGTTTAGCGGCACTATTATTTTTATTAAGACAATTCGTGTTTACACCAGTTGTTGTTAAAGGTCATTCGATGGATCCTACATTAGCTGATGGTGAACGAGTGATTGCACTAAAGAATACGGAAATCAAACGCTTTGATATCGTAACATTTCCAGCACCAGATGAGCCGAAAAAGAATTATATCAAACGAGTGATTGGTTTACCAGGTGATACGATTGAGTACAAAGATGATATTTTATATATCAATGATAAAGAAGTAAAAGAACCTTATCTTGATGAATTTAAAGCTGAAGTGACTGATGGGTTACCATTGACCATTGATTTCACTTTAAGTGAAGTAACCGGTGAGAAAAAAGTTCCCGATGGTGAATATTTTGTGATGGGTGATAACCGCCGAAATTCAAAAGATGGACGAATGATCGGATTTATCAGTAAGGACAAAATAATGGGCGATGTTAAATTTGTTTTATGGCCATTGGATCGTTTTGGTACGATTTAAAATGGTCTAAGCCACACGAATAAACAGAAAAGTTCTCTTTTAACTAAGAGGCTTTTTTTGTTAGGGACTAAAAGCCGTTTTTAAGACCGATTTATGATAAACTAAAGTCAAGAAACATTTATAAAGGATGTGACAGAATGAGTCTACAATTTATCCGCGGAACTGCTGAAATGGACCTAGAAGAGGCGCTTTTACAGGCATCTGTTAAGTGGCTATCTGAAGATGAGACGCATGAAGTTTTTTATATAGTACCCAATCACATGAAGTTTGAACAAGAGATCAATGCGCTCAAGCGAATCAAAACTATTCAAGGAAATCACAGTGACTCGATCGCCACAATGCGTTTTCAAGTGTTTAGTTTCTATCGTTTGGCTTGGTATTATTTGCAACACACGCAGTATTACAGCTCAGAGATTCTTTCAGAAGCAGGAGCTGCAATGGTTTTTAGAAAGATATTATCGGAAAATGAAGAAATACTGAAGGTTTTTCGAGGAGAAGTCAATAAATCGGGGTTTATTCAACAGCTTTTTGAATTATATCAGGAAATCAAAGAAGGCAATATTGATTTAGAAGATTTATTTGGTCACTTAACTGGGTCTGGTTCAGACAGCAAAGAACAAGACTTGCAACTAAAAATTCAAGATATTAAGTTCGTTTTTTCAAAATTTGAAGAAACGATGAACCAATATGGCATCAAATCAGCAGAGATTATCCAGTATTTAACTGATTATTTAGAGACAAAAGATCTTAGCAACGTTTTATTTGTGATCAATGGCTATCATCATTTCTCAGCGAGGGAATTAAAATTGATTGATACCTTAATGCGTCGCAGCGGGGAAGTCAAAATTTCGTTGGCGCTGGATAAAATGTATCCCAATGAATTACCGTCGATGATGAATCTGTTTTATGAAACAGGCACAACGTATCACAAGCTTTATCAACTAGCTAGACAGTCAAAGGTGGCTATACTACCTGATTACGTAGAAAAGAACAATGTTTTGGTCTTAGATGAGACTCTTCAAAACCTTGAAAAATATTGGGTGCAAGCTCAGGAAAATCATCCGCAAAAGAAAAAGAGACAAGTCGTGGGGAATCATCTGCAATTTTGGTGTGCAGAAAATCTCAAAGAAGAAATCAACCAGATTGCAAAAGAAATCCGTAGATTGGTTGTTGAAGAAAATTATCGCTATAAAGATATTCAATTGCTTACACGAGAACTGGACAGTTACGAAACCTTGATCGAGCCGTTATTTTCGATGCATGAGATACCCGTTTATCTAGATCGGGATATGGCGATGGAGCAACATCCGTTAGTAGAATTTATTCAGTCATTGTTTGCGATCAACAGCTACCATTATCGGTATCGTGATGTATTGCGTTTCTTAAGAACAGAATTATTTTTTCCGATTGAAGATCAACTCTCAGTTGAACAATGGCTAACTGAACGAAATGAATGGCGTCGTAAGATCGATGTAACTGAAAATGTGGTTCTTGCGTATGGATACGAGGGATATCATTGGGAAAAGGCTAAAGATTGGCATTTTATCCGTTATGATTTTGAAGCAGAGCAACAAGATGATACTGAGTTGATTGAAAAAGACTCAAATGCTGTTAGAAATCAAATTCAAAAAACAATACCAGTATTTTTTAAAACACTTCAAAAAGTGAATTCTGGCATCGAAGCTGCTGATTATTTTTATCGCTTTTTGGTGGATAATGGCGTAGAGAAGCAATTAATGATGTGGCGTAATCAAGCTATTCAAAACGGCCAATTAGAAGCTGCTAGAAATCACGAACAAACCTGGGAAGCTCTAATGACCTTGTTGGATGAGTATGTAACGATTTATGGCAATGAACCATTTGATTTAGTGTTATTTGAAGAACTATTCTCCAGTGGGTTAGAAGGACTACGCTATAACAAAGTACCAACAGCAATCGACCAAGTACAAGTCCGTGCAATCGACTTAGCTCGACCAGGACAGGCTAAAGTTGTTTTTGCAATTGGCTTGACGGATCAAGTTTTGCCACAAAAATTTGAGAATAAAACGTTACTTTCGGATGAAGAACGTCAATTTGTCAATGATCATTTAGAGGATGGACAATTTTTGCTGAATGACACCAGAAAAAGCATTGCTAAAGAACCATTTAATGCTTATATCATGTTCGCATCAGCAACTGAGCGCCTATATTTATCTTACCCAAGTGTGAAAGATACAGCAAAAGATGTCAAACCTTCCACTTATTTAACGAATATTCAAAACGATTTAGGCTTAAAAGTACAGCAGAGAAATATACTTACCATATTAGATGATGAACAGGTCTGCTTAGAACACGTCGGAACCTATCGAACATTGATCAGTGATTTGACAAATTTAAAGCGTCAGAAAAAAGAAACCCAAGTTGGGCTATCAGCATTTTGGTTAGAACTGGAACGTGCATTAATGAAAGACGCTCAAGCGCCATTAGCCCAGCATATTTTTGAAAGTCTAGGCCATCAAAACTTGCCGGAAAATTTAAACGAACACTTAGCAGATGAATTATACAGTAAACAGATTTACACGTCTGTTTCAAGAATGGAAAGCTTTTATCGTTGCCAGTATCAATACTTCTCTCGTTTTGGTTTAGGCTTAAAAGAACGCGATGTTTTTGGGCTGTCACCCGCTGCAACAGGTGATTTTTTCCATGAGGCGTTAGATCAGTTCTTTAAATTATTGATCACCCAAAATAAACAATTATCTGAGTTAACCGATCGAGATGTCAGTGAGTTTACGGAGCAAATATTGAACGCTGTTTTTGGCGAAATCAAGTTTTCAATCTTAGATTCATCCAGCCGCATGAACTATATTCGCTATCAGTTGGGTCAAACAATCAAAAAAGTCAGCTGGGCGTTAAAACGTCAAAGTGAACGTAGTGGGATGACTACTGTTCAAACGGAAGTTTTATTTGGGCAGATTGCTAGCCAAAAAGGGATCAAAGGCCTAGAATTACCTTTGAAAAATGGCGGAAATATCAGCGTTAGAGGGAAAATCGATCGTTTGGATCAATTAGTGACACCAGATTCTTTATATTTAGGTGTTGTTGATTATAAATCCAGCCATAAAAAATTTAATATTACTGAGGCTTATTATGGATTAGCCATGCAAATGTTGACATACTTAGATGTTGCATTAATGGATGCAGTAAATCTAGTTGGCCGCACGGCGAAACCCGCAGGCTCATTTTATCTCCACGTTCACAACCCGATTTTATCGTATGAAACAGAAGATAAAAAAGAGCAGCAGCTTTTAAAAAAATTTCAATTTGACGGATTGCTATTGAATGATCCTGTTTTACTTGAAAATTTAGATAAGAGTTTGCAAGCTAAACAAAGCTCATTGATTTACCCAATTGAAGAATCTGCTAAAGAAATTATTAAACCTGGGCGCCGTCAAGAAGATAAATTTGTGACAGAGCCGGAATTAGATGCTTTATTGACCCATAACCGCAGTAAATTTATCGAAGCGGGCAACAAGGTTACAAGTGGTGAAATCGAATTGAATCCTGCCTATCAAGGCAAAGAACGAATTGCTTGTCGTTTTTGTCCCTTTAGGAGTGTTTGTAATTTTGATGTGATGTTAAAA
The DNA here is from genome assembly GCF_001886225.1 of Enterococcus silesiacus. Classification (NCBI taxonomy): domain Bacteria; kingdom Bacillati; phylum Bacillota; class Bacilli; order Lactobacillales; family Enterococcaceae; genus Enterococcus; species Enterococcus silesiacus. The sequence goes on along the minus strand of NZ_JXLC01000007.1, from coordinate 86,594 downwards.
GAAAATAACTACAATAGGATTGAGACCTTATCCAAAAATGAAGTGATGGATCGACTGATCGAAAACGAGCAAAAAGGAGGAGCGAGTGATGAGTAAGACGATTCCTTTACGTCCAGAAAACGAACAATTTACTGATAATCAGTGGCAAGCTGTTTTCGATGGAGATGAAAATATTTTGGTTTCTGCCTCAGCGGGTTCTGGAAAGACCACAGTTCTGGTACGCCGAGTAATTGAAAAACTCAAAAGTGGTGTGGACATTGATCGTTTATTGATTGTGACCTATACAGAAGCCGCTGCTAAAGAAATGAAGGAAAGAATCCAAAGTGCTTTACAAAAGGCGATTTCAAATGAGAGCGAACAAGAGCGCAAGCAGCATTTTATCAGACAATTATCACTACTCCCTACGGCTAATATTAGTACACTGCATGCTTTTTGTTTAACTGTGATTCGTCGTTTTTATTATTTGATTGAAATGGATCCAGTGTTTCGTTTATTGACGGATGAAACTGAAATGCTGCTTTTAAAAGAGGATGTTTGGGATGAGCTTAGAGAACAATTTTACGCAGAAGACCAAGAATCTTTCTATCAATTGACAAGTAATTTCTCAAATGATCGCAGTGATGATGGACTGACTCGACTAATTTTTTCTCTTTATGAATTTGCCCGTGCAAATCCTGATCCAGATGAATGGCTGTTACATCTAGCTGATAGCTATCGTGTAACAGGACAGTTAGGTGATTCAATGTTATTTCAGGAATACTTAAAGCCGCAGCTCATGGAAAGTTTACTCCGTTGTGTAGCTCGTTACGAAGAAATGATCCGCCTGACCGAAGGAGAAGAGAAACTAGAAAAAATCGCTATTCTTGCTAGAAATGAAAAGGAATTTGTTGAAAATTTCAGTAGTCAACTGGCAGATAATGATTTGGAATCTGGATTTGAAATTTCAAAAACGGTGACCTTTGAACGTTATCCCACAGTTCGTGTCGAGGATTTAAAAGAAACTGCGGCTCAAGCAAAAAATCTACGCGAACAAAATAAGAAAGCGATAAATGATATTATAACGAACTTATTTACTTTATCACCGCAGGAAATGAAAGATATCTTAGCGCAATCCTTACCAGTAGTAGAAGAAATGGCCAGAGTCGGGAAAGCTTTCATTGAACGTTACAGCGAACAAAAGCTTAGAAAGGGATTAGTTGACTTCAACGATTTAGAGCACTTCACGCTAGCGATCCTAGCTCATAAAGAAGCTGGGAAGTGGTTTGCCACAGAAGCGTCCAAGTATTACCGCGATAAATTTGATGAAGTGTTAGTTGATGAATATCAAGACATCAATCGCTTGCAAGAAACGATCCTTTATTGGCTTAGAAGACCATCAGCTGAAGAGGGAAATTTATTTATGGTGGGGGATGTTAAACAATCTATTTATTCCTTCCGTTTAGCTGATCCAACGTTGTTTATTGAAAAATACAATCAATATGGGCAAAATAAAGAAGGAAAACGAATCGTTTTAGCTGAGAATTTCCGCTCTAGAAAAAATGTCTTAGATTTTACCAATTTAGTTTTTGAGCAGCTGATGGATGAACGGGTGGGACAAATCGATTATGATGAAGCGGCTCAACTGGTTCATGGATTTGATCAATTTGCTGAGGCTGAAAATTATGATACAGAACTGCTGATCTATGAAAAAAAATCAGAGCAGCTGGAAGAAACACTTAAAACAGATGATTCTCAACTGATCTTAGAAGATAAAACTGAAGGCGAACTGCATATGACAGCGTTGAAGATCAGGGAACTGATCGATCAGCAGTTTTTGATTTACGACAAGTCTACGAAAGAAAATCGTCCGCTGACTTATAAAGATATTGTTTTATTGACACCGACTAAGAAAAATAATTTGACCATTCTGGAAATATTCAAATTAGCTGGAATTCCGATTCAAGTCAATGATGCGCAAAATTATTTCCAAGCAACAGAGGTTCAGACCATGGTGGCGCTTTTGCAAATCATCGATAACCCTTATCAGGATATTCCACTTGCAGCTGTGTTACGTTCGCCGATCGTGGGTTTGAAAGAAAACGAATTGGTTATGATCCGTTTAGCTGCTAAAAAAAGTTCTTATTATGAAGCTTTTTTGCAGTTCAATCAAAATGATGCTACAACAAAAGAGCAGCAAACAGTACAAGAAAAAACGACACAGTTTGCGAAAAAACTAGACCAATGGCGGGAACTGGCTAGACGGAATCAATTAGCCACGTTAATTTGGCAAATTTACCAAGATACTGCGTATTTAGATTATGTGGGGGGCATGCCGGCTGGTAAACAAAGACAGGCGAATTTATTCGCGCTTGTGGACCGAGCAGCCAATTATGAGCAAACTAGCTTCCGCGGATTATTTCAGTTTGTGCGTTTTATTGAAAAAATGCAGGAAAAAGATAAGGATTTAGCGGAACCAGTTATTTTAAGTGATGAAAATGCAGTTCGGGTAATGACGATTCATGCTAGTAAAGGCCTAGAATTTCCAGTAGTATTCGTGTTGGATATGACAAAAGAATTCAATCTTGGTGATTTGAATGACCGCTATATATTTGATGACCGCCTAGGCGTGGGAATTCGTTATCTTGACCAAGGGGACCGGATGTTATATGAGACATTACCTTTTTTAGCGATAAAGCAAGCAAAATTAAAAAAATTACTTTCTGAAGAAATGCGGAAACTATATGTTGCTTTGACTCGGGCAGAACAAAAACTTTATTTAATTGGCTCTTACAATAATCAAGAAGCAACTTGGAAAGAGTGGCTAAAAGTCAGCGATGTTCAAACAAAAGTGTTACCTAGCGAAAATCGGCTGCAAGGCAAAAGCAGCTTGATGAACTGGGTCGGAATGAGTTTGATCCGTCATCACAAAATGTCAGAATTTCAAACAGAACATATCACAGAGAGAATTGCAGGAATCACACAACATCCTGCAGGGTTTGGCATCAGTTTTATGGCTGAAAAAGAGATCCAAGAACAGTTTGCTGCACTTCAATTTATTGAGACAAGCTCTGTAAATGAGGAAAGTTTTGGAAGTAATGATCCAAAGTTAACCAAGCGAGGACTTGAACGCTTAAACTATGTGTATCCATATCAGCTTTCAACAATAACGACCAATTACCAATCTGTATCTGAAATTAAGCGGATTTTTGAAGATCCAGACAATAAGGAAATCGCTAAAATCGAGCTTGATGATAAAAATACAATTCAGCCAACACCGATGATCATTCACCGAATGAGTGAAGGAGAATTAGGCAAACCAAGATTCATTGAAACCATTCGCAAACCATCGGCATTAGAAATTGGAACAGCAACACATTATCTATTACAGCTTTTGGACCTAACTATAGAACCGACAAAAGACAATATTCTTCAATTGATCGATGAGCTGATCCAAACAAAAATCATCAAGGAAAATGTAGCGAAGCAGATCAAGATTGAACAGGTTCTTTCTTTTTATCAAACTAGCCTAGGTCAGCAACTATTGACTAAATCTGCTCAAGTTGTCCGCGAACAACCATTTTCGATGTTATTAAAGGCAGAAGAGCTCATTAAAGATTACCCTAGAGAGACAGAAGACGATCTATTGATTCACGGAATGATTGATGGCTATATCGAGCAAGAGGAGAACTGTATTCTCTATGATTACAAAACAGATTTCGTTCAAGATATTGAGAACGATCAAGAGATCAAGAAAATCATCCAACGCTATAGAGGCCAACTTAATTTGTACCGGAAAGCGTTGGTTCAGGCTACTGGCAAGCAAGTAACTCAGGTCTTGTTGGTGTTATTATCTGCAGGAATCATTATTGATATGGATGCTGGGCAAATTATAGAAAAAATGAAAAAATGAAAGCAGATATACTTACAAATTGTAAGTTGTGTGCTATACTCAGTTCACGAGGTGAGGTAAATGGAGCAAGTAAAAACAACCGAATTTTCACTATGCCCTAAATTCGAAAAAGCTTTTGCGATTTTAGGGAAAAAATGGAATGGTTTGATTATTGATGTCTTGTTGGAAAGTGGTCCTCAACGATTTGGTGAGTTAAGACAAAAAATCCCGGAACTAAGCGATCGAGTGTTAGTCGAACGTTTGAAAGAACTTGAAGCAGAAGGGATCATTTCAAAAGCAGTTCGCTGTGATGAGAGCAGTCGTCTAGAATATTTCCTCACTAATAAGGGAAAAGACTTACAACAAGCAATGGAACAAATCCAAGAATGGGCAGAAAAATGGGTCACCGCTGAAGAATGCAGTTGACCTAAGACTTAATTTCTTGTAAACTGTAATCAATTGAATAACAATAAACGTTGATGAAAAAGAGTAATTTGGTTGATGCGAAAAGGGAAAACCTGTCTTAGACTGGAAACAGGTTACGTTATCGAAAAATGAAGTTCACTTTCGGAGTTTGTTTGTTCTAAAAAGAGCAGACCGGTGAAAGCCGTTATAAGAATTGAGTGCATGATTTTTGATCATGAAGTAGGATGGTAACACGATAGCTCGTTCCTTGATAAAGGAATGGGCTATCGTTTTTTTATTTTAGCTAGTTGTTCAGAAAAAAGAGATTGTTCAGCTTATACCATGCATTATCGAGCTTATCAGGCTAGTCCTTCGGAAAAAAGATAAAATATGTCCGTGACCAAAAGTGTCACAACTATATTTTCCTATTTTTCTGTCAGAGCTGAATGAGCCAGTTCAGCTTTTATTTAATACCAAGCGAAAGAAAGGAATAGAAAAATGACATTAAAAGCTCAATTAGAAGCGTTAAGAGACGAAACATTGGTGAATATTCAAAATGTGGCTGATCTTAATAGCTTAAATCAAATCAGAGTAGAAACACTAGGGAAAAAAGGACCTATCACGGAAGTGCTGCGAGGCATGAAGGATTTATCTGCACAAGAGCGTCCAGTAGTGGGAAGCTTTGCCAATGAAATTCGTGATTTACTGACAGAAGCGATTGAAATACGCAAAGAAGTGCTAGAAGCCGCCGCTTTAAATGCAGCGTTAGAGCAGGAAACAATCGATGTAACATTACCAGGCAAACAAATGACTCATGGGACGCGTCATGTATTATCACAAGTGATGGAAGAAATCGAAGATATCTTTGTCGGAATGGGCTACCAGGTCGTTGAAGGCTACGAAGTAGAATCTGACCAATATAACTTTGAACGCATGAACTTGCCAAAAGATCATCCAGCTCGTGATATGCAAGATACATTTTATATTTCTGATGAAATACTGATTCGCACACATACATCACCTGTTCAAGCAAGAACAATGGAAAAACATGATTTTTCAAAAGGTGCATTGCGCATGATTTCTCCTGGAAAAGTTTTTCGTAGAGATACAGACGATGCTACACACAGTCATCAATTCCATCAAATTGAAGGATTGGTTATTGATAAAAACATTACAATGGGAGATCTTAAAGGCACCCTTGAAGTTGTCATGAAAAAAATGTTTGGGGAAGACCGTAAGATTCGTTTACGTCCAAGCTATTTCCCGTTTACTGAACCTTCAGTTGAAGTGGATGTTAGTTGTTTCAAGTGCGGTGGAGCAGGTTGTAATGTTTGTAAACAAACAGGTTGGATCGAAATTTTAGGTGCTGGTATGGTTCATCCAGACGTCTTATCAATGTCAGGAATCGACCCGAATGAATATACAGGATTTGCTTTTGGCTTAGGACCAGATCGTGTAGCAATGTTGCGATATGGAGTCAACGACATTCGGAATTTCTATCAAAATGATTTACGTTTCTTAAATCAGTTCAAGGTAAAGGAGTAATCGACGATGTTAGTTTCTTATAAATGGTTAAGTGAGTATTTAGATCTTTCAAAAATATCTGCAAGAGAGTTATCGGATCAAATGTCTTTGACGGGTATTGAGGTTGAAGGAGTTGAAGTCCCTGAAGATGGCTTGAAAAAAATTGTCGTTGGTGAGGTCAAAGAATGTGTTCCTCATCCGAATTCAGATCATTTATCGATTTGCCAAGTGGATATCGGTGAGGCAGAATTATCACAAATTGTTTGCGGTGCACCTAATGTCAAAGCGGGGATCAAAGTCATTGTAGCGTTACCAGGATCTCGTATCAGTGGGAATCAAAAAATTAAAAAAGGCAAAATGCGTGGCGAAGTCTCAAATGGTATGATTTGTTCGTTACAAGAATTAGGTTACTCAGATAGCGTAATTCCTAAAGCATATTCTGAGGGAATCTACTATATGCCACAAGATGCTGTGAATGGTGATGACGTTTTTAGTTATTTAGATATGGACGATTCTATTATTGAATTATCGATCACACCAAACCGTGCAGATGCCTTAAGCATGCGTGGTGTTGCTTATGAAGTGGGAGCCATTTACCGCCAAACACCTACATTTGATGATGAACCTTTAGCAGAAGATACAAGAGAAGCCATTGAAAAGTATATTTCTGTAGAAGTGGAAGACGAAAAAGATGCGCCTGCTTATCAAATCAGAATCATTAAAGATGTGAAAATAGCAGAAAGCCCGTTGTGGCTGCAAACCCGTTTAATGAATGAAGGAATCCGCCCAATCAATAATGTAGTAGATGTAACGAACTATATCCTTTTGTTATTTGGACAACCATTACATGCATTTGACTATCAAAAATTGAATAGCAATAAAATTCTAGTGAGACGTGGAAAAACTGGAGAAGAAATCGTTACTTTGGATGGCGAGACTCGCAAGCTATCTAATGAAAATATCGTCATTACAAATGGACAAAACCCAGTAGCTTTAGCTGGTGTAATGGGTGGCGCAGATTCAGAAATCACTGAAGAAACAACGACAGTAGCTTTGGAATCAGCATTATTTGATTCATTATCGATTCGTAGAACGTCAAAAGAATTCAATCTGCGCAGTGAATCTTCTAGTCGATTTGAAAAAGGCATTAATCACGCAACTATTGGTGAAGCGGGTGATGTTGCTGCGGCAATGATCGCTAAATTAGCGGGTGGTACAGTTGTCTCTGGAAAAGCTGTAGGCTCACAACTAGTACTTGAAGAGGTGGTTGTCAGTGTAACCATTTCGCGAATCAACGAATATTTGGGGACTGAAATGGATCAAGCCACGGTTAGCGAAATTTTCGATACATTAGGCTTCGCTTACAAGCTTGATCAAGAAAAATATAGTGTAACAGTGCCACCTAGACGTTGGGATATTACGATCGAAGCAGATTTGATTGAAGAAGTTGCACGTATTTATGGGTATGATAACTTACCGTCAACATTACCAAAAGGTGAAACTGTAGCTGGAAGTTTAACAAGCGGACAATTGTTGGTTCGTAAAATTAAGAGTTTGTTAGAAGGCCTTGGGGCTAGCGAAGCAATCAGCTATGCTTTGACGACAGAAGAAAAATCACGTCAATTTATGATGAGAGAAAGTCTAACAACCAGTTTACAGTGGCCGATGAGCGAAGAACGTTCTGTGTTGAGAATGAACTTAATTTCTGGCTTACTTGATGACGTAGCTTATAATGTTGCACGTAAAAATAACAATGTCGCTCTGTATGAAATCGGGCGCGTCTTTTATCAAGAGAATGATCCTCAAAAAGAATTACCATATGAAGAAAATCATTTAGGGATCGTGTTATCAGGTAATCAGGTGGTAAAAGATTGGCAGACAAAAGAAACGCCTGTTGATTTTTATACAATCAAAGGAATGTTAGAGGGATTATTTGATTCTGTGGGAATTGCAGATAAAATATCTTATGAAGCGACGAATGAAAAAACAGACTTACATCCAGGAAGAACAACGTTAGTAAAATTAAATGATTTAGTTATCGGTTTTATTGGACAAGTTCATCCAACAGTTGCAAAAGAATATGAGATTCCAGAAACGTACGCTGCTGAATTAAATCTTCATGCGATTATTGAAGCTGAAAATGAGGCTTTGGTTTATCAGCCAATCTCGAAATTTCCAGCAATCTCAAGAGATATTGCATTGTTAGTTGATGAAACAGTGACAAATCAAGAATTGGTTGAAACAATCTCTAAACATGCTGGAAAGTTCTTGCAATCAGTTCATTTATTTGATGTTTATCAAGGAGCAAATATCACTGAAGGTAAAAAATCAATGGCTTACAGTTTAACGTTTGTGAATGCTGAAGCAACTTTGGTTGATGAAGAAATTAATCAATCAATGGAAAAAGTAGAAAAAGCTTTAGTTGAGTTGTTTAATGTGACAATTCGATAAAAAAATAAAAGTGTAGCAAAACTAAATTCCAGTTTTGCTGCACTTTTATTTATGAATAAGTTTTTACTCAACTATATTTATGCCCAGTTTCTAGATAACCATCGAGAAAATTGAGAAATTGAAAAATTGATGACAAAATACATCAAAGCGACCAAGCCATAAATAGCGAAAACCTGTCCAGTTTGTGCGTAGCGTCCCATTAAGATATAGGATTTCCCAAATAATTCTTGCAAAGCAATAACCGAATATAAAAAACTAGTATCTTTGATAACCGTCACAAATTGAGAAACAATGGCTGGTAATACATTTCGGATTGCTTGGGGTAAGACAATATAAATAAGAACTTGAAAATTGCTAAATCCCTGTGAACGTGCAGCTTCTTTTTGCCCTTTATCAACACCGTTCAAACCACCACGGATGATTTCAGCTAAAGCAGCAGTTGTAAAGACTGTAAAGCTGACAATTCCTGCTGGTGTTGATTTTATTTTGAAAATCAAAAAAATGACATAAATCCACAATAAATTGGGAATATTTCGAACGATCTCGATATATAAACTGGCTAAAAACTTTAAAGGACCTGATTTTTGGTTTCTTAAAACTGCTAGAACTGTTCCAAAAATAGTGCTCAAAACAATTGCTATAAATGAGATATAAAGAGTAAGCTTTAGACCATCGAATAAAAAGCGCAAATTATTACCTGTCAAAAGTTGACTCATTTGTTCTGAAAATGACATTGTTGCAACCTCCTATCTGGTATAAGCTTTCTTGTTGTTTTCTTCTAAATTCCGAGCTAATTTGGCTAGCGGGAAGCATAGGATAAAGTACAGCAAACCTGCCATAGTAAACGCTGGAATATAATTTAAATTGATGGAGGACCAATTGTTGGCTGTAAACATCACGTCAGCACCTGAAATAATCGCAACAGTTGAAGTATTTTTAATTAAATTAACAACTTGATTTGTTAGTGGAGGCAACATAATTCGCCAAGCTTGAGGCAATACTACATGTCGCATTGTCTTACCATAAGAAAAACCTTGTGAATAAGCTGCTTCAAATTGACCTTTAGGAACAGCACCGATTCCAGAACGAACAACTTCTGAAATATAAGCGCCGTGATAAAAACCAACACAAATAATAGCGATTGTCGTTGTTGAAAAAGTCAGTATAGGACTAATCAGTGGAAAGCCATAGTAGACTACAATAAATTGAATCAACAAAGGTGTATTTTGAAAGAACTCAACATAAATCCGGCTGATTATATTTAATGGCTTATTCTGCATCGCTGATAGACTGCCGAAAAAGATACCCAATAACATTGCAACAATTAGCGAACCGATAGCCAATAAAATGGTATAGAGGAAAGCATCACCAAAAAGCCTCCAGTCTTTAAATAATGCTTCCCACCGATAGAGTGCAAAAGGACTTGCATTTGCTATAATGAACATCTAATTTCCTCCCAAATTATGACAAAATTGGATAGAATCAGGAGTGTCAATCTAGATTCCATGTTTTGTAAATTTTTTCTAAAGTACCATCTTTTTCCCATTTTTCAATAGATTTATTTAAAGTGTCATTTAATTCAGTATTAGCTTTTTTCGTAGCTATGCCATATTCTTGTGGTGAAAAACCAGCTTTAAGAATTTCTGTGTTGTCATCAACATAGCCTGTCAAAATAGATTTATCAACGGAAAAAGCATCGATTCTTTTTGCAGTCAAAGCTGTTTTTAATTCTGGATAAGAACCAAGTTCTTGATATTTAAACGATACACCTAGCTCTTTTGCTTGTTTTTCGATAGCTTCTTTCGTTGTTGAAGATTGAACAACACCAATCGTTTTTCCATCTAAACTTGCAGTATCGGTGAATTTATCTGCTTTTCTCACTAAGAAACCAACTTCATCTTTATAATAAGGTGTCGTGAAATTGTATGTTTCTTTTCGCTCATCTGTAATCGTAAAAGTAGCGATTACCATATCTAATTCACCATTATCCAATAATGGTCCTCGTGTTTTGGCAGTAACGCCGACGAACTCTACATTATCTTCGCTACCAGTTAATTCTTTAGCAATCAAGCGAGCGATATCTGGTTCCATTCCTTCGTTTTTATTTGTGTCGGGATTCATATATCCGAAATTTGGAACGTCTTCTTTAACACCGACTTTGATAACACCTGCATCTTTAATTTTTTGGATATCTGTTGTTCCTTTAGAACCAGAATCTGCAGATTTATCGCCATCTCCGCTGCCGCAACCTACAATTAATCCTAGCAGTAGAGCAAGTGATAATGCACCTAATAATTTTTTTGTCTTTTTCATTAAATTTTCCTCCTCGTAAATTGCTTGATAGTTGTGCTTTTAATTATGAATGATTTTGCTTAAAAATTCTTTAGCGCGTTCGTTTTGCGTACTCGTAAAGAAGTGTTCTGGTGTTCCTGTCTCAATGATTTGCCCATCATCCATAAAAATAACTTTATCAGCCACTTGGCGTGCAAAGCCCATTTCGTGAGTAACGCAAATCATGGTGATATTTTGTTTAGATAAATCAACCATAACATCCAATACTTCTTGGATCATTTCTGGGTCTAAAGCTGAAGTTGGTTCATCAAATAAAATAATCTCTGGGTGCATGTTTAAGGCTCTAGCGATTGCGACCCTTTGTTGTTGTCCGCCGGAAAGTTGAGCTGGATATGCATTGGCTTTATCAGCTAAGCCGACTCTTTCCAAGTACTCCATGCCAGTTTTGGTGGCTTCTTCTTTGCTGATACCTTTGACTTTAATTGGTGCCAATGTCAGATTTTGGATAATTGTTTTGTGGGCATATAAGTTAAAGCTTTGAAAAACCATCGCAACTTTTTGCCGTACCTGTTGAACAGGAGCTTTTGGTTCTGTGATATCGATACCGCCTACTAGTATTTGACCGTCACTAACCTTTTCTAAACGATTGATACAACGAATTAAGGTGCTTTTTCCGGAACCGGAAGGTCCGATGATTACGATTTTTTCGCCTTCAGCAACGGTTAAGGAAACATCTTTCAACACATGATGATTCCCAAAAAATTTATTTACATGTTCCAATGAAATCATGCTCATTCTCCTTTATGTATAAAATTATCACATCACTTTTAGTGAATATTGATTGACAAGTAAATAGATAGAAATAGATAGAAACATAAAAAAGCATTATTTTTATAAACTAAGAATATGGCAAGAGGGACGATTGAGCGTATGTTTATTTTCACTATAGGTTTTCAAAGAATAATTCGCACAAAAAATGTTTTTTGTTTATAAAAATTGTTTTCGCTTATCTTTAATCTTTTCATCATAAATCTATTCGTTTGTTAATGTTAGAAATTATAACATATGAAAAATAAGATTACCAGTTTTTTTTCTAGAGTCGACAAAAAAATACACTTAACAAACAAAAAGCAAATGAAACCTTGATGAAAAAAATGATATAATAAGAACGTGACTGGCATTAAAACTTGAAAAAAAGTGTCAAAAAGTAGAGAATAAGGTTGATGAAAAAATACTGTAAAGGTTTGATTGACTTGAATAACCATGAAGCAATAGGATTTATAGATTCCGGAGTCGGTGGACTTACGGTAGTAAAAGAAGCAATGAGACAACTCCCAAATGAACGATTGATCTATCTAGGAGATACAGCACGATGTCCATATGGACCAAGACCTGCTGAGCAAGTCGTGCAATTTACTTGGGAAATGACTAATTTTCTTTTAGAAAAGAATATCAAAATGTTAGTAATCGCATGTAATACAGCGACAGCTGTTGCATTAGAAGAAATCAAAGCGCACTTAGATATACCTGTAGTCGGAGTGATTCTGCCAGGAACTAGAGCTGCTTTGAAGGCGACAAAAAACAATCGTATTGGCATTATCGGTACCGCTGGAACGATTAAAAGTAGTGCCTATGAAAAGGCATTAAAGAGTAAGGTACCAAATACATTTGTTGCCAGCTTGGCGTGTCCAAAGTTTGTTCCTCTTGTTGAAAGTAATGAGTTTCATTCTTCTGTGGCAAAAAAAGTTGTATCAGAAACGTTAAATCCGCTACAATTGAAAAAATTGGACACCTTGATTTTGGGCTGTACGCATTATCCCTTATTACGTCCTTTGATTCAAAACGTGATGGGTAGTCAAGTAAAATTGATTGACTCGGGTGCTGAAACGGTGAGTGAGGTTAGTATGCTACTAGACTATTTTGATATAGCCAATACTCCGAAATACAAAAATGAAGCAAATGAATTTTATACGACTGGATCAGCTAAAATGTTTAAAGCTATTGCTGGTGATTGGTTAAATTTAGAAAAATTAAAAGTTGAACAAGTTCGATTATCTAGCTATAGAAGCTAATTTTGTTATTCAAGTTCAACTATTTTGGGAGGAATAAACTTTGATCAGACATGATGGAAGACAAGCAAAAGAATTAAGAAAAGTGACTATTGAGACCAACGTTTATAAACATCCGGAAGGCTCAGTAGTGATTTCTTTTGGCGATACTAAGGTAATCTGCTCTGCAACCGTGGAAGAAAAGGTGCCACCATTTTTAAAAGGTGAAGGAACAGGCTGGGTGACGGCAGAATATAGTATGCTCCCAAGAGCCACAAATACAAGGAATATCCGCGAGAGCGCCAAAGGAAAGCTGACTGGTCGAACAATGGAGATTCAACGTTTAATTGGACGTTCATTGCGTGCAGTTATCGATTTAAAGAAATTGGGAGAAAGAAGTATCATCGTTGATTGTGATGTCGTTCAAGCGGATGGCGGAACTCGAACAGCTAGTATTACGGGCGCTTTTGTTGCAATGAAAATAGCAGTAGATAAAATGCTCAAAAAAGGAGAGCTCCAAGAAAATCCGATCAAAGAGTACTTAGCTGCGGTTAGTGCTGGGATTTTAAGCGATGGAAATTGTGTTCTTGATTTGGACTATGTGGAAGATTCTGCCGCAGCTGTTGATATGAATTTGGTAATGACTGAATCGGGTAATTTCGTTGAGCTACAAGGAACAGGAGAAGAGGCTACTTTTTCAGGTGATGAGCTGAACTCATTATTATTCTATGGCAAAACAGGGATTGAGCATTTGATTGCCTATCAAAAAGAAGCCTTTATGACTGAACTAAGTGAAAAATCTTTTCCAGCAGAAGCTAAAACGATCGTGATCGCTACGAGAAATCCAGGGAAAGCTAAAGAGTTCAAGAAAATATTTGCTGAAAAAGGGTATCATGTCAAAACGTTATTAGACTACCCAGAGTTACCAGACGTTGAGGAAACTGGGAAAACTTTTGAAGAAAATGCTCGCTTAAAAGCAGAAACGATTGCAGATATCTTAAAACAACCGGTTTTAGCAGATGATTCAGGGTTGATTGTTGATGCATTAGATGGCAGACCGGGAGTATTTTCAGCACGTTTTGCTGGAGAACCGACTAATAATGCTGCCAACAACGCAAAATTATTGCATGAACTAACTGGAGTTCCAAAAGAAAAACGAACGGCAACATTTCACTGTACGCTTGTTTTTGCAGCTCCTGATAAAGAGAGCTTAGTTGTCGAAGGTGATTGGTCAGGAGCAATCGGAACAATTCCACGTGGCGATCATGGTTTTGGCTATGATCCACTATTCTTTGTACCAGAAGAACAAAAAACTGCAGCTGAGCTGTCAGATGAACGTAAAAATGAAATCAGTCATCGAGGAAAAGCTGTTGCAAAACTAAGAAATCAATGGGAAAATTGGTTAAAAAACTAGGAGGTTGTACATGAAATATCTAGTAGTGAGCGACAATCACGGCGATCGTGAGGTGTTAGTTGATTTAGCAGATACGTATCGGGGAAAAGTGGATAAAATGTTTCATTGTGGTGATTCTGAATTAGAACCTACAGATTTATTATGGAATGATTTTATTGTGGTCAAGGGAAATTGCGATTATGATCCTGAATTTCCCAATACAATTGTAGAAAAAAGTGATACAGACACTATTTTTATGACACATGGACATCTAGCCAATGTTCGTATGGGTCTAACGACTCTTGCTTTACAGGCGGATCAAGCAAAAGCAACTATTGTGTTATTTGGTCATACTCATGAAATTGGTTGTGAAGTTCGGGCAAAGGTTCTTTATTTAAATCCTGGAAGTATCAGCCAGCCTAGAGGGCCAATTCAACTGAAATCATACGTGATCATTGAAAGTACAGCAGATCAATTCATTATTCAATATTATGGACGAGATCATCAACCATTTAAAAAACTGCATTTTGTTTTTAATAAATAATCAATTAGAATAAGGTTGGGATAGACTGCTCTCACCGTTTATTCGGATTTCTTGATGAGCCTGAGACAAAAGCAACTCCTTCTAATTTCTCGGAGCTAAACGTTTTTGTCTCGGCCTCATCGAATTTTTAGTTTTTCATCAAAACGAAAAAATGAAGAAATTAAGATCAAACCTTAATTTTTTTTAAGAGTTATGAAAAAAGTTTGAATTTAAAGACATTTGCATCCGTTTTCTGTACAATGATAGTTGTGGCAAAGAAAATGAAATGGAGGCACTCCAATGATTGGAACTGCTGTAAAAGAATTATTATTAGAAAAACAAGAAACCTTTTTGATTCCTGCGGAGAACGTTGCAAATGTAATGTGCTTAAATCCGTTAAGTCATGCTTTATTGGTTTTATCTCAAGTGAAATATTCAAAAATCCCCGTTTTAGATAAAGGCGATCGTTTTGTAGGATTGATCAGCTTATCAGATGTTGTGGATAAAATGTTCGATATCACATCTGTTGATTTTGATAAATTAAAAGATTTTACTGTCGCAGATGTCATGGAAGTAAATGTTCCAGTGATCGGTGAAAAATGGGAACTAGAAGACGTTCTTCATTTATTAGTTGATGCAGCATTTCTTCCAGTTGTAGATGATAATCAGTGCTTTAAGGGGATTATCACTCGCAAAGAATTGCTGAAAGCAATCAATCATATGGCCCATGAATTGGAAAGGAAAAATATCATACTTCCAAAATCAGGTGAAGGATCTATGGAGATGAAAGTTATTTGATGTTTAGCTTTTTCAGTCATACTAAGCGGTAAAAAACAGCTGTATTTCTAGGATATCGGTAAATCTGTTGTTTAATTTGAAGGGAGTTATGTGGATGGATGCATATGAAATTATTAACTATATCGGGAACGCTGAAAAAAAGACACCAGTAAAAGTTACATTAAAAGGGAAACTTAAAGAAGTAACCTTTCCTGATGAGATTCAAGCATTTACTAACTGTAAAACAGGAACTTTATTTGGAGAATGGAGAATAATTAAAGAGTTTTTAGAGAAAAATAAAGAACTTATCATAGATTATGTGGTAGAAAATGATTCTAGAAATTCAGCCATCCCAATGCTAGATATTAAAGAGATTAACGCCCGTATTGAACCAGGAGCAATCATCAGAGATCAGGTTGAAATTGGCGACAATGCTGTGATCATGATGGGTGCTGTAATCAATATCGGTGCTGTGATCGGTGAAGGGTCAATGATTGACATGGGTGCCATTTTAGGCGGACGCGCTACTGTTGGCAAAAATTGCCATATTGGTGCTGGGACTGTTCTAGCAGGTGTAATTGAGCCACCGAGTGCAGAGCCTGTTGTTATTGAAGACAACGTGTTGATTGGTGCGAATGCTGTTGTTTTGGAAGGGATTCGAGTAGGCGAGGGTGCTGTGGTTGCTGCTGGAGCAATTGTTGTTGACGATGTTGCATCTTATACTGTGGTCGCCGGAGTACCAGCTAAAAAGATAAAAGATATCGATGCAAAAACCAAAAGTAAAACAAACATGATGGAAGAACTACGTAAATTATAATCAGGGACACTAATACAATTACTTTTAGAAAACGGATTAAAACTGCTATTCAGTTTTAGTCCATTTTTTTTATGTTATATTAAGCTTGCAAATATGTAAGGAAAATGTTCGTCTATTCAATTCTTTATAAGATTATAACTGATTATAATCAGTTATATAAGATAAAGTAGGAGGAACGAGTATTATGAAAAATAAGAAAATGAAATTAATTATCGGTGGTATTTTAATCGGAGTATGTGTGGGAAGTTATTTTTTATTTTTTTCCTCCTCAAAAAAAGTTGAGCCTAGCTATAATGTATTCACTCTAAGTCGACTAGATCCACTTCTCTTGAAAGGAGAAGTTAAACCTGCTCAAACAGAAGATATTTTCTACGATCAAACATTAGGAACAATTGCTGATATTCCAGTAAAAAATGAACAAGAAGTGAAAAATGGCGATGTTGTTCTCAATTATTTAAATGGTGAGGCTCAGACTCGTGTGGACCAACAACAGCGAACTGTAAACAAAAGTAGTCTATCAGCCCAGCAAGCGGCTCAAAATTTAAGTCGCGCACAAGCTCGTTACAATGAAGCGCAAGCAAGTTTGAACCAAGCTAATGCTGATCATGACCGAGAAACAGATCCTGAGAAAAAAGAGGAACTAAAAGGAAAAGTGGAACAACAAAAAACAGAAGTAACTAGCACTAACAATGAAGTGTTCCAAGCACAACAAGCATTAGACTTAGCTAATACAGAAGTAAATGATGAATCTGCTGCACTGGAATCAGAACAAGGAAAAGTTACATCAACAGTTAAATCGCCGATTGATGGTGTAGCGATGGTCAATGAAGCTGGCAAGAAATCATTGGATCAGCCTCTAATTCAAGTTTTAAGTAAGACGAAGCAGATTAAAGGAATCGTCACAGAGTATGACCTAAATAAACTAAAAATTGGGCAAGAAGTCAGTGTAACTTCAATTGGTTCTAATCAAACTGCTCAAGGGAAAATAACTAACATTAACCAACTTCCTCAATCAAAAAACGGCAATGATTCAGAAATTCCTACCTATGAATTTATCGTAGAGGGAGATTTCCCATGGGCGTATGGTTCTTCTACACAAGTTTCACTGCCACAGCCCCAATTAGTGTTACCTGAAAAATCAGTTCTAAAAAAAGAGAACAAGACGTTTGTTTTTGTTTATAAAAATGGACGAGCAGTGAAAACAGATGTCAAAATTACAGACGTAAATGGTGCAAAAAATGTCGAGTCGGGCGTTTCAAATGGGGCTAAAATTATCGGAAACCCAGATGATGAATTAAAAGATAATACAGAAGTGCAGGTGGTTGAAAATGATTAAACTGGAACAAATCAACAAATTCTACTCTCTGGAAGAAGAAAAACTGCATGTTTTGAAGAACGTTAATTTTGAGATCAAAGAAAAAGAATTTGTAGCTGTGATGGGGCCCTCTGGTTCTGGAAAATCAACCTTGATCAATCTAATCGGTTTTATCGACAAAAAATTCGAAGGGAAATACTTGTTTGAAGGAAAAGAAATTACGGATTTTTCTGACAAAGAACTCTCTGAAATCAGAAATAAATCAGTAGGATTTGTCTTTCAAAATTTTAGCTTAATTGAAAATAATACTGTTTTTGAAAATATCGAACTGCCGTTGTTATACAACGGTTCAGCTTACACAAATACCAAAGCAAGAGTACAAGAAGTATTAGAAAAAGTTGGTTTAGGAGATAAAGGGAATAAATATCCAAAGCAACTTTCTGGTGGTCAACAACAGCGTGTGGCGATTGCAAGAGCGATTGTGAACTCACCCAGATTTATCATAGCCGATGAACCGACAGGCGCTTTAGATTCAAAAACATCGGATGATATTATGCAGTTATTTCAAGATTTGAATAAAGAAGAAGGCGTAACAATCATTTTAGTAACTCATAATCCAGATATGGTTTCTTATTGCGGTCGCTTGATTCGTGTTAAAGATGGCGTCATTGTTGAAGAGGAGTTGATTAAATGAAAAATTTTGTCATTTGGAAGACAGCATTAAAATCAATTCTAAAAAATAAAAAACGTAGTTTTTTAACGATGTTTGGTATCATTATTGGGATTGCATCAGTGATCACGATCGTTTCTATCGGTAACGGTTTTAAACGAGATATGATCGATAAAATTTCAATGACGAATACAAACGAAAATGTTAGTAATATCACGTTTAACTATTATGATGTAGCTAATGCGGTCAGCGAAAATGAAGTGTTTAAAAAAAGTGACCTTGATTTGATCAAGAATATAAAAGGTGTCAGAAACGTTGATTTTTATAAACCAAAACAAAAAATGACTGAACGTCAAGTAGAGATTAATATTCGAGGCAAAAAACTGACCAAAAAAGTAGAACGGGTTGAAAAGACATCCGAAAGCTTATTGGTAGGGCGACAAATTGAATCTAAAGACAACGAAACATTAAATAAAGTGGCTGTAATCAGTGAAGTTTTAGCTCAAAAGCTATTTGGTGATCCTGAAAAGGCGATTGGAAAAGGGTTCGAATTAATGAATGAATTATTTACTGTTGTTGGCGTTGTGGCCAGTGGTGATGGGACCTTATCAATGGAAAATCAAGCCCCGCTTGTTTATTTTCCAATAAAAAGTTATGATCACTATTTCAAAAATATTGAAAGTCAATCCATTTTAAATTTAGAAACAGATGTTGAAGGAAATAAAGCTGATGTGACCAAAGAGGTTTTAAAACAACTTAATTTTAATGGTAGCATGAGAAATGTTGGTGAGTATGAAACATACAATCCAAAATCAGATATTGACCAAATGGGCAGTATTTTGGATAATCTTACACTATTCATTTCAGCTGTAGCAGGGATTTCGTTATTTATTGCTGGAGTGGGTGTCATGAATATGATGTATATTTCTGTTTCAGAGCGAACAAAAGAAATAGGAATTCGGCGGGCTCTAGGTGCAACCGAAAAAGATATCAGAAAACAATTTTTAGCTGAAGGACTAACATTAACATTGCTCGGCGGTTTAATTGGCTATCTATTAGGAATGATCCTAGGATTAGTTTCTTCTATGTTTTTACCTTTTGAAGTTCGGCCAGACTTATTTACGATCGGTTTGGCTGTAGGAATTTCAGTATTGATAGGTGTTGTTTTTAGTTATATGCCGGCATCAGCTGCTTCTAAAAAAGATTTGATCGATATTATGAAGTAATAAAAGAGCCAACTAATGTTTAATTAGTTGGTTTTTTTAGATAAACTATTTAGTTTGTAATTGATCATCCAATACAGAAACAGCTTTTGTTAAAAATTGGTTAATCATTTCTAACTCTTTTTCTGAATAATCTTGTGCTAATTTTTTCATCGCAGTATCAAGTGGCTGATAAGCTTTTTTTATTTCTTCTCTATCATCGTAAGTTGGCACAATAATGACTCTCCGGCGATCATTAGGATCTTTTTCCCGACGGGCGTAGCCAATTTTTTCCAAGCGATCGATCAATGCCGTGATCGTTCCAGTGGACAATCCCGTTTTTTCTGCTAATTCTCCAGCTGTAAGGGGGCCTAGCTCATTCAATAAGTCAATTGAAATGTAGTCATTCGCTGGGATTCCTAGAGAGTGAACGATTGCTTGTTGGTGTAAGATAGAACGTGAGCCGAATCCCCGTAATAAAGTAGTAAGTTGATCTATAGATACGTTTGCTGTTGAGCGTTGATTATTTGACAAATGCTCTCCCTCGCTTTATGCTTAATATATCTCGTTTGACGAGATTCTTTTTCATCAAAATATAATTGAATAAATATATCATAACAAGCTTAATGTTATCTGTAAAGCAAAGAAAGAATCGAGGCTGAAAAAAATGAAAACGTTGATCGTTTATGGAACAAAGTCTGGGGCATCAAAAGAATGTGCAGAAATTTTAGGAGAAAAATTAAGTAATTCTACTATTATTGATATTGATCAGGAGAAACCAGTTCTAGAGGGATTTACTCATATTATTGTAGGTGCAGGTGTTCGCAATGATAAGATGTATAAACCAATCAGAGACTTTTTGAAAAAAAGTCAAACGGATTTACTATCTAAAACTATAGCTTGTTACTTATGCAACTCCAAACCAAAGACAACGCAAGAGGTGATTATTGCCAGTATTCCAGAAGCAATCAGAGAGCAAGCCGTTGAAATTGTTTCTTTTGGGGGCTACAAACCTTCTTGGGTACCGATAAGCACGGATAACAAGTTAAAGGGAATCGATTTGGATAAAATCAGTGAGTTTGCTCAAAACTATTTAAAGCACTCATAAAATCTATACGATATTTGAACGAGTAAATGTTGGGATTTTTCTCTTAACGAAGGATTGACAGACGCATCTTTTTATTCAACAATAAGGTATAGAGAAATAGAAAAGAGGCAGATGAATGGTGATTCAAGAACAGTTGATTGAGATTCGTAGACAGCTACACCAAATACCAGAAATTGGATTAGAAGAAGAAAAAACACAAAAATACTTACTTGAAATTATTAGATCGATCGACAAAGAATTTATAGAATTTAAAATTTGGCGAACTGGGATTTTAGTTTTGGTTCACGGTAAAGCTCCCAAAAAAACGATTGGTTGGCGTGCTGATATTGATGGTCTACCAATAAAAGAAGAAGTTATTTCTGATTTTCAGTCTACACACAATGGTTATATGCATGCATGTGGGCATGACTTTCATATGACGATTGGCTTAGGATTGCTGGAGCAAATGACTTTAGAGCAGCCTGAAAATAACTATCTATTTCTTTTTCAGCCTGCTGAAGAAAATGAAGCTGGCGGTATGCTGATGTATGAAGCAGGGGCTTTTGGTTCGTGGCTACCAGATGAATTTTATGGACTTCATGTCAATCCTGAGCTACCCGTTGGGAAAATCACAACAAAAGTCGGTACACTTTTCGCAGCAACATGTGAAGTTCAAATCACTTTAACAGGTAAAGGAGGACACGCAGCATTTCCTCATACTTCAAATGATATGATCATAGCTGGGATGAGTCTTGTACAACAAGCGCAAACGATTGTTAGTCGAAATGTGAATCCCGTTGAAGGTGCAGTAGTCACTTTCGGTACATTCAATGCTGGTACTGCAACGAATGTAATTGCAGGTGAAGCCACGATTTCAGGTACGATTCGAACCTTGACAGAAGAGATGAATCAATTGACACAAATCAGAATCAGAGAAATTGGTGAAGGAATTGCGAAGTCGTTCAATTGTGAAGTAGATGTGTTCTTAGATCAAAAAGGGTATGTTCCTGTTATTAATGATAAGGAAAAGACAGAAAATTTCATGTCATTTATGGAACACGAATCAGGTGTTTTATTTGAAGAGGCAGAAGTAGCGATGACAGGTGAAGATTTTGGTTATTTGTTATCTAAAGTTCCTGGAACAATGTTTTGGCTAGGGGTTGATAGTGTCTATGGCCTGCATTCTGCTAAATTTGAACCTAAAGAAGCAGCCATTCCTTTTGCTGTAGAACATGTCAGCAACTTTTTAAAATCATTAGATAAATAAAAAAACGACGAGGTTGTGGTAGAAGTCTTTAACTCTGAGAAACATGAGGAGTTAAACCCTTCTGCCACAATCGTTTATCTAGTCAGATCGTTTTTTTATTTTATTGTGATTGGTGTATTCGGAATCGTAAAATTTGCTTCAGATAATTTTTTCACATATTGAGCTAAAAATTCTTCTCTGATCGGTGCTTGTTTGCCATTTAATACATACATCGTTGTACGTATAGCAAAATTCCCATTGCCAAGATCAACCATGCCGAAAATAGTCGGCCCTGTTTGGATGCTTTCAGTGTATTTTTCTTTTAATTCTTGATTGACTTGGTCAATAATTGCTATGATTTGATCGTATCCTTCATCTGGCATGATTCGAACATCAATCAAAACTTGCATATTAGACCGGGAGAGATTGCTTATTGTAGTGATATTTCGATTAGGGATAAAGTGAACGGTACCATCTAAAGCTTTCATTTGCGTTGTTCTAAGACCAACGGCTGTAACAGTCCCTTCAATTCCTAGCGCTGTTAAGCGAACATAATCACCAACATCCATTTGTTGCTCTAAAATGATAAAGAATCCCGTGATGATATCATTCATGAAACCTTGAGCGCCTAATCCAATCGCCACACCAGCAATACCAGCTCCAGCGAGGAGTGAGCCTACAGGAACACCAATGACAGTCAGCAAGGAGTAAATAAAAAAGAAGAATAATGTATATTGAAATGCATTATTGATCAGTGTATGTAATGTCTTCAAACGGCTTTCACTAAAAGACTGTTTTTTACTGTAATTACCGTATGTTTTATCAATCAGTGTTTTGCCTATACGATTAAGCAGCCCGAAAAGCAGAATTAGAAATAGTAGATAAATGGCTTTTTCAATTAGTGTTGCAAGAATTTCATCCCAATTGATGCCATTCCAAAAACGTTGAAACGCATTGACTTTGTTTTCAGTGACAGCTTTGATATCAAGAGCAGAATCCATGGTACTTTCAACTGTAGTGCTAGATACTGATTGTCCAAGAATAAACAAGGAAATCCCAACTTTCTTTTTTATCAATAATTATCTCTTATTATACTTGAATTTGAAAAAAGATGTCATTATTTCTGTAAAAAGCTTAACAAAATCATTGGAAATGTGTTACAATATTCTGAAAATAAGGAGTGATCGTATGACAATTGATTGGGATAACTTAGGCTTTGAGTATATAAAAACGCCATTTCGCTACATTTCTAAATGGAAAGATGGTCAGTGGGATGAAGGCAAACTTACTGAAGATAGCACCTTACAAATTCACGAAAGTTCAGCGGCACTACACTACGGACAACAGTGTTTTGAAGGTTTAAAAGCATATCGTTGCAAAGATGGATCAATTAATTTATTTAGAGTAGATGAAAATTCTAAGCGAATGAATCGAAGTGCTAAGCGTTTAATGATGGCAGAAGTGCCGGAAGCTAAATTTATTCAGGCAGTGGAAGCTGTGGTAAAAGCCAATGAAGCGTTTGTTCCTCCTTATGGGAGTGGTGGGACATTATATATTCGACCACTTTTAATCGGTGTTGGAGAGGGAATCGGGGTAAAACCAGCACCAGAGTATCTTTTTACGGTGTTCTGTATGCCTGTAGGTGCATATTTCAAAGGTGGCTTAACGCCGACGAACTTTATCTTTTCTGATTATGATCGTGCGGCGCCGCAAGGAACTGGAGCTATTAAAGTTGGTGGGAACTACGCAGCTAGTTTCATGCCTGGAGAAGAAGCTAAGGAACAGCATTTTTCAGACTGTATCTATCTTGATCCGAAAACTCACACAAAAATCGAAGAAGTCGGTTCTGCTAATTTCTTTGGAATTACAAAAGATGATCGCTTTATCACGCCATTATCACCATCGATTTTACCGAGCATCACAAAGTATTCTCTGCTTTATTTAGCGGAGCATAATCTAGGGATGGAAGCTGTCGAAGAAGATGTCTATATTGATTCTTTAGACCAGTTTAAAGAAGCTGGAGCTTGTGGAACGGCAGCAGTCATTTCACCAATTGGCGGCATCCAAACGTATGATGATTTCCACGTCTTTTATAGTGAGACAGAAGTTGGACCAGTAACACAAAGACTGTACGATGAGCTGACGGGTATTCAATTTGGAGATATTCCAGCGCCAGAAGGCTGGATCAGAAACATAAAAATATAGAAAAATAAGTAAGAAGTCAAAATTGTGAGCGATTTGGCTTCTTTTTTATTCGATAAAAGTATTCAGAAAAGTGCTCGTATTTTGAATATAGGTTTAGTATAATGAGTTTTAGAGAATAGTCACACTAAATAATAGAAGAATTTGGGGAGTTAAGATGAAAAAGTTTGTTTTGGTATGTGCGTTACTATTTACATTGGCTGGCTGCAATAAGCCGCTAACTAAAGAAGCTGCACTCAAGCGTATGGATGCACAGGAAAGTAAAGTGGATAGTTATTCACTAGATATGGATCTTAGTGTGAAGGTTAGTGCCTTAGGTCAAAAAGATAATTCAAGAGTTGAAATGAGTTCCGAAGTCGATCGTAAAAATAATGGCTACAGTGTTGACCTGACGAAAGCCGATGGTGAAGAGCTTGAAGTGATTATAAAAGAGGGCAAAGCTTATTTAGAAGACCGACCAGGGGTTTGGAAGAAAACAGCCAAAGTCGATGCGAAAGAGTTCAGCAAGCAAGTTGATTACAGTGTGCCTTTAGAATTACTCGGGTTCGTTTCAGAAGATGTCGGTTTCGAGACGACGGATGATGAATATCACTTTATGTATGACGGGTATGATAAAAAATTATATAAAACACTGAAAAAATATTATAATATTTCTTTTACTGGTTTTGATACGGATGAGGATTTATCGATTCAGATGAACATGATTGTAGATAAAAAATCATTTAATGTAAAAGAAATGAAGATTAACGTTTTTGCTGAAAATAAAAAAGGGAAAGTAGTTGTCAGCATAGATTCGGAATTTGATAATTTTAATGCAATTGAAAAAATAGAGTTACCAGAAGAAGATTGATTTTTATAATGAACAGCAAAGAAAATGACGAAGCCGATTTGTTGTTTTCTTTTTTGCCCTCAATTAAGAAAAATCGAGTGATCAAAAATGAAAAGCAATGTATGACTATTCTAAGAAGAATAAACAAGAATCTTTAGAAGACTATACATTGTTTTATAATCCAGTTATTTTCCATCTAGCAGTTAAAAGAGTATACTAAAATAAGAGTCACTTTTTCAATGGAAGGAATGAAAAAACATGTCTTTTAAGAAAACAAAAGAGTTAGCGAATGGTTCAATTATCCCGCGTTTAGGTTTAGGGGTATGGCAAGTGAAAGATGGTGCTGAGGCTGTTGATTCTGTAAAATGGGCTTTACAAGCAGGTTATCGCTTAATAGATACTGCTGCCGCTTATAAAAATGAAGTCAGTGTCGGTGAAGGGATTCGTGCATCAGGTGTTCCTCGGGAAGAAATTTTTGTTACAACAAAATTATGGAATGCGGATCAAGGATACGATTCAACGTTAAAAGCATTTGATGAGAGTTTAAATAAACTTGGGCTAGATTACATTGATCTATATTTGATTCATTGGCCGGTCGAAGGGAAATATAAGGATTCCTGGCGTGCGATGGAAGAGATCTATCGAAGTGGACGAGCTAAAGCAATTGGTGTTTCTAATTTTCATGAACATCATATTGAGGATTTGCTTAAAGAAGCGACCATTGTCCCAACGGTCGATCAAATTGAACTCCATCCAACCTTGACACAAGAGCCGCTACGCAAATTCCTAGCAGATAATCAAATTGCGGTTGAAGCATGGTCTCCGTTAGGGCAAGGTAAAATTCTAGAAAATCCTACACTAGTTGAGATTGGTAAAAAATACCATAAAACCGCAGCGCAAGTGATCATTCGCTGGCATTTACAAAGCGATATCATCGTCATTCCAAAATCAGTTCACCAAGATCGTATCAAACAAAATTTTGATGTTTTTGATTTTGAATTAACTGAGGCAGACATTAAGCGGATTAATGAACTAAATACAAATGAACGTTTAGGACCAGACCCAGATAATTTTGATTTTTAAGATTGAATAAATAAGGTGGCACACATCAAAAGCATTTTTTACTTTTGATGTGTGCCACCTTATTTTATAATTGGTTTACAAAATACTCGAATAACTTAAATTCTTTTGCAGCTGTATCAAAACGAAGCTCAGGATGCCATTGTACACCTAATAAACGTTGATTTGCATCGATCGATTCAATTGCTTCTGCGATACCATCGGAAGATCTTGCAGTAATTTTTAATGAGGAGGCTAAGTCATTGATTGCTTGATGATGATAAGAATTGACCCGATATTCGGCTCCAAATACCTGATAAAGAGCACTGTCTTTTTCGATTTTAATCCCATGTGTAGCAAATTGGGGTTGCGTCGGCTGTTGTCCGTGTTTGACTGACCATTCGGAGTAGAGAGAAAGGTCCTGATATAAGGTGCCGCCTAATGCAACGTTTATCAATTGCATGCCGCGGCAAACCGCAAAAATGGGTTTATTTTGTTTAATCGCTTCTTTGATCAAGGCTAATTCAAAGAGATCACGATTTCGATTTGTTTCTTCCAGTTTAGGGTGAGGTTCTTCACCGAAGAAATCAGGGGAAATGTCTTGTCCGCCAGCTAACAGTAATTTATCGATCTTTGAAATATAAGATGCAGCAACTTCTTCATTTCCAATTGGCAAAACCATTGGTAATCCTCCTGCTTTTTGAACAGCTGTTACAAATCCCTGAGGTGTATATGTTACATGGTTCCCGTTGAACACATCAACGGATTGAATAATTTGATTGCCGGCTATGCCGATAGTTGTTGTCATTTGATCACGTCCTCAATTAATATGTAGAATAACAGTGTAGCACTTTTTTTTATGAAATGGGGATATTTAAGTTTGGCCGAAGTGAGACAGGCTGAAAAAAACAGCTAATCACAGATTAGGCAGGATGTTGAGAGAGCCTAATGTATGATCAACTGTTTTTTTAGTACTAACGAGTGCGGATCACTTCGATTTTATAACCATCTGGATCAGTAATAAAATAATAAGATGGAGGAGTACCAGGCAAGGCTTTCATATCAGTCACGGTGAAGCCAGCATTTTTTTGTTCTTCATGTAATTTTTCGAGTTCATCTGTGCTGATGGCAATATGACCGTAGCCGTCTCCTAAATCATATGCTTCATGGTCATAATTATACGTTAGTTCTAGTTCATAACCATCACCAGGTAATGTTAGGTAAACTAAAGTAAATTTATGTTCTGGAAAATCACGTCTGCGACTTTCTTCAAAATTAAATGCTTTTTGATAAAATTCTAATGAGGCTTCTAAATCTTTGACACGAACACAAGTGTGAGCCATTTTCATATAGGTTATCTTCCTTTCGTGAATGGGGTATTGTTCAGCTTGAATCAAATAAAAGCTGATGTTTTTATAGTAGCATAGACTGCGTTGGATTTGTGAGTGAAAGGTTAGGTTAACACTTGTTCATGAGAAAATTCTAATGTAAAATTAGAGTAAACTAAAATGGGAGCTGTTCTTATGAAAACACCGTCGTTTGGTGAAAAATCAGAAACATTGGTATATAAAAAAAGACTAGGCGCATATATTATTGTCTCAAGAAATAATGAAACGGAAATTGTTTTGATTCAAGCGCCAAATGGAGCTTATTTTTTACCAGGCGGAGAAATTGAGTCTGGTGAGACAAAGGAAACAGCAATCCATCGGGAAATGCTAGAAGAATTAGGGATCGAAGTAACAATTGGTGAGTATTTAGGACAAGCGGATGAATATTTTCATTCAAGACATCGAATGACAGACTATTATAATCCAGGGTATTTCTTTGTGGCAATAAAATGGCAACAGGTTTGCGCTCCTTTGGAGAAAACCAATAGAATTTGTTGGGTTTCTGTTGAAAAAGGCATTCATTTATTAAAACGTGGTAGTCATAAATGGGCGGTTAAAAAATGGCAAGCGAATCAATCATAAATCATTATGGTAAAAAGAAATTGAAATATGAGTATTGAATTTTGAGAAGTATACTGAATAGTTGTCACTATTTAATTGGATTTAGAGCGTAGGATAAAACTTGATGTTTAGTTTTATTCTACGTTTTTTTTGTTATGAAAAAGACGAATGGGAAAATCATGAAATAATTCACTTAAATTTTTATAGTCAGCATGTTTAGTTCAGCTTTTGTTTGCTGATTAAGCATTGGTTGGGATCAAAAGTAAGCAAAGTACTATGAATGGCGTGAATAATTTACATTTGATGTCTCGTTTTTGCCAGATAGCTATTTTTGTTGAACGCACTTGGTTTTAGGGACCAGATTTTGTTGTAATAGCCTACAAAATAAGTAATCAAAAGAGATTGAAACCCTCTCATAAACAGATTATATTGAAAAGGAACCAATAAGTCGTACGCTTGGTGAAATTCAAAAGGGGTGTTGCATATTGTTAAGTGAGATGATAAAAGAAGAATTTATTCAGCTAAATCTTGAAGTAGCAGATTGGGAAGAAGCAATCCGCAGATCCGCAGAACCACTACTTTATGGAGGTAAGATCACAGCAGAATATATTGAAAAAATTATTGAAACAAGCCAAACGTTGGGACCCTATATTGTGGTCACAAAACATGTTGCATTGCCTCATGCACCAGCACAATTTGGTGCATTGGATTTAGCAATGGGTATCACAACGTTAAAAACACCAGTGAAATCAGGAAATAAAGCGAATGACCCAGTCAAATATCTTTTTTGTATGAGTGCTAAAGATAGCGAGACGCACTTAGAATCAATGGCTGAGTTGGTCAATTTATTAAGTGATCACTATTTTTACCAAATTTTAGATACTGCACAAAGTCCAATGGATATTTTAGAGTATATCATTGAAAAAGAATAGGAGATGGAGTATATGCATAAAGCCCTTGTTGCTTGTAGAGCAGGAGTAGGTTCAAGCTTAATGTTAAAAATAAAAACGGAACAAGTCATCAAAGAAAATGGTTTTCCAATTCAAGTCGAGCACGCATCGTTAGATGCAGTACCAGGTTTTGATGGCGATTTATTGATAACACTGGCTGATGTTGCTAAGGAGTTGGAATCACAAGGATTAAAGCAAACAATTATTGGTATCAATAATATTGTCGACAAAAATGAAATTCAAAGCAAACTAGCTGGATTTCTGAATAGTTGATTTTGTATCAAGGTAAAGATAAGGAGATGAAAAAGAGTGGATTTTATTATTAGCTTTTTAAGTACACCAGCAATTTTACTTGGGATCGTCGCATTTGTCGGATTAGTGGCTCAAAAAAAATCAGGTACTGAAGTTCTAACCGGAACGTTTAAAACAATCATTGGTTTTATGGTCTTTAGTGCTGGCGGAGCTTTGATGACAGGAGCTTTGCAGAATTTTAATAAATTATTTCAAACAGGCTTTAATATTGTCGGCGTTGTCGCTTCACCAGAAGCTGCAACAGCAATGGCTCAAGAGCAGTATGCATTAGTGACATCATGCACGTTGATCCTAGGGTTTTTAATGAATCTAGTTTTTGCTCGAATCACACCAATGAAAAATATCTTCTTTACAACAGGGCACAGTTTATTTTTTGCTTGTGTTCTTTCATTGATCATCAAGTCTCACGGTATTTCAGATATTGCTGCAATTATTTTAGGTGGAACGATTCTAGGATTTTGTTCAGCTGCACTACCGCAATTATGTCAGCCGTTCATGCGGAAAATTACTGGAAGTGACGATGTTGCGATTGGTCACTTTAACATGATTGGGTATTCCTTGTCTGGATATATTGGTAAATTATTTAGCAAACATGAAGACAAAAGTACAGAGCATATTAATTTTCCAAAATGGCTATCATTTTTTAGGGACTTTTTGATGGGTGTGGCAGTGATCATGCTGATTCTCTTTTATGTATCCGCTTTAAAAGCGGGTAAAGAAGCAACTCAAGAATTGGCTGGAACGACTCATTGGTTAGTCTTCCCTATGATCCAAGCCTTTACATTTACAGCTGGCATGTCGATTTTAATGACAGGTGTACGGATGTTCTTAGCAGAAATCACGGCTGCTTTTGTATCCATTTCAGAAAAATTTATTCCAAATTCTCGTCCAGCACTAGATGTTCCAACGGTCTTTCCTTATGCACCAACAGCTGTAATCGTTGGCTTTTTATCTGCATATGCTGCAGGTCTAGTTGGAGTCGCTATCATGGTTATTTTTAAATTTCCGATTGTGATTATTCCTGCGGCTCATATTTGCTTTTTCTCTGGAGGAACAGCAGGTGTGTTTGGTAACTCAACTGGCGGCTGGCGTGGAGCGGTGGCTGGTTCATTCATTGTTGGCCTATTGCTAGCTTTTTTACCGATAATTCTTTATCCAGTATATGGCAGCATGGGGTTAGAAGGTTCGACGTTCCCAAATATTGATTACAATGTTATCGGCATTTTTGTTGAGAAAATATTAAGTCTTTTTTCTTGATAGAAGCACTCTAATATAAATAGTTGAACTTAAAATAGAGCCAAAAAATGATGGGAGGTAAAATGGATCATATGAAACAAGAACTAGATCGAGCATTAGTTAATTTTTTTGAAAATACATCTGAAGAATTAAATAAGTTTATTCAAGAAATATCGGTAGAACAATTGATGATTGCAAAAGAGCTGATTTTAACTTCGGAAGAAAGTGGCGGGCGTGTTCATGTGACAGGGATTGGAAAACCTGGGCATGTGGCTGAATATATTGCTTCATTATTTTCCTCAACAGGAACTCCAGCCTATTTTTTAGACGGAACAGAAGCTATTCACGGATCGTCAGGGCAAGTGAGGTCAGGTGATATTGTCTTATCAATTTCGAATAGTGGGGAAACAGAAGAATTGAAAAAGACCGTTGAAACGCTAAAAAAAAACGGTGCTAGCATTATTTCTGTCACTGGTAAAAAGCACTCGTGGTTGGCCCAAAATAGTGATTGCTTACTTTTCGCTGGCGTGGAAAATGAGGGCGATTCCTTGAACAAGCCCCCTCGTGCCTCTATTTTAGTGGAGGTTTTACTACTCCAATCTTTGAGTATTTTACTACAAGAAGAAAAGGGGATAACTAACAAAGAATATGTGAAATGGCATCCAGGAGGTAAGTTGGGTCAAAGTATTTCAGCATGCGAGTAAGGAAGGGAGGAGATAAAATGAAACCAGAAGGACTCATTACAGCAATGGTCACACCTCTAGATAAAGCGAATCAAATCGATGTAAATGCGACAAAACAACTAGTGAATCATTTAATTGAAAAAAAGGTCAATGGTCTGTTTATTCTTGGCACAAATGGTGAATTTCATGTTTTAAGTGACTATGAGAAACTAAAATTTGCTCAAAGTGTTATTACAGAGACGAATGGGCGTGTACCAGTATATGTTGGAACTGGTGGAAATAGTACGGATCAAGTTATTGCTTTATCAAAAGAAATGACAGCACTAGGAGCAGATGCATTATCTGTGATCACCCCGTACTTTGTTCCGCCAACTGAAAAGGAATTGATTACCCATTATCTAACACTTGCTGAAGCAAACACAGCGCCTATTTTGCTCTATAATATACCTAAAAACACCGGAGTAACGATTAGCTCCAGCATGATTGGGAAAATAGCTGGACATCAAAATATTATTGGTATTAAAGATAGCAGCGGTGATCTTGAAAATATAAAAGGCTATATCCAAGCAGCAAAAAATGAAGCATTTGCTGTCTTATCAGGGTCTGATTCATTGATTCTAGATGCGTTAAAAGCGGGTGCTGCAGGAGCAGTTGCAGCTACGTCAAATGTTCTAACCGAAATCGATGTCGCTATTTATCGTTATTGGATAGAAGGAAACATGGAAAAAGCCCAATCAATGCAGAATAGTATTGAAGAATTTCGGCGTATTTTAAAACTCGGAACAATTCCTTCTGTATTAAAGGCTGCTATTAATTATCAGGGAATTACAGTTGGAAATCCCCGGTTGCCTGTTCAGCCAGTTAGTGAAAAAGTGTTATTGGAAGTGGCAAAAACAATGGATTATTACCTAGAAAACAGTGAGTCTTTTTAAAGGAGGAAAAAACATGTTTCGAACAACTATACTAAATAGAATAGAAGAAACAACAATTATGGCGATTGTTCGGGTCGAAACAATCGAACGGGCTGTTGAAATTGCGGAGGGCTGTTTAGCAGGTGGAGTGGATTGTCTAGAAATAAGTTATACTTTACCCAACGCAGGAGCAATTATTCAGCAACTAAGCGAACGGTATGGAACTAAACTATTAATCGGTGCTGGAACCGTTTTGGATAGCGAAACTGCTCGTCTAGCGATCTTGACTGGAGCAAGTTTTATCATCGCTCCAAATTATGATGCGGCTGTTTGTAAAATGTGTAACCGTTATCAAATTCCATATATGCCAGGCTGCACTAGTATGACAGAAATGATCACAGCACTAGAAGCAGGAGCAGCAATGGTTAAAGCATTTCCGATTTCGAGCTATTATGGTCCCACTCTGATTACAACATTGAAAACACCAACACCGTATCTGCCGATCATGTCCTCAGGTGGTGTTAATTTAGAGAATATTGATGAGTGGTTATCGAGTGGAGTAGATTGCGTGGGGGTCGGGAGTCTTTTGACAACAGGCACTAAAGAAGAAATTGCTGAAAATGCTAAGCAGTTGAAGTTAGCAGTTGTTAAACATAGCAGTCGAAATAAAAGCTTGTAAAAGTGTGCATCGAAACTGTTTTTGGAGGAGGGGATTTAATGACAGATGAACGTTCTAGAAAAGTAATGAAACGGCTAGTTGAGCGCTCAATACATGACGTAAACGAATTGGCAGCTCAAACTGGTTTAACCAAACGACAATTAGAATATTCAGTAGAAAAAATCAATGAATTTGTAACAATTGACATTGGATCAAAATTAGTGATTGAAAACAATCGGATCATCTTAACGAACCAACTCCGAGAACAGTTTATTGCGCTACTTTCAGATAAAATTTATGCAAAAGAATATTTAATGAATGCCTTTGAGCGCTCGAAGTATCTATATTTAATCTTATTTTACTATGCGGATGACTACCTTTCGATTAATCATTTCATTGAAGAACTTGGCGTTGGGAAAACGACCATTATTAATGACTTAAAAAACTTAACAATTGAATTGGAAAAAGAAAATATTCAGTTGCTTTACACTAGAAAAACAGGCTATCGATTATCTGGAAGTGAGGAGCACATCCGTTATCATTTAATGAAAATGATTATTTGGGATTCAACAGAGTATAATACAGCCTTCATTTATGATCAGTTTTTAGAGAATCATCATATTGAAACGCTTGAATCAACGAAACGATTGATTGAAAAATACACACTGGAATATGGCATAACCTTTGTTGAAAATCGGTTGACCGAATTTTTATATACCTTCATCTTCTTAAAAAAACGGCTGCATATTTTACCAGCGGTTTTCCATGATAAATATCAGTTACCTGCTTTGATTGCAATGAAAGAATATCAATTTTCAAAAAGCATTCTCGCCCACTTTGGAATTGAAGATGAGGCAGCTTATAGATATTTATGTGCATGGATTTTAGGTTTATCAATTGGTCGGGCAAGTGAGTCGACGAAAGACTACGAAACAATTATGGAGCTAGTTAAACGAATTATTTTACGTTTTGAAGCAATCTCAGGAATTCGTTTTAGCAATCAAGAATTAGTTGTGCATCAGTTGTATTCTCATCTTAGACCAGCTTATTATCGTTTATATTTTAAATTGCCTATTGTAAATCCGCTTCACAATAAAATCAAAAATGAATATGGCGAGTTGTTCAATATTGTTGAAGAAACATTAAAGCCATTTTCTTCGTTATTTGAACATCGGATTCCAGAGGATGAAAGTGCATTTTTGACGATGCATTTTGCGGCATTGTGTTCCAATTTTGATGAATATACAACGATACAAAAAGTCGCTTTGATCGTTTGTCCTAACGGAATTGGTAGCTCGTCTATTGTATATACCGAGTTAAAAGCCCTCTTTCCAGAGTTATCGTTTTTAGGTCCGGTCGAAACCAATGACATTGAACGACTAACTGATTCTTATGATTTAATTTTTTCTACGGTGCCTAATATTCGTTTGTTTTATACAAAAAAACCGGTCTATATTGTTAGTCCAATCATGAATACCAGAGAAAAGTACCGCTTGATCAGCGACGTATACACTCAAATTGGCAATTTCAATTTCAAATTACCTAGTGTTGGCAAAATCATGGAAATCATTAAACGACATGCAGCAATTTCTGAAGGGTCGAGCTTGGAAAATGAGTTATATGAATACTTAATTAATCAAGAAGAGCCGAACAAAACTGAAAATGATGGCCCAAGTTTACAGGAAATCACTGCACCTGAATTGATCCAACTAGAGATGAGCGCTAAAAATTGGGAAGAAGCAATTCGTTTATCCGCAGCATCATTGTTGAAGACAGGCCGAATTACGCGGAATTACATCGATACGATTATTGAAACTGCTAAAAGGGAAGGGGCATATATGGTAATCTCTAAAAACGTTGCATTACCTCATGCAAGACCAATTGATGGCGTTATGCAATTAGGTATGAGTATCAGCGTGTTAAAAGAGCCGATTGTCTTTGGGAACAAAGATAATGATCCAGTAAAGTATATATTTTGCCTAGCTGCTACTGAAAATAATCGCCATTTAAATGCAATGGTCGAATTAGTCAAATTATTGGATGACCCAGACTTTTATTCTTTGCTAGATACGAGTGATGACCCCAATGAGGTGTATCATTATCTGTCACAAGAAGAAGTTTTAACAATGGAGAATTAATGGAGTGGAAAACAACTAAAGAGGAAAACAAAAGTAAAATTTACTTTGTCTTCCTCTTTAGAATCAAATAAATAGGGTGTAAAAATCTATTTTTTCAGGTTAAATGAACATCCATAGTACAGCTTTTAAATATATTTAAGCAAAATTTCAGCAACACCATCTTCATCGTTGCTTGTTGTTTGAACATCGGCTGCACGCTTTACACTCTCGGTTGCGTTGCCCATAGCGACACCAATGCCAGCATATTCTATCATAGATAGATCATTTTCATTATCACCAATGGCCATTGTCTCTGCTTGAGAAATTCCTAAATGTTCCGCAAGTTTGGCTAAAGCATTTCCTTTGCTCGCTTCTTTATTTAATATTTCATAATAAAAATCGGTACTTTTAACAGTCGTGTACTTGTTAGTAAATTCCTCTGGTAACTGACTGATGGCATTATCTAAAATTTCTGGCTCATCAATCATCATCATCTTAATAATCGACATGTCAGGAGTCATTTCATCAACTGCACGATACCTAAGTGGCATGTCCACTAAATATGCTTCATGAACGGTATATTTTCCAATGTCACGATTTGCTGTATAAATCGCACGATCATCGATCGTGTGTAAATGAGCACCGACTTTTCGTGACATCAGTTCGATTTCTAAAAAGTCATCATAACTTAACGTATATTGGGAAATGATTTCATTGGATTTAGTTGCTTGAACCAAAGAACCATTGTAAGTAATTACATAATCATTATCGCCATATAAATCTAATTCGGCTAACTGTTCTTTGACCCCTGGTAAAGGCCGTCCTGTACATAAAACGATATACATGCCGCTATCATTGGCTTTTTTTAGTGTTGCCTTTACTTTCGGGCTGATTTTTCTATTTGAATCAAGCAATGTTCCATCAATATCTATTGCAACTAATTTGACTGTCATAACTTCCTCCTGTATACATCTTCTTTTAATTTTTTCCTTCAATCAATGCACCATTGTGAATATAAGCCGCAAATTCGCGGTAGGTGTCATCAAATAAATCATAGTGCTGCTGTCTTTTGGGATCGATCATTTCTTTTGGGAAATAAAAACGTTCATCGATTTGTGTTTGACCTGCGAGAGCAGCAACTAAGTGACTGATTTTAGAGAGTTCAATCAAAGTGCCGTCTTTTTGCATGATTTCGATCTGAGTCCGATGGCTGTTTTTTTCTGGACGATAAAAATCATAAGGCAAGTCATAACTAGAATTGATGGCGGTATAATATTTTGGATTATAGCCAACTTTTTCAATCAAAGCTTGCAGATGACGAATCGTTACGGAATCCCGTTTACCAGAAAAGGTAACTGATTTAAGCGGTCGACGAATTAAAAAGCGATTGGCTAAATCGTTAAGAATCGGATCAGGCAGCGAAGTCCACTGAGTAAAATAGGTATTTAAAACGCCGTCATCGAGTTTTAAATATTCCTGTAATGAAAAAGTTCCTTTGAAAAAAGGGACTAATAGCTGAGAATGCAGTTGGTAATCTTCAGGTGCTTGCTCATATAATTCTCGTGCGCGATGAAGTAAATGATCCAAAATAACTTCCATACCGCGAGAAACTGGATGAAAATAGACTTGGACGTACATTTGGTAGCGGCTAACGATATAATCCTCTACAGCATGCATACCATTCATAGCAAAAGCTAAACCATCTTTATATGGCCGAATTACGCGTAAAATCCTAGTCAAATCAAAGGTGCCATACTCTGTCCCAGTAAAGTAGGCATCTCGGAGTAAATAATCCATTCGATCAGCATCAATTTGACTGGAAATCATTTGAACAACCTGGGGATTATGATATTCTTTTGTGATCACACTGGCAACCTTATCTGGAAAGTCAGCGGAAACCCGATTTAAGATTTGAAACACTTCTGTTTCAGGTGACGTGATAATCTCAACGGTGATCACTTCATGATCCGTATTGAAAATGTGTTCAAATGTATGAGAGTACGGTCCATGACCGACATCGTGAAGTAAAGCGGCACAAAGGGCCACTAGACGTTCATTGTCATCCCAGCCATCATCACCTAGGCGTTCAGCTGAGTAATTGCGTTGAAAGATATCACAAATACGCCGAGTAATTTCATAAACTCCTAAAGAGTGCGCGAATCGGCTGTGTTCCGCACCATGAAAAGTAAAAGAAGAGGTGCCTAATTGCTTGATTCTGCGTAAACGTTGGACTTCTGCTGAATTGATCAAGTCTAATATAACCTGATGTTGCACATGGATATAGTTATGGACGGGATCTCTAAAGACTTTTTCAATGGGTAAAATTTGTTGCTTATAAGGTGTAGGCATCGTTTCACTCCTTTTTTAGTCGATTGTTATTGTACTATTAGCTCAGTAATTGGTTTCTTTGCTGCATTTTGCTGATTTGCTTATCATTTTCAGTTTTAAACCAGTCAGATTGTATTAAGCGTGGCAATGTTTGATCATCAAGTGTAACAGATGTGTTATCTAATAATACACTAATCAATCGTTTTTTCACTTCATCGATCGTTAATTTTTTATTGAGTAACTCTTCTAGGTTAGCCATTACGGCAGGATCAACTGGGGGATAGCCATGTTGACCAAAGGTTTCCTGTAAACTTGCTTCGTAAAACCGCCGTACACTTTCACCACGTTTTTGTTGATCACCATTGACACTTAAATAAATCATGACAGCAGTCCCGTCTTTCACCCGACGTTGTGCGATGCCAGCAAACTTTTTACCATTGATACTTAAATCAAATGTGCCTGGGCAATAAGACTCAGCAATTTCAAAAGCTGCTATCAGATGCTCGGAATCTTCAAAAGCTACTCTAATCCAGTTCCACATGTAGGTATAAGCTTCATCAATACTAATTTTTTTATTTCCTGGATTGGGTATAATCAATGAAACATTTAAAATTCCAGCGTCAGCAATGACTCCTAGTCCTCCAGCGTTGCGAATCACAATTCGATAGCCATCTTGTTTTAAAGAAGCTAATCCACTTTTTAAGTCCGTCACGCGAGTATCTTTCATCCCAAGAATCATAGCTTGATCAAGTTGCCAAAAGTGGATGATCGTTTGTTGGTTGATTCCGGAAAAAGTTGTAAAGGTATCAGTTAAAGCAAAAGGGAGAAAGTAATCTTTTTCAGTCAAACAATGTTGATCATATAAAAACACTTTATCGTTTGTAAGTAAGTGGTTTAATTTAGTCATCTTGGTCTTCATCCTGTTTTACGCGTGAAACGTAGTCCTTCACTTCTTTATTCATTTGATTATATTCAGTCGTAAAACGCATTGGTTTACTGATAATCCTCATTGGCATGGTGGCTAAAAATTTACTGAAATCTTGTCTGGCTTCTTCTGTTAAACGGCCAGGTTTAGAAACTAAGCGCTCGTAAAGATAATGATAAAATTGGTTCATTGCATCGATATCGATACTCAGTTGATTATGACACTCAGTGCATTCAATGCTGGAAATGATTTCGTTCATATATTGAATATCGTGGAGTGTTTCTTTTTGGCAATGCATACAAAATAACATCGCAGCTTCATCATGAAATAACATTTGTTTCCACCTCCGTATTCTATTATAAACGATTTAAACAAAAAATCATGCTTATCTGTATAGAAATAACAGGAAAATGGCGAAATTTTAAAGAAATCAAAAAAATGAAGAGATAATCTTGCTATCAGCTACACAAAACGATAAAATATTTACATATGATTCGTTATAGAACAAATGTAAAAGGAGTGAAAAAATGAACCAAGCAGGAAACCAAACCCAACAGATAAACCTAATTGATGAGTTAACAGCGCTGAAAATAATGTGGAAAATTCGCATTTTTGAAGAAACAATCCAAGAACTTTTTGATGCTGGGGAATTATATGGCACAATGCATCTTTGTACTGGACAAGAAGCTACGGCTGTTGGTGGTGCTGGTATTTTAAACAAAAGTGATTGGATTGTATCCACACATAGAAATCATGGACATTGTATCGCAAAAGGAACGGATATTCGCAGTATGTTCGCTGAAATGTTAGGTAAAAAGACTGGAACAAACGAAGGTAAAGGTGGCAGCATGCACATTGCGGATTTAGATGTTGGAAATTTAGGCTCGAATGGTATTGTTGGAGCAGGCTTTCCAATTGCCGCAGGAGCAGCTTTAAGTGCTCAAATGCAAAAGACCGATCAAGTTGTTCTGTGTTATGCAGGTGACGGGGCAACAAATGAAGGTAGCTTCCACGAGGCTTTGAATTTGGCTTCTATTTGGCAATTACCAGTCATCTATTTTATTGAAAATAATCAATATGGCATGAGTAGTTCTATTGAACAGATGGTCAATATCGATAAGCTTTCTGAACGAGGCAAGAGTTACGGGATTGAAGGGTTCACGATCGATGGAAATGATCTAGCTAGTGTGACTTCAACTGTTTCACAAGCTGTGGCAAAAGCCAGAAACGGTGGAGGACCAACTCTGATTGAAGCACTAACCTATCGCCATAAAGGTCATTCTAAATCTGATAAGCTGATGTATCGTTCGCAAGAAGAATGTCGGCAATGGCAGGAAAACAATGACCCT
The DNA here is from genome assembly GCF_001886225.1 of Enterococcus silesiacus. NCBI lineage: Bacteria > Bacillati > Bacillota > Bacilli > Lactobacillales > Enterococcaceae > Enterococcus > Enterococcus silesiacus. The sequence goes on along the minus strand of NZ_JXLC01000007.1, from coordinate 47,468 downwards.
ATTGTCCGTTTGGAACAAAAGTTAATCCAAACAGCTAGAATAGAAGAAGCCGCAATCAGACAGTTAGAGATGACCATACGGCAAGAAATGGCTGAACTAGTTGCTTCTGTGAAACTAGATAGTGAGCCGACAGTTGCTGATTTGTGGACGCACGTTTATGCGGAGGATGAGGTATGAGAACAATTACTTATTTACAAGCAATCAATGAAGCATTAGATGAAGCGTTGGCTCAAGATGATCGTGTATTTATTTTAGGCGAAGATATTGGTACTTATGGCGGCGGATTTGGGGCAACCAAAGGACTTCAGGAAAAATATGGCAAACAGCGAGTACGTGATACGCCTATTTCGGAAAGTGCAATTGCCGGAGCCGCAGTCGGAGCCGCAATGACTGGTATGCGTCCGATAATCGAGCTACAGTTTTCAGATTTTATTACTGTTGCGATGGATCAGTTGGTCAATCAAGCCGCAAAAATTCATTATATGTATAGCGGAAAGGCAAAAGTTCCCTTGGTGATGCGGACGGCTGCTGGCTCAGGAACTGGCGCTGGCGCTCAACATTCGCAAAGTTTGGAAAACTGGATGGCTCATATACCTGGATTAAAAGTCATTCAGCCTGCTAATGCGTATGATGCAAAAGGATTACTACATGCGGCCATTCAAGATAATAATCCAGTTATGTTTTACGAACATAAGCTTTTATACGCAACAACTGGAGTTGTTCCTGATGCTGCTTATACTGTACCAATCGGCATTGCAGAGATTAAACGCGCTGGAGAAGACGTCACAATTATTGCAACAGGAGTTATGGTCAATAAAGCGTTAGAAGCAGCAGAAATTGCAAACGAGCAAGGCATTTCAGTTGAAGTCATCGATCCAAGGACCTTAGTCCCCCTTGATAAAGAAACTATTCTAGCCTCTGTTGCTAAAACAAAACGAGTGATCGTCGCAACAGAAGCTGTAAAAAATAGTGGCTTTAGCGCAGAGCTTACTGCGATTATTGCTGAGTCTAGCGCTGCTATGAAATTGAAAACATCCATCGTTCGATTAGGCGGTGAATTCGTACCAATGCCGGCACAAAAAGTCTTAGAAGCTAAAGCAATACCACAAGTTGATTCAGTGTTAAATGCCTTGGATCAAGTCATGTCTGAAATTGAGGTTTCTAATGAAAATCAGTGAAGATTACCGGAAAATGTTGAAAATTGTTACAATGTATTATGAACAAGGCTTAACCCAAGCTGTTATTGCTCAAAAAATGGGTATTTCCCGACCTGTTATTTCAAAGATTTTACAACAGGCGAAGGAGACAGGGGTCGTTTCAATTTCAATCAAAGATGAATCTGCACATGTCGTTGAACTAGCGTTACGCGTAGAAGAAAAATATCAGCTGGCTGATGTGATTGTAATTCCTGCTAATGAGCAAAAACAGGTTGAGGCAGTGAAAAAGGAAGTTAGTCTAGCCGCGGCTGCGTGTCTTAAAGAACGTTTAAAAGCTGGAATGAGTGTTGGATTATCATGGGGAACGACGCTAGCAGATATGATCGATGAGATGCCTTATTACTCATTTCCAACGATTAATGTATGTCCTTTAGTAGGTGGTGTTTCCAGTGAGCATCTCTATTTCGATACAAATCACTTGGTTTTCAGATTAGCTGAAAAACTCAACAGTCGCTGTCAGTACTTTTATGCGCCTGCACTAGCTGAGAGTATCAAACTAGCAGATGTGCTAAATAAGACACAATTACTTGGAAAGGCATTGAATCAAGCTCGAAATGTCGACTTAGCAATTATTGGAGTAGGCAATCCGAATAAAAGCTCTACGTGGAAACGTCTTGGTTATATCGAAGCAGAAGAATTAAAAATGATCAAAGAAACAGGTGTTAAAGGAGACGCGGTAGCGTCCTTATTTGACAAAAATGGTCAAACAGTGAACAATGAAATAAGCAAACGAATGCTAGGCATTAAAGTGGAAGACTTAGTAACGATACCTGATGTGATGATTATTGGCTGCGGTAAGGAAAAAGCTGAAAGTATCAAGTCGTTGCTATTAGGTAAATGCTGTACTATTTTAGTTATTGATCAGACGATTGCGGAAGCTTTAGTTTGAACTTGACTGATTTGTCAAAAGAAAGCTAAAATATGACTGTAACTAATACGCCATTCACAGATTTCCTTACTTTTCAGATGAGCTATCTGTGGCTGTTCAGTTTTTGATGGATCTAACTACAGAAGTAGAGAAGTGTCGATTTAAGTGTCAGACTTAGGAAAAAACTAGGCCAAGTCCGTTGTGTTTTTATATTAAGGAGAGTGTTTTTTATGGATTTATCACAAGGAACACCAGTATCTATTCAACTAAAGACAGTTGTGGATCAGGCTGGTGAGAAGAAAAATTTTTATTTTGATTTGGAAGGCCAAATAGTAAAAATTGGCGATACGCTATATATTCGTTACAAAGAAGAGCAAGAGGAAGGGGAAGCTGTTCCAGTTACGATCAAAGTTGAACCAGATGGGAAAATCCAATTGATTCGTGCGGGCGGTCTTAGAATGCGGTTGAAATTTGCCTATCAAGAACGCTTAGAGACTAGCTATAAAACACCCTACGGCTTATTTCAAATTACTACTTTTACCCGTAATTTGCGGTTTAGTCTGAAAGATCAGCCTGTTGCAGGAACGATTCTGATCGACTATGATTTGTATTCTCAAGCCGAAAAAATCGGTGAATATCATTTAGAACTAGAATTTACTGCTTAATTATGCAATAATCAATTGATTTTTTCTTCATGTTTTTGTATGATAAGGAGTAGACTGTGAAAGGACGTGTACCGTTTGGAAATTAATGTATTTGACGGGTTGAACAAAGATGAATTATCCATGATCGAAGTTGCGCACGCAATTTTAGAACAACGTGAAGATGTGATGGACTTCTCTGATTTAGTAAACCAAATTCAAAACTATCTTGGAAAATCTGACAGCGAAATTCGTGACTCTTTAGCACAATTTTATACTGACTTAAATATTGATGGCAGTTTTATCTCTCTTGGAGATAACCGTTGGGGCTTGCGCTCATGGTATCCACTTGATTCTATCAACGAAGAAGTAACACACGGCTTAGATGAAGATGAAGAAGACAAACCACGCCGTAGAAAACGTAAGAAAGTCAATGCCTTTATTAGTGGCGCTAACGATGAAGATGTGATCGACTATAACGATGACGATCCGGAAGATGCTGAATTAACAGATGACGCTGACGACGATATACTTTACGATGACGACGATGATGATGAAGAGATCAAAGCATATAACTCTGATCTTCAAGAAATCGGCGCAGATTCGGATGATGAAGAAGAAGTCTTACCAGGAATTGAAGAAGATCTTACCATTATTGATGAAGATGATGTAGACGATGACTTTGATGACGAAGATGAATATGCGACTCCTGAAGAAGAAGCATAGCGTTTAATAATATGAGTGTTCTCAACGCGAGAACACTCATATTTTGATTCATCAGATCGTGAATGACCAGATTTTTAGTTTAGTATAAAAAAATAGATCAAAATGATTGACAAATGGTCTATATCTTTGTAAACTATCACTGTTAACAAAAATGAATAGCGTTTTCATGTGACTAGATAATACTAGGCATGGAAGAATTTCAAAAAAATATGATATACTCATATTTTGACGGGATTGTTCTATGCTTTTTTTGTTGTCTTGATACATGTTAGCGGACAATCTACTTCTGCAGAAGAGGAATGTTTATGAAAATTAAAAAGGTACTTAATCAAAATGCTGTGCTCGTTGTTGATGCTGGGCAGGAAAAAGTGGCAGTTGGTAAGGGCGTGGGTTTTAACAAAAAGAAAAATGATTTGTTACCCCCACAACAAGTGGAACGAATGTTTGTAATGGAACCAGAAGGCTTGAAAAAGCTCCAAGTTTTATTATCACAAATCGATGAAAAGTATTTTTTTGTCACGGAAGAAATCATTGCCCATGCGGAGACGATTTTGGGTGAAAAATTGAATGAACATATCAATATTGGTTTGAGTGATCATATTGCATTTGCCGCAGAGAATATCCAAAATAATATCATTGTGCGAAATAAACTTTTGAATGAAATCGAAATTCTCTATACTGAAGAGTTTTCAATTGCGCAATGGGCAGTGGATTATTTGACGCAAACGTTAGGCATTCCATTTAGTTATGATGAAGCAGGCTATATCGCAATCCATATTCACAGTGCTCGCAGTGGACGTACGGATAATAGCAAAAGTATTCGTGAGGTCACAATTGTTTCAGAAATTATTCATTTGATCGAGCAAGAATTAGACATCAATATTCATGATGAAAAGATGAGCTTATGCTATTCACGACTAGTCAATCATTTACGTTTGTTTATTCACCGTTTTCAACAAAGTCAGTATGCAGTGTTGGATGATGAAATTTTGGACGTTGTGCGTAAAAAATACGCAGAAAGTTACGAGATATCCAAAAAAGTACAAGTTTTGTTAATGAGAAATTTTCACTATCAAGTACCAAATGAAGAATTAGGTTATCTGGCTATTCATATCGAACGGCTGAAGATGATCAAATAACAGACAAGGGGAGATACAAAAATGAAAGCATATATGCAAAGAATGGGACGCTCGTTGATGCTTCCTGTAGCGGTATTGCCGGCTGCTTCTCTATTAGTAGGGATTGCAAACTGGATCGTAGGGACAGTAGGACCTAGTGCGGCGACAACATTTTTAATGAATGGCGGATTAGCTATTCTTGATAACTTAGCTTTGTTATTCGCTGTAGGTTTGGCATTGGGTATGTCAAAAGATAAAGATGGATCTGCGGCACTTGCAGGTTTAGTCGCTTATCTAGTACCTAAAGCAGTATTGAGTACAGCTTCTGTACAAGCACTTATGGGATTGAAAGATATCGCAGACGTAAGTCCAGCTTTCAACAGCATGGGAAATAACGTATTTGTAGGGATTGTGGCTGGTTTGACAGCTGCTGCAATGTACAACAAATTCCATAACGTGAAATTGCCAATGGCACTTTCATTCTTTAGTGGTAAAAGACTAGTTCCAATTATGTCAGCTATTGCTATGTTAGCAATTTCATTTGTTTTATTATTTATTTGGCCAGTTGTTTATAACGGCTTAGTATCATTTGGTGAAGCTATTTCTAGTTTAGGTTTTGTTGGAGCTGGTTTATACGGATTCTTCAACCGTTTATTAATTCCAACAGGCTTACACCATGCATTGAATTCAGTTTTCTGGTTTGACGTTGCAAATATCAATGATATCGGTAACTTCTTAGCTGGACAACAAGCATTAGACTCAGGTAAAGCAATTATTGGTCAAACAGGTATGTATCAAGCTGGTTTCTTCCCAGTAATGATGTTTGGTTTACCAGCAGGAGCCTTTGCAATTTATCAATGTGCTCGTCCAGAGAAGAAAAAAGTAACTGCTTCATTGATGTTAGCAGCAGGTTTTGCTGCATTCTTTACAGGTGTAACTGAACCTTTAGAATTTTCATTCATGTTTGTGGCATGGCCTTTATACGTAGTACATGCTGTACTTACAGGTCTATCTTTAGCGTTTGCAGCATTTATGCATTGGACTGCCGGGTTTGCGTTTAGTGCAGGTTTTGTTGACTTCTTCTTAAGTCTGAAAAATCCAGTTGCAAATCATCCAATGATGTTAGTCGTTCAAGGTTTGGTAGTTGCGGTAATTTATTACTTTGCATTCCGTTTTGCAATCACTAAATTTAATTTAATGACTCCAGGACGCGAAGAAGGCGACGGCGAAGAAACACCGGATTTAGATACTACTGGTGACAATAAATTTGCTGTGTTAGCAAACAAAATCTACCAAGGTTTAGGTGCAAATGCGAACGTTACGTCAATCGATAATTGTACAACTCGTTTACGTTTAACTGTTAACGACACAAGTAAAGTCGATCAAGCAAAAATCAAAGCAACTGGTGTACCAGGTGTGAAAGTGATTGATGATAAGAATATTCAAGTGATTGTGGGAACCGAAGTCCAATTTGTAGCGGATGAAATGACTAAGCTTCATAATGGTGGGGCACCAGTTACTTCAGGTGAACCTGTAAAAAAGCCTGAAGTGAAAACTGTAACACCAAAAGCGACGGCTAAAGAAACTGAATTATACGCTGTTGCAAATGGTAAAGCTATTCCAATCTCTGAAGTACAAGATGATGTTTTTTCATCGAAAATGATGGGTGACGGTTTTGCAGTTATCCCAACCGATGGTGACGTTTCTACACCTGTAGCAGGTAAAATCACAAGTATCTTCCCAACAAAACATGCGTTAGGAATTCAAACAGATTCTGGTATTGAAGTATTGTTACACATGGGCTTAGATACAGTTGAGCTAAAAGGAGCACCTTTTACTTTACATGTTGAAGAAGGTCAAGTGTTAAAACAAGGTGATAAAATAGCAACAATCGATCTAGCAGCATTAGAAGCTGCTGGTAAAAAATCTGATTTGATCGTTGTTTTCACAAATCAAGATGTTGTTGAAAACTATGATTTAACAAAAACAAATCAAACAGTTTCTGCTAATGAATTAATTGGTAAAGTGACTGTAAAATAAGTGGACACTAGCTGCCTGAGAATATTCTTAGGTAGCTTTCTTTCTTCTATTGCATTATTTTTTTTCTATGATATGGTTAAAGTGTACTTGTTTTATGCTATTTAGCTTCAAGAGCTAGCCTCTCGGTAAAAAGATAAAGAAAAAATGAGGCAAAAAAGCGCCTCTGTCATTTTTTCTATTTTCCTATCGAGGCCAAACGAGCTCTTTCAGCTTTTGATTTAGGAGGAGATTATCTTGCATGAATAACGCTGGACACAAAGAAGTGCCAGTTGATGATCATACGGTTTCTTTGTGTCATATTGGGTAAATATGATAAAGATGAAGGAGCAGAATTACATGATTATTATTAAAGGGAATAATTCTAGGAAAATTAACAAAATTTGGGAACTAGTAAAAAAAGATCACACAGGGAAAAAAGTTGCAATTATCGGCTATCCTGGAGGTATTCCTTATAATTTTATTCGAGCAAAACAAATGCCTGCCTATGAAACAATGACAAAACACAATACACTTGACGATTTAACAGTTTTTTTAAAAGAGACAAAAGATCGATTTGAAGCAATCATTCTTTATATTGATTGTGAATCTCATTTGATAGAGTCAATAAAGGATGTAACAAAGTCTTATAAAGAACACTTCATCTTAACGGTTTATGATGAAAAGGTATATGAGCAAGTGGTTGATGGAGAATAAGGGTGGTAATGGTATGAACGACAATACAGAAAAATTATTAGGTTTGATTGAAAAATTAAAGACGGAGGAGCTTTCCTTGAACGACGCAATCGAACTTCGCAGACTATCAGCAGAATTCGCAAATGTTTGCGGTGAAGCTGTTGAAAAGAAGATGGATCAATTTTATAAAAAATAAACACTAACACGACTAGGAAGAGCAGAGATATTTCTGTTCTTCTTTTTTAATCATGCTTACTTTTTACGACACTTATAAAAAGTAAGCAAATAACTTGTACAATCTTTTAAAAGGTATATAATAACACTATAAAGGTCAGAGATGGTCAATTTTAAATTGATGTTCTACTACACCTTTAACCAAAATAGGAGGTTTGTAAATTATGGCAAAACAACATTATGACAGAAGTAAACCACATGTAAATATCGGTACGATTGGACATGTCGATCACGGAAAGACGACATTGACCGCTGCGATCACAACAGTATTAGGGAAAAAAGGCCTAGCAAACCCGCAAGACTATGCTAGTATTGACGCAGCGCCAGAAGAACGTGAACGTGGTATTACAATCAACACATCACATGTAGAATATGAAACTGAAGCTCGGCATTATGCTCATATCGATGCACCAGGACACGCAGACTATGTGAAAAATATGATCACAGGTGCTGCCCAAATGGATGGTGCGATCTTAGTAGTATCAGCAACAGATGGACCAATGCCGCAAACTAGAGAACATATCCTATTATCTCGTCAAGTAGGCGTAAAATATTTGATTGTTTTTCTTAATAAAACTGATTTAGTTGATGATGAAGAATTGATCGATCTTGTTGAAATGGAAGTGCGTGAGTTACTAAATGAATATAATTTCCCAGGAGATGATACACCAATCATCAAAGGCTCAGCTTTGAAGGCTTTACAAGGTGACCCGACTGCTGAAGGTGCAATTATGGAATTAATGGACACAGTGGATGAGTATATTCCTACACCGGAAAGAGATACCGACAAACCATTGTTACTACCAGTGGAAGATGTCTTTTCAATTACGGGTCGAGGAACCGTTGCTTCTGGACGTATCGATCGAGGTAAAGTAAGTGTCGGGGATGAAATCGAAATTGTCGGAATTAAACCTGATACGCAAAAAGCTATAGTAACGGGAATTGAAATGTTCCGCAAAACATTAGATTATGGGGAAGCAGGAGACAATGTCGGTGTTCTTTTAAGAGGAATCACTCGAGATGAAATCGAACGTGGCCAAGTAATCGCAAAACCTGGCTCAATTACTCCGCATACGAAATTTATTGCAGAAGTTTACGTTTTAACAAAAGAAGAAGGCGGACGACATACACCATTCTTTACGAATTATCGTCCGCAATTTTACTTCCGAACTACTGACGTAACTGGAGTCGTTGAGTTGCCAACAGGTGTTGAAATGGTTATGCCAGGAGATAACGTCACGATCGATGTTGAATTGATTCATCCAATTGCGGTGGAACAAGGAACAACATTTTCAATTCGCGAAGGCGGACGAACTGTTGGATCAGGCATTGTTACTGAAATAGAAAAATAATGAGAGAAGAATCTTTGATGGATCTAATCAGAGATTCTTCTTTTTTCAGTTAATAGGATTCATACAAGCTACTTTTATGTTATACTATTTGTCAAAAAAGAAGGAGAGTTAGAAGCGATGAAATGTACAGTTTTAAGAGTGGATGCCTTTACTACTAGCGCAGGTCAAGGGAATCCTGCAGGTGTTGTATTGGCTGGAGATAATTATACTACAGAAGAAATGCAAAAAATCGCAAAAAGAGTTGGTTTTAACGAAACTGTTTTTGTGTGCTCAAGCGAGACCGCGGATGTTAAATTAAGATACTTTACACCTGGACACGAGACACCACTTTGTGGACACGCAACAATTGGTGCGATTTTCGCGCTTTTTAATGCTACAGGCGATCAGGTGCTGCAAATTGAAACTGGGGCTGGAATATTGCCAATTGTGTATGAAGAAAAATCGCAAAGAATCACCATGAAGCAGGCAGAGCCTAAGTTTATTGGCTTTAAGGGGGATCAGGCAGCACTTTGTCGAAGCCTAGGTATCGTACCTTCAGACCTTCATCCAGATTTACCTATACAATATGGTAATACAGGTTCATGGACGTTAATTGTGCCTGTGGTTGATGCCACAATTTTAGATGAAATGAAGCCGATACAGAAGGATTTTCCAGCAATTTTAAAAGAGATGCCTAGATCATCGATCCATCCTTTTGCAATACTTGATGAACAAGCAGGAATATTTACAGCTCGCCACTTTTCCTCGCCATTTTCTGGAACAACAGAAGACTCAGTTACAGGGACCGCTTCTGGTGTGATGGGAGCATATGCACTAAACCACATTTATCGCCATGAAGAATCCAAAGAAATCACTGTTTTTCAAGGTAAACATGTCCAAATGGAAGGCGTTGTTTTAGTGTATGTCGTAAAAGATGGCCAAGGGGTACATAAGGTTAAAATCTCTGGAACAGCCTGCCTGAATGAAGAATTTGAAGTTGAGATAACATAAGGAGCCTGAAACAAAACTAAAAATCAGTTTTATCTCAGGCTCTAAATTTAACGTTGATATCTATTTCTAAGAATTCGACGAACACCATGAATTTTCTTTTGTTTCTCAATCGGCGCATTATCGATGATCAATAAGGCGATCATAACATAGGCGATGAAACTATCCCGTGAGTATAATGTGTATCTAGGTACCCATTTAGCTGCGTATTTTTCTTTATAATCACGGAGGCCTCTAAATGAGTAGAAACGGGAACCGAATTCGTAAACTAGATAAGCGATTCGTTCTTGAAGAAAACTTTTTTTAGACGTTCCAACATTTGATAAAGGTGCCATACCTAAATTAAAGTAAGCGAATCCTTCGTCGTTCATATAGTTGAATAGAGAAATAAACAGGTAATCCATCACGCCAGAAGGGGCTTTCTTGCTGTAGCGCATCAAGTCGATCGTACCTTCTTCTTTGGTGTAGGTTGGCATAATATTTGCAAAAGCCACAATTTGGTCTTCTTGATTTTTGGCAACAGCTATTTTTCCTCGTTGCAGATAACTTTCAGAGAAAAAACCTAACGAGAAGCCTTTTTCTTTGCGACTACCTAACCATTCATCAGATACTTGTTTCAACTCCTGTATTAGTTCGCTAGAAAACGGTGGCGACAGTACTTCAAACCGATAATTTTCTTTTGTAAAACGATTCATAACAGCTCGCTCGCTTTTCATTTTTTTACCAGATAACGTGAAGGTTGGAAGGTCTACGTGGGCTTCTTCTCCCATTTTGATGAAATCGTAGCCGAACTCGTGTAAAAACATCACTACTTCCTCAGACGCTTCATAGAAAACAGGAAGATAGCCCCATTGATCTGCTTCATTAATGAACTGTTCAACAGCTACTGAAAAATCTTCTTTTTTACCAGAAGGATCCCCCATGACAATGCACTTATTATTTAACGTTTTAAACTGTAATAGCACTGTATCTTCATTGTTTTGATCTGTGTAGAAATACATCTCTTTGTCTCTGAGAAAAATCAACTGGCTATCTGTATTTCCACCATAGGTAGTTAAAAGAGTAAGTGCACGTTCTTCATCTAATGCGGAGCCCATTTTATAGCGGCTGCCTTCTAGATAACGGATGAATAAATAACTAAAGAGTGTGACTAACAAAATTCCGATAAACCCAGAAAACCAAATTTTTTCTGAGGGAAAGAACAAGAACGAAATAAAGTGACGTTTATGATGTGGAAAAGTTGGCAAATTGTATACGCCGATCACGATATATAAGATAGTCAGCGCTAGAAAAATTAGACCATCAACCGTGATCATCTCCCAAGAATAGACTAATTGTTCTCTGAACAGTTCTCTTTTTGAGAAAATAACGATTACAAGCAAAAGACAAAGAAAAATTAGAATGCCCCAGCTGAAATCTTTTACGAACGTATACCCCAAGGTAACCAGGATTAAACCAATTGTTGGCAGGTAGGCACGTTTGACCCTAGCAGCAATTCCTCGACCTGTGATCAGTAATAAAAATCCTAGTAAAATAGCAGGAAGCTGCGTGATAAGGTGGAACGAAAGTGGATTTAACTTCCTCAACCAGTTAATTTGACTAAATGCTTCTGGGATCGTTGCAGAAAGCACGATCATAATCCCAGAAAAATACATAAGAAAAACAACAAATTTATGCGCTAATTCTGTTGCCAAATCTCTTGGAATCCCAGAGTAACGTGTATTTAAGCTATGACTTAAATTTTTCACAAAAAAGAGGGCACCTATCATGAATGGTATAATGTAATAGAATAGACGATAAAGTAAAATCCAAGCAATTACAACTTCTCGATTGATTCCTAGAGCGGATAATCCCACGATCATCATAATATCAAAACTACCAAGTTCACCTGGGATCATCGACACGATCCCAATCACTGAAGCAGCGATAAAAAGAGGGATGATTTGAAGTGGATTCATTTTAACCCCCATCAACATACCAATTAGAATAAAACTGCCTAAAACGCCAGTCCATTCTAAAAACGAAGTCAAAATAAGCCCTGCTCGTGTCTGATTATCGATATCTCCAATATATTCATCTTTTCTGATCAAGCTTGCGATCAAAACAACTGGAAAATACAGACCACCGCCAATCAACCAAATCCAATATTGTTGTAAGTAATCATTGGTATGACCGAATAAAACTAGGAAAAAGGCTATCAAACTATAAATAGAAAGTCCAGACATTAGAAAAATCAGAATTTTTGAAAGAGCTTGAACAACTTTTTTGCCATCTTTCTCTTTTCCGTAAAACTCTGAACGTAAACCAATGCTGACTAAACCGCCAAATCCAGCGATATTATTGATTGTATTGATCATCCAACTACTTTCTATGAGAAAGACTTTTTTGGGTTTTTGTTTCAATATTTTATTAAGGATGATATCGTAGCCAATCATTGGGGAAACAGCAACAAGACCAATCAGCAACATCAAAGCAATTTTCCAAATAGCAAGATCTTGAAAAATGTCTGACAGTTGCTCAAATGAAATAGTTTTGCTGATCGAAAGTAATTCACGAAAGACGATGATTACGACTGAAAAAATAAATATACTTTTAAAATAACTAAGATGGTCTTTAAACCATTGAAGCATTTTTTTCATTATTAGCACCTACTTTTCTTGTAAGAATGTTAAAATTTCTCGATTGAATGTTTGGGGATCTTTTTTAGCAAAAGAATGTCCTTGTTTTGGAACTAAGACAAATGATGCATGTGGGATTTCTTTTGCTAGATAAATTGAATGTGATCGCTTGATGATATCGTATTTACCAACGATTACTAAAGTTTTAGCTGTGAACTGTTGTAAATCGACGTTGGAAACGCCAATATCATGTGTCATTAAACGAACAGTGAGAAGCTGTTTCTTCGCTTTTTTACTGAACTTAGCCAGAAATTGTAACAAAACATATTCTATAGCAGTAAAAATCCTTATAGGAAAACGGACTCCTTGAATCACCGTGTTTCCAGCGTTCAAAACGAGGCGGTGTACCATTTCAGGGTATTTTTTTGTGAAAACCATTGCAAGATTTGCCCCATCACTAAAACCTACGATATTAGCCTGAGTAACCTGTTCTTGCTTCATGATCTGGTATAAATCTTCTGCCATTTCGTCAAACGTGAGCGAGTTACGCGTGTTCGTTGAACGAGCATGACCGCGGCTATCCACTGTAAAGACAGTAAAATAACGACTAAATTCAGGCACTTGTTTTTCAAAATACTTACCACTGCCACCGTTACCATGAAGGAGAAACAAAGGAAATCCTTGACCTGATACTTCATAATAAATCGAACTATTGTCTACCGTTAATAGTACTTTTTTTTGTTTATCCATATTGTTACCACCCATCTTTCTTAGTATATCGGTTTTTACGTAGATTTCAAACTGAAATGAGGCAAGAGCCTGTCAATTTTTTATTAAAGAATCATAAAGAATCAACCTTTTTTTAGATTTTTTTTGAATAATAAAGTATGATAAAAACTACTCACAAAAAGTTTGGATGATAAGATGGGCAAATTGATGAAAATCGTAAAAAAATTATTGCTTTTGTTTTTTCTAGTGTTGATTATTGGTGTAGGTTACTTAGGCTACCAAATTCGCCAAAATGTTCAGCACGTAATGAACTACGAAGCTGAGGTAGAACAAGCGGTCACAGAAAATAATATTCCTGAATACAAAAATTTGGTTTTAGCAATTATTTATACTGAATCCAAGGGGCGTACAGAAGATCTGATGCAAAGCAGTGAAAGTGCTTATGGCAAACGGCAGATGATTGGAACTACGAAAGAAAGTATCGATGCAGGTGTAGCGTTTTTAGCACAGGCCATCGAAAAGACTAATGATGCAGGCTGTGATATCTGGACTGCTGTTCAAGCGTATAATTTCGGATTGGATTATATTCAGTTTATAAAAGAGCGTGGCGGGAAAAATTCGATTCGACTAGCAGAAGAATATTCAAAAGAGGTGCTATCGCCGTTATTGGGAAATAATGATCAAAAAACATACCGTTATTATCGGCCGCAGGCGCTTATCTACAACGGCGGATTTTTGTACAGCAATGGTGGGAATATGTTTTATGCTGATTTAGTGAAGATGAATGAGCAGTTTATTAAGTGGTTAAAATAATCGAATGAGCAAAAATATCGATCCTTAAGAATATCGTCTGTTAAAAAGTACGAATTCTTAAGGATTTTCTTGAAGTTCTTTCTATTAACAAGTAAACTAAAGAGGATGCATTTTTAACAAGGAGAAAGTAGGGAACTAAATCCATGACTAATAAGTTTGACCTGAAACAAGGATTGACTCAATCAGAGGTTGAGGAACGAAAAAAACAAGGTTTACAAAATGACTACGAGGAAAACGTGGCTAAATCTACAAAAGATATTATTTATGATAACGTAATGACGCTGTTTAACTTTTTAAACTTTGGAATTGCGCTGTGTCTACTTTTTGTTGGGGCATATTCCAACCTAGCATTTTTAGCAATTATATTAGTAAATATGGGGATGGGCATCTACCAAGAGATTCATGCAAGAAACCTCGTGCAAAAATTATCGATTGTCGCTAAAGAAAGTGTTCATGTCATTCGAGATGGCAAAGAGATAGAAATCGATACAAAAGAATTAGTGATGGATGATATCGTGCTAATTTCAGCTGGGGAACAGGTACCTTCTGATTTAGAAGTTTTAGACGGAAAAGCAGAAGCAAATGAAGCCTTATTAACTGGTGAATCAGATTTGATTGAGAAGACAGAAGGGGCGGTTTTGTTATCTGGTAGTTTTCTAGCGAGTGGTCAAGTATACGGAAAAGTGATCCACGTGGGGGCTGACAACTATGCCGTTAAGATCACTGCAGAAGCCAAGGTGCACAAACCGATCCAGTCTGAATTAGTGAATTCAATTCGTAAAGTATCAAAATTTACGAGTTTAGTGATCATTCCACTAGGGATCATTTTGTTTATAGAAGGTTTTATGATTCGTGATTCTGGGTTAGAAGCTTCTGTGGTTGCTTCAGCTGCGGCGTTACTGGGAATGTTACCAAAAGGGTTAGTTCTTTTGATTAGTATTACCTTAACAGCAGGTGTTGTAAAACTGGCTAAAAAGCGAATTCTTGTTCAAGATATGTATTCAATTGAAACACTAGCTCATGTTGATACACTTTGTTTAGATAAGACTGGAACAATTACTGAAGGAAAAATGAAAGTCCAAAAAGTGGACGTTTTACATGCTGATTTTCATGAGAATTTCCCGCAAATTATCGGTAGTTACTTGGCTGAAAGTACCGATAATAACATCACGATGCAAGCAATTAGAGAGTACTTTGAACTTTCTAATCGCTATGGAGCGGTAAAAAGCTTGCCATTTTCTTCTGAAAGAAAATGGGGGGCAATCGAATTTAACGAATTAGGGACCGTTTATCTTGGTGCACCAGAAAGATTATTTGTAGAGAGTCGTTTACCTAAAGAAGTGATCGAAGCACAAGAAAATGGTTATCGTGTATTAATGTTGGGTATTGCTGAAAATACGCCGTTAGATGAAGAAAAGATGCCTTATTTAGAACCTTTGGCTATTTTAGAAATTGATGATCCGATTCGTCAAAATGCAAAGAAAACGTTGGCTTATCTCCGTGAAGAAGGCATCGATCTTAAGGTGATCTCTGGCGACAATCCAATAACCGTGTCTAATATTGCTCGTCGCGCTGGCTTATTTGGGTATGAATCGTATGTTGACCTTTCGACCATGGAGACAGAAGCAGAAGTCCGCAAAGCAGTGCATGAATATACTGTTTTCGGTCGTGTCTCACCTCAACAAAAACGGACGATCGTCCGTGAATTAAAAGACAATGATCATGTTGTGGCCATGACTGGTGATGGCGTTAATGATGTTTTAGCCTTAAGAGAAGCAGACTGTAGTATTGCGATGGCAGAAGGCGACGGTGCAACAAGACAGATTTCTAATTTAGTGTTGTTGGATTCTGATTTCACAACATTACCAGATGTCTTATTTGAAGGTCGACGTGTCGTGAATAATGTAACGAAAGTTGCGAGTGTGTTTTTTATCAAAACGATTTATTCATTTATTCTATCAATGATTTGTGTATTTACGACCATTGCATTTCCTTTTATACCGATCCAAATCACGTTGATTGATTTGGCGATCGAAGGCTATCCTGCGTTTTTCTTGTCATTTGAAAGTGATAAACGAAAAGTACGAGGGAAATTCCTACCAACAGCTTTACGAAATGCTTCAGTGAATGCGGTGTTGGTCGTGTTAAATATCGTTACAATCTATTTGTTGGGACAAAATCAAGGATTTACGCAAATCGATACGACAACCTTGATGTATTATTTATTGATTGGTATTAGTTGCATGGCAGTTGTTCGTGCTTGTTTACCATTTAATCCATTACGAATTTTCTTAGCCGTTACAACAGTAGGCGGAATTTATGTTGCTGCTATGTTATTCCATAGTATTTTAGAAGTAGGCTTTTTAACTCAGCAAACGTTACCGATTTTTGTGGTAATGATGCTAATCAATATTATTGTTCGAATCATGATCGGCCTTGTCCAATTGAAACGAGCGGGTAAAACAATCAAAGATCTTTAAAATGGAGTAACAAAGTGTGAAAAACAGGGAGAGATATTTATGAGCGGAGAGTATCAAATGCGCAAAACTATCGGGAAGTGTTTTCGGTCTGCAACAGATAATTTTAATGGAGTGGTTCGGATTTACGGTAGTCCGTACATGTATCGTGTAATAAATGGTATCCCTGAGAAAGGGGCGATGCTGGAAGTCGTAGATTTTTCCAGTACCGAATTATTTGTATCTGTAAATAACTATTTATTCGAAAGTGATGTGAATTATCTTGATAATCCTTAATATTCTAATTTTTATCATTGTTCTTGTGTTAATTTTGGTGCTAATCTCGAAAATGGTGATCATTGTTCAACAGGGAGAGGTAAAAATCGTTGAAAGTTTTGGGAAATATGTGAAAACGATCGACCCAGGTCTTCATTTCTTGATTCCAGTGTTGTACAAAGTAAGAGGTCGTGTTTCTTTAAAACAAACCCCTTTAGAGATTGAATCTCAAAGCGTGATTACTCGCGATAACGTAATCGTAGAAGTCGATGAAGCCATTAAATATCATGTGACAGATGTTCGGGCATTTGTGTATGATAATGAAGACTCTGTAACATCGATGATACAAGATTGTCAGTCAAATTTACGTGGAATCATTGGCAAAATGGATCTGAATGAAGTTCTTAATGGTACCGAAGAGATCAACGTGAGCTTATTTGAAAGTGTCAAAGACATTACAGCTGGGTATGGTTTGTCGATTGATCGAATCAATATTGGAGAAATCTCTGTTTCAGATGAAATCGTTAATTCAATGAATAAGCTAATCACTGCAAGCCGAGATAAAGAATCAACGATCACGATTTCAGAAGGTAGAAAACAATCGATTATTTTAGATTCAGAGGCCAATGCCTCACAAATGCAAATTGACGCTGAAGCGAGAGCCAAACAAACGAAAATCGATGCTGAGGCTCGTGCAGAGCGTACAAAAATCGACGCAGATGCTGAAGCAGAAAGAATCCGTATTACGACAGAAGCAGAAAGACAACGGATTTTATCTTTGAATCAAGCAATCAAAGATAGCGACCTAAATGAACAAGCTTTAGCCTATTTAGGGATAGAAGCATTTAAACAAGTTGTTAGAAGTAAAACAAATACTGTTATCTTGCCAAGCAACATGACAGAGCTTGGAAACATTCCTGTAGTCAAAGAGTTGTGGACAGCCCAAGATACTAAAAATCAAACCAATCATTCCCATAAGGGAGAATAACGATTAAATAAACGAAGAAAACAGTTAGTTGTTTTCTTCGTTTATTTATTTCAACATAGGTTACCGTAATAATGTTATGTAAATTAAAAATGATGAAATCCATCATTCATGAAAATTAAGGTGCAATTTACTTGAAAATTATGTTTAGTGTGATACAATGAAGCATGTGTAATTGTGTCTTTTGAAAATCGCGCTGAAGATTTCAGTGCTTTTTTACTGACTGATCACGTGAATTAGCGTTTCGCTATTTTTAGGAGGTGAGAACAGTGGCACAAAGAATTCCTCAAGAAGTGATAGAGGAAGTAAGGCAACGTACGAACATCGTTGATGTTGTTGGACAATATGTTCAATTGAAAAAATCCGGTAAGAATTATATGGGTTTATGTCCGTTTCATGAAGAACGTTCCCCTTCATTTTCAGTAGCAGAAGACAAACAAATTTTTCATTGTTTTGGCTGCGGAAAAGGCGGAACTGTTTTTAATTTTCTGCAAGAAATAGAAGGAATTAATTTTCCTGAATCCGTAAGAAGAGTGGCTGAATTAGAACAGATCCCAGTAAATATCGACTGGGTCAATACAACGGAGTCTGACTCAACGGAAAACTTGCAAAATCGTAAATTGATCGAACTGCATAAAAAGGCAGCAGATTTATATCATCATGTGTTGATGAATACTCAAATCGGTGAACCAGCGTTGAACTATTTGCTGGAGCGCGGCTTAACAAAAGAGCTTATTGAGACATTTAAAATCGGATTCGCTCCGCAAAAACGCGACTTTTTGAGTCAAGTGTTCCAAAATGAAGAAATCGCTGAAGAGTTATTTAAAGAGTCTGGTCTCTTTATTCAAAGAGACAACGGTGAATTTTTAGATCGGTTTTACCAGCGTGTGATGTTTCCAATCAATGATGATCGTGGAAATGTGATTGCTTTTTCAGGAAGATTACTCAAAACGGCAGATTTTCCGGGTGATGATATGCCGAAATATTTGAATAGCCCGGAAACAGTCTTGTTTAATAAAAGAGACACATTATTTAACTTCGATAAAGCTCGTAAAGAAATCCGAAAAGAAAATACCGTGTTTTTATTTGAAGGTTTTATGGATGTAATCGCTGCTTGGCAGGCAGGTATTACCAGTGGTGTTGCCTCTATGGGTACTAGTTTGACAAATGAACAGATTCGTAAGCTTGAACGAGTAGCAAAAGAGCTTGTGGTTTGTTATGACGGTGATAATGCTGGTGTTGAAGCCACAAATCGAGCGATTTCATTACTAGGTGAACATAGTCGTTTTCAGTTAAGTATTGTTAGCATTCCAGAAAAATTGGATCCAGACGAATATTTAAGAAAATATGGGAATGAATCATTTCGTGAATTAGCGTTGCATGGTCGAGAAACGGTTTTTAGTTTTAAAATGCAGTATCATCGCTTAACCCGAAATATGAACAATGAAAAAGAACAGCTTGACTACGTGAATGAGCTGCTTCAAGAATTAAGTTTGGTACAATCGCCATTAGAACGTGACCGTTACCTCAATCAGTTGGCTAAAGAATTTCAGTTATCTTTTCAATCTTTAGAAGAGCAGTTAAAACAGCTTGAAACACAGCAACGCTCTGCTAAACGACGAGAAAGGCAGCCAGCATCACCTCCGCCTCAAGCCTATGAAATCGATCATATGCAAGAACCACCGGAGCTGCAAGAACCACCTGCTGTGCCATCTATTCAAAACAAATTGCCATTGACTCAAGTAGAAAAAGCAGAACGGACATTATTGTATCGTTTGATGAATGAACAAAGCGTTCGTAATCAAGTGATTCAGTTACCTGAATTCAGTTTTGCTCATGACCAATATCAAGAACTCTATTTGTTGTTGGATAGTTACATGAGTATCCATTCTGATTTTCTGCTTGCCGATTTTATCGATTATCTAAAAGATGATGTCATCAAAAAATTATCAATCGATATTTCTTTACAGACAATATCAGAGGAAAGTTCTGAACGGGAAATTGCAGATGTGATAAGGGTGATCCAAAATTCCAGTTTGGAAGATCAGCTCAAGGAAAAACAATTGCAAAAAAAAGAAGCAGAACGTCTTGGCAATAAACAGTTGGTTGATGAATTAGCTATTGAAGTTGTTAATTTAGTAAAACAATTGCAAAAAAGTCGGACAGCGTCCTAAAAGAAATCTTTAGACACTGTACTAGACTATTATTTATATATTTAATTGAATGGAAAAATGAAGGGGGCCTTCTTTCATGGAAAAAGAAACAGAAAAAAAATATGCAGCTGCATTGGCAGCCTTTATCAAAGAGAGCAAACCGAAAGGCAATGTTCTTTATGATGATCTAACAAACAAATTAGCAACGCCATTTACATTGAATGCTGATGAAATGGAAAAATTGATCCAAAAAGTCGAAGATGCTGGTATCAGCGTTGTTGATGAAAATGGTGATCCAAGTGAACATAGCCTTAAAAAAGATGTAAAAGTTGCTGAAAAAGCCCAAATGGAAGATTTATCAGCCCCGACTGGTGTTAAAATCAATGATCCTGTTCGTATGTACTTAAAAGAAATCGGACGCGTTCAATTATTAACTGCAGCAGAAGAAGTCGAATTAGCCCTAAAAATTGAAGAAGGCGACCAAGAAGCAAAACAACGGTTAGCAGAAGCTAACTTACGTTTGGTTGTTTCCATTGCGAAACGCTACGTAGGACGTGGTATGCAATTCCTTGATTTGATTCAAGAAGGAAATATGGGTCTAATGAAAGCTGTTGAGAAATTTGATTATCGTAAAGGATTTAAATTTTCAACGTACGCAACATGGTGGATTCGCCAAGCAATTACACGTGCAATCGCTGACCAAGCTCGAACAATTCGAATTCCAGTGCATATGGTTGAAACAATCAACAAGTTGATTCGGATACAACGTCAATTATTGCAAGATTTAGGGCGGGAACCAACGCCAGAAGAAATCGGTGCAGAAATGGACTTGCCAACTGAAAAAGTACGTGAAATCTTAAAAATTGCGCAAGAGCCTGTGTCTTTAGAAACACCAATTGGTGAAGAAGATGATTCTCATCTTGGTGACTTTATTGAAGATCAAGATGCAACAAGCCCTGCTGAACATGCTGCTTATGAGTTGTTGAAAGAACAATTGGAAGATGTGCTTGATACATTAACTGACCGTGAAGAAAATGTTTTACGTTTACGCTTTGGTCTAGATGATGGACGTACCCGTACATTGGAAGAAGTTGGGAAAGTATTTGGTGTAACCCGCGAACGTATTCGTCAAATCGAAGCTAAAGCATTACGCAAATTACGCCATCCTTCTCGTTCTAAACAATTAAAAGATTTTCTAGAATAAGAAGTTTTTCTTAACATTTTGAACAGCTCTTTTCGATTTCTTTCGGAAAGAGCTGTTTTTAACAATCGTAACAAAAAAGTCACAGACTACATATTGGAAGAAACACGATTTTATGGTAGATTAGATTTATGAATGAGTAGATTGTGAGGCGGAATGAATGACGAAACAATGTCCGAATTGCGGAACTGAAATAGAGAATGAAAAAGAAAAATGTCCAAAATGTGGCTACACTTTAAAAAAAGAGCTTAACGAAGAGGAAACAACTCACAAAGAAGCTAGTAAAAAGAATGAGAGTAGTGAAAAAGCAGAGACGACTTCCAACTTCTTAAATAAGGATCAAAACGAAAATATTGAATGGTCTGAACTAAAAGATATGAGTATTGGCCATGTCATGACGATGTTTAATGAGCAACAACCCGAAGAAAAAATAACTGAAGAACCAAAGCAAAATGAAAAAAAACAAACAGATCCCAAAGTAGCGTCAGAATCTAAAAAAAATGAACAGCTTAAAGCAGACCCAGCTTCATCAACTGAAAAGGCCGATGAGTTAGCGAATACTGCTGCGTTAGATCAATATATCAATGAACATAAAAACGATAAACTAAGCTCAGATGAACCAACTCAAGCTGAAAAAGAAACAATAGACTCGGCTCAAGCAACTGATGGAAAATCAAAAAATACTGAGCAACCTTCAAGTACTGATAATCATTCAGAATCGACAGATAAAGGACACGATGAAGTGAAATCCGATGAATCAGAGGATCATTCAATAGAACCGACGAAGAATGATCTAAATCAAGAGGAAAAAAGGCAACAAACAGAAGAGATTACAAGATTTACGAAGCCTGAAGAGCCAGATGAAGAAGTCAAAACGATAGGACCTAAGGCACTGCCAATAAATACAACATCAGAAATCCCATCTAAAAGTAAAAAACCTAATGAAATCGAAATGGATGCTGCACCTATTTTCTTTAAAGAAGGTGAAGAAGAGAAGGCATCGACAGATCCATTTGAAAAAACAAGTACAAAACAGGCGGCTCAAAAAGGCTCAAACGACGAAACTCCCGTTAAGCAACCTGCAGGTAAAAATTATAAAAAAATGTCACTCATATTAGCCGCGGTCGTCGTGCTTGCCGGCGGTTCTTGGTATGCTTACAGTCAGACGCAAAGTAAAACTGCAACTGGTGGACAAGTAACGCAAAAACAGGAAGAATTAGCTGAACAAACAGAAAAAGAGCTGAACAGTTACTTTACAGATGATAAACAATTATTTCTTAAACCGGAAATGGTGAGTGTTAGTCCCAAAAAAATCAAAGAAAATCTAGATACACTTGAAGATGATTCAAATTACAAAAAGTTAGAGTCTGTTTATAAAAAAGTGGTAGATAAGCAAACTTCAATCTCAAAAGTAAACGAATTATTCGTTCAACCGATTGTTGATGGGAATAAATTGAAAGATGTTGCGATCAAGGCAGATAAAAAAATTGATCTTGTAAAACGTGAAGAAAAAGATGATTTTGATAAATTATTGAATCAGGCAACTGATCAAGCAATTAGTCAATATGATCAATTGCAAAAAGCAAAAGCTGCAGTCGATGTTTTTTATAAGGATAATGAATTGACTGAAGCCCTAACGAGAGAAAGTTATACAGCAGCAAAAACAGAAGTTGACCCAGTCAAAAATGACTCTTTACGTAAACCGTTAAATGACGTCTTAGTCAAAGCTGATAAATCGTTAACTGAAGCTGAAGCAGTTGCAGCGTCGCAACAAGCTGATATAGTTCAAATACCAGTCCAACCAAATGAAAACCAGGCAACTGCTGATCAAGGGAGCAATACTCAAGGAACTAATGGCGTACAACCAGATTCCAATACGTTTTCTGCACCAAACGCACAAGGGGTTTATACAGCGCCAGTCTATTCCGTTGATGAAAATGATGTTACCGATATGAGCAATCCTGCGTGGAGCTGGGTGCCAGGTATTCAAGAGAAAGTCATCGCAACCTGTATTGAACGTGGATACATTAAAGATGGCGGGTATTCATTGCAACCAGCGAGAATTATAAATGGTGAAGGGTATTACAATCTATACGGAGCAGACAATCAGTATCTTGTGACGATCAACGCCAAAACCGGTTGGTTTAAAGGAAATGCATCAAGAAACGCCGGAAGATGAGTTCATTTAGTTGAAAATAAAAAAATGAAGGTATCGATTCGCTTGAGTAAGAATGTTTTAATCTCAAGAAATGAGGTGGAGTAGCTTTTGCTCCAGCTGTTTATTCAAATTATAGGAGAGTGGGATATGACTTGTGCAAAGTTATGTTCCACTCTCAGTCACCTTAAATACAAGTAACATCAGAAGGAAGTGTCCAAGCAAAACGATCAATGACGATTGATTTGGCACAAGGAGAATAAAGTATGGAAAAAAGAGAATATTTAACCTTTAGAGAAGGTGTTAATGCATGTATTCCGACGATTTTAGGCTATTTGGGCATTGGGATCGCTGCCGGTGTCGTTGGTAAAAATGTTGGTTTATCGGTAGTAGAGATCGCTTTAATGTCGATATTGGTCTATGCTGGTGGAGCACAATTTATTATTTGCGGTATGTTGGCGATTCACTCGCCGATCTCGGCTATTATTTTTACGACATTTTTAGTTAATTTACGACACTTTTTAATGAGTATGTCGGTTGCTTCATATTTTAAAAAGGAACCATTGATTACGAGCATCGGCATAGGAACTCTTTTGACAGACGAATCCTATGGTGTGCTCATGACCGTTTTGAATAATGACAATCGAGTTAGTTCAGCGTGGACTCACGGATTGAATATCACGGCCTACTTAACTTGGATCCTATCGACGATTGTCGGTGGGGTACTAGGTGCGTGGATTCCGGACCCGTATGTACTAGGCTTAGATTTTGCTTTAGTTGCAATGTTTGCAGGATTATTTATTTTACAGGTAGATATACCAATTAAAAAACGAACCAAAGAAACATTGATCGTTTTAGGTGTTGTCTGTTTGTCACTTTATTGTTTTATGGGCTTTTTTTCACCAGAACTTTCGGTTTTATTTGCAACTCTTTTAGGCTGTGCAGTTGGGATGGTGAATCATCATGAGTAACAATTACGTATTATTGACAATTTTAGGCTGTTCATTAGTCACGTGGATTCCTAGGATAATTCCATTTGTAATTTCAAAACGAGTTGATTTTCCAGACTGGTTTCTCCGTTTTTTATCTTATATTCCAATTTGTATCTTGACGGCACTCTTATTTCAGAGTATTTTAGAAGTTCAGGCGACAGGCTTTCCTAAAGTGAAAACGTTAGAAGCGTTAAGTTGTATACCTACTTTACTTGTTGCTATTCGTACAAAGGATTTAATGAAAACAGTTTTAGTAGGAATTGTTACGATTGCATTATTACGTATTTTTTTAGGCTAAGTGCCAGAAGGAGAAAATTATGAACGAACTATTAGCAAAAATATTTACAGCACTAGTGATCGATGAAAATGAAAATTATTACTTTTTACAAAAAAATGGGATTACTTTGCGTTTATCCAAAGAAGAAGGTAGTCATGAAATCGGGGAAGCCGTAGAGGGCTTTGGTTATATGAACCAAAAACAAGAACCAGAGATGACTACAATTATTCCAACGGCTCGCATGGGTCAGTTTGCTTTTGGAACTGTGACGGGTACTAGACGCGATTTAGGCGCTTTTGTAGACATTGGTCTAAAGGATAAGGATGTTGTCGTTTCTTTAGACGAACTACCTGTAATGCGTGAATTATGGCCGAAAAAAAGTGATCAACTAATGGTCTCATTAAAGGTTGATAACAAAGAACGAATCTGGGGCGAACTAGCAGATGAGAAAATATTTAAAGCGATGGCTAAACCAGGAACAGAAGAATTAAAAAATGAAAATATCAGCGGAATCGTCTATCGTTTGAAGATGATTGGCTCATTCGTTTTGACTGATGACTTTTATATTGCATTTATTCATCCTTCAGAGCGTTACCAAGAGCCTCGTTTAGGCGAAAGAGTCAACGGACGGGTGATTGGTGTACGTCCAGACGGCATACTTAATATTTCATTAAAACCACGTGCTCACGAAGCGATCGGAGATGACGCATCTATGCTACTGACCTTTTTAGAGCGAGCTGCGGATCATCAAATTCCATTTACTGATAAATCAAATCCTGAAGAAATCAAACAGACATTTGGTATTAGTAAAGCTCAATTTAAGCGTGCGATAGGCAATTTATTGAAGCAAGGAAAGATCATTCAAAAAGATGGCTTTACGTTGTTAAAAGAGGAAGATCAGGAAAAATAATTGTTTTCTGATTTCTAATTGAGAATCACTTGCAAATATTTCTGAGTTAATTTATACTTATTATAATTTGTTACTGCAAACTATAGTTCTAGATTAAAATAATTATAAATAAGGGGCTGCTTTTATGGATTCTACTGCTGCTTTAAAAAAAACCAAACAACAATTGCATGAATCTGGTTTCAAACTGACGCCTCAACGAGAAGCAACAGTCTTGGTATTACTGGAAAACGAGAAGGACCATTTATCGGCAGAAGAAATTTATTTTTTAGTTAAACAAAAAAGTCCGGAGATTGGTCTTGCAACAGTTTATCGTACATTAGAAATTTTAACTGACTTAAAAGTCGTAGACAAGGTAAGCTTCAATGACGGATTAGCCCGTTATGACTTACGAAAAGAAGGCGCAAAGCACTTTCATCATCACCTTCTATGCTTAGAATGCGGTAATATTGAAGAAGTAGAAGAGGATTTATTAGGTGAAGTAGAGCAAGTAATTGAACAGCGCTATCAATTTGTGGTAAAAGATCATCGCTTGACATTCCACGGTATTTGCCAAGAATGTCAACAAAAAAAGAAAAATCACTCAAGCCAAGAGATTAAAACAGAGCTTTCGCATTCTGAGTAAAATAATCCGAAGCTAAATGCTTCTATTTTAGCCTTTAATCAATTCTTAGAGTGAGTTCTATTTTTGATTTCTCTCTGAAAAAGATTGACAATTCTGAAAGAATCTCTTACAATGACTTCAATAAACAATAAAAGTTTTGATAAGAACCAGTAAGATAATAAGGGTGGACAGAAAGTAGCCGGTTGTTGAGAGGCGCACGAACCTAATGTATCCGAATTCCTCTTTGAACTTCACACCGAATGAAGTAGGCTGTGACGGTTAAGCGCACCCGTTATTGTGCCAGGGTATAAATTTGTACCTGTCAAGGCAATGAGTGTGAACTAATTGTAAACAAAGGTGGTAACACGAGTCTTTCGGTCTCGTCCTTTTCAGTAATGAAAAGGACGGGGCTTTTTTATTGTTTGAATATAAGAAAAAAGAAGGGGAGTCATCATATGAGTTTCAAAGCATTAAGCGATCCAATCGATTTTGAGCAAGTCAAATCATTATCCAAGTTAACGCCAGAACAAAAGCAACTAAAAGCCATTCGGGATCAGGAACTAAAAGAGATTATTGAAGGAAAAAGCGAAAAAATCTTATTATTGATCGGACCTTGTTCCGCCCATAATGAAGAAGCTGTGATGGAATATGTGACTCGTTTGGCGAAGTTGCAAGAGAAAGTTCAAGATAAAATTTTTATGGTACCGCGCGTCTATACAAATAAACCCAGAACGAATGGTGACGGTTATAAAGGCTTGCTTCATCAGCAAAATCCAGAAGGTAAAAGTAATTTAATTAAAGGAATTGCTGCTGTTCGTAGCCTGCATAATCGTGTTATTAGCGAGACTGGCTTAACAACAGCAGACGAAATGCTCTATCCTGAAAATCTAGAATTTGTTCAAGATTTAGTCAGCTATATTGCAGTTGGCGCTCGTTCTGTTGAAGATCAACAGCATCGTTTTGTTGCTAGTGGAATCGATCAGCCGACAGGAATGAAAAACCCAACTAGTGGTAATTTGAATGTCTTATTTAATTCATTATACGCCGCTCAACAAAAGCAAGAATTTATTTTTAATGGACTTGAGGTAGAATCTAGTTCAAATCCTCTCGCTCATGTTGTCTTAAGAGGCGGCTTGAATGAATATGGTGAGAATAATCCCAATTATCACTATGAAGATTTACTGAAAGTTGTCAATCTTTATAAAGCAGGCAATTATAATAATCCGTTTATTGTCATTGATACGAACCATGATAATTCTGGTAAGCAATACAAAGAACAAATCAGGATTGTCAAAGAAACCCTGATTAATCGCTCATGGAATACTGATATGAAAAAATGGGTTCGTGGCTTTATGATTGAGAGCTTTCTTGAAAGCGGTCGCCAAGAAGCAGATGGCAAAGTCTTTGGTCAGTCAATTACAGATCCTTGTTTAGGGTGGGATGAGACAGAAGAATTAGTCAACTATATCGCTGAACATGTTTGATTTTTGAGTAACTAAAAAAAACAAGTTTCTCATGAATGTTCATGAAAAACTTGTTTTTTTCGGATTGTAAATGTCTAAAGTATACTGTTTTTTATACGTTTGCAAATTTTTCCAATAAACGAATCATTTGGCAAGTAAAACCATATTCGTTGTCATACCATGCAACAGTTTTCACTAGTTGGAAATCACCGGATGTTGTCACTTCTGTTTGAGTTGGATCAAAAATGGAACCCTCAGTTGTACCAATCACATCACCAGATACGATTTCACGATCGTCATAACCGAAAGAAGGATTATCGATGGTCTGTTTTTTGATGGCTTCATTTACTTGATCAGCCGTCACTTTTGTTTTTAAAATAGACACTAATTCAGTTAAAGAACCATCGACGACTGGGACACGCTGTGCATGACCTTGGAGTTTTCCATTTAGTTCTGGAATCACTAAACCAATGGCTTTAGCCGCTCCTGTTGAATGAGGAATGGTGTTATCTGCAGCTGAACGAGCAGCACGCAAATTGCCGCCTTTCACAGGACCGTCTAGGAGCATTTGGGTGGAGGTATAAGCATGAACTGTAGTCATTGTGCCAACTTCAATCCCAAATTCATTATTTAAGAAATAGGCCATGGGTGCTAAACAGTTGGTTGTACAAGAACCAGCTGAAATGATCTTGTCTTCTGGTGTTAAAGTATCATCATTAACATTATAAACAATCGTTTTCATATCACCAGCTGGAGCTGAAATCACAACTCGTTTTGCCCCTGCATCTAAGTGAGCCTTGGCTTTAGCTTCTGAAGTGTAAAAACCAGTACATTCTAAAACGATATCAACGCCATTTTCTTCTACCCATTTTAATTTGCTGGCATCCGCTTCCGCATATACTTTTGTTTTTTCGCCATCAACTTCGATTGAATCCTCTGTGGCTGTGACTTTCCCTGGATATGTTCCATGAGTTGAGTCAAATTGGAGTAATTGCGCTAACATAGTCGGACTTGTCAAATCATTGATTGCTACAACTTCAATATCATCAGAAACTTCTTTGATGCGACGAAATGCAAGACGGCCAATACGCCCAAAACCATTGATTCCTACTTTTACTGTCATACTAAATTTCCTCCTTAAAATTAAATGCGTAACGAGCTCATCTACCTTTGACAACGTATCATGCTAGACAACATTCAAATAAGTAGCATCATACAATCACTTATTTAAAAAGACGATAATGTACGCTATACTTGTAGCATGGACGCTTTTCAGTTTTTTGTCAAAAATCTTGTCTTTTAAACGCTAAAGGGAGTGAAATAAAATGAATAGAAAGCAAGTTGTTGCGTTACTTCAAAAAAACTATCAAGAAATCAAAGTAGGTAAAGGAAAATGGTTTGACAAACAGTCAGCCTATACGATCGCCAGAGCATTTACGACCAACTCACGCCATTTCTCAGATGACGAATATCGTCATCTTGAACAAATTCTTCAAGATGAGTTGGGGGTCTTTAACGTGTTAGGTCAGCCGCTTAGAGGTATTTTACTAGGCCTGTTATCTGCAAATGGAAAAAATAGAGAGTTAGACATTCATATCTTGATCACAGACTATCAACGATTACGTGATATTGGTTTTCAGACATCATCATATTCTTATTTTTCAGCCTATTTGCTTCAGTTTACTGAGAATGCTGAAAAAGAGTTTATTGCTCGTAGAGGAAAAAGTATCTATGATGAAATCAAAAGCCATCATTATTTTCTGACTGGTGCTGAAGACGGTATGATTGCGATCATGCTAGCCCAGCAAGAAACATTGGAAGCATTGACGACAAATCAAATCGGTATGCTGGTGGAAGAGTATTATCAGGCATTAAATGATCATGGTTTCTATAAATCAAACGAACTACAATTTGCTGCAGCAACAGCCGTAATGCTTACTGGTTCTTTTTCTCAGGAATTGGTTGAAGCGCTAGATCATACACTAGAAATGTTGAAATCATTTGGGCTTCGTTTGAAACCAGAATTTTATAATACTATTGTCACACTGACGTTTTTGACGACTTTAAAGAAATTTAATTTCCAAGCATTAGGGGAGTATCTAGAACTTCTTGAAGAAAAAACAAGTTTACGTTTTTATAAAAACTTTCGTCATTCTCTTGCATTAGGCTTACTGATCCATGAAGAGATGGCTCTATTATCTAACGATAACTTGAATATATCCGCTTTAACAATCACGATGATGTTAGTGCAAGAAGCAAGTGTAGCAGCTGCGGCTATTGCCATATCTGTGACAGCCTCTAATTCTAGTTCGTAAAAACGAGTTTGGCTAGACAAATTCTCGTTTAACCTTTACAATAAGAAAGGCTTTCAAACAGAATTTGTTATGGAAAAAGCGAAGTAAAAACGAATAACTAGATTTGTAAAAAAGCAAACCCAAAGGAATATCAGGGAAAGGTCGCCTCTTTTATTTAGAGTGATGAAGACCTTTAACCTAATTTCTTTAAGATAGGAGGACAAAAATATGTCCATGTTTTTAGATCAGGTAACAATTGATGTCAAGGCTGGTAAAGGCGGAGACGGAATGGTTGCCTTTCGTAGAGAGAAATACGTACCAGATGGCGGACCAGCCGGAGGTGATGGTGGTCAAGGAGGAGATGTGATTCTTGTTGTAGAAGAAGGACTCCGAACCTTGATGGATTTTCGTTTTAACCGTCATTTTAAAGCTCAACCTGGTGAAAATGGAATGAGCAAAGGGATGCATGGTCGTGGCTCAGAAAATACATTTGTTAAAGTTCCACCAGGTACCACAGTTCGTGATGCGGACACTGGTGTCTTGATCGGAGATTTAATTGAAAATGGTCAAACTTTGACTGTAGCCAAAGGCGGACGAGGTGGACGAGGTAATATCCGTTTCGCTTCTGCAAAAAATCCTGCACCAGAAATCGCTGAAAATGGTGAGCCAGGGCAAGAAAGAAAAATTGAGCTGGAATTGAAAGTTTTAGCAGATGTCGGTTTAGTTGGTTTCCCATCTGTGGGCAAATCTACATTACTGTCTGTCATTTCATCTGCACGACCTAAAATCGGTGCGTATCATTTTACTACCTTAGTTCCTAACCTTGGAATGGTGTCAACGAGTGATGGACGAAGCTTTGCAGCAGCTGACTTGCCTGGTCTGATAGAGGGTGCATCTCAAGGAGTTGGACTTGGTACTCAATTTTTACGTCATATCGAACGTACCAGAGTTATTTTGCACGTGATCGACATGAGTGGGATGGAAGGTCGCGATCCTTATGAGGATTATCTAGCGATCAATAAAGAATTAGCATCACATAATATGCGTTTAATGGAACGTCCGCAAATTATTGTAGCAAATAAAATGGATATGCCGGAAGCGGAAGAGAATCTGAAAAAATTCAAAAAACAGATTGAAAAAGAACGAACAGATGAATATGCTGATCATCTACCTATTTTTCCGATTTCAGGTGTTTCACGCAAAGGAATCGAGCCTTTGCTTAACGCAACAGCAGATTTAATCGATGTAACGCCTGAGTTCCCATTATATGAAGAAGAAATAGTAGAAGATACTGTTCACTATGGCTTCCAACCAGAAGGACCAGAATTTACGATCGACCGTGATTCAGATGCTACATGGATTTTATCAGGAGAATCATTGGAAAGATTATTTGAAATGACAAACTTTGAACATGATGAAAGTGTTATGCGCTTTGCACGTCAGTTACGTGGAATGGGTGTGGATGAAGCATTACGTGCTCGTGGAGCAAAAGATGGAGACATTGTCCGAATTGCTGAGTATGAATTTGAATTTGTCGATTAAAAGAAGAATGAATATAGAAGAGAGCTGATGATCTATCGGCTCTTTTTTTTGCCGAGAATAGTGATGATATTCACAAGTGTGAGGTGACAAATAACAAGAGTAGTAAATAGTATTTTTTTCATTTAGATTAATTTTCAGTGTTAAGGTAGAATTGATTCTCTACGGCCGTTTCTAGAACAATCGAACTTTTGACATGGGCAAACTGCATCCACTTTGCTAGCAAGTTTTTCATTTCAGTCGTAGTAGTTACTGTTGCCTTTACTAGATAGTTAACATCACCACTAACAATATGTACTTCATTTATGCAGGGCGTATTTTTTAATAAAGCCAACGTTTTCTCAACAGAAAGGGTTACTTGACTTAACTCAGTGAAGAAGGTGATGGTTTGTTCGATTTGCTCCATAGAAACTTGGATCGTAAAGTTTTTGATGATTCCTTGTTCAACTAGCTTATTGATTCTTTCTTTCACACTAGGTCGACTTAAATTGATTTTTTGAGACAATTCAACGATTGAGATACGTGAGTTTTCATGCAGAATTTTTAATAGTTTACGGTCCGTTTTATCCAATGGTCTACCTCCTTATTCATTGTTCCAACAGTAACATTTTGTCTATTAATTATAGAGGATAATCAGTTTCTTTACCAGATAAAATTAACTTTGTAAGGTTTTCTTTTATTTTATGTCTAAGTGTTATCAGTTATAAAAAGAATGATTTCAGATTGTAAAAATAATTGGCACACTTTTTTAAATTCGAAAAGAAAACGGTTACATATAGTTCATATATTTATATACAAGAAGCCTAAAAGTTCGATATGATTAATTTATCTTAAGATGATTCGTATTTTACTAGTAATTGTATTGTTTCTTCAATAAAAGACAAACCAAAAAGGAGTATTCTTTATGGTGAGAAACAGATGGTTAAAATTTTTGTTGTTGTATGCAGGTGGCGTGATCGTTTCGTTAAGTCAATTGAAGTTGGTGCCGATCCAAAATGAATTGGGTCAGGATTTAAGCGTAAGTCTTTCACTTGTATCTTGGTTAATGTCGATTTTCACTGTTTCTGGGATTTTTTTAGCAATTCCAGGAGGTGCATTAGTCACACGATTTGGTCCAAAAAAATTATTAGTTGGCTTGATGGGTTGTTTAGCAATCGGAAATATCTGGGGCGCTTTTTCTAGTAGTTTTTGGTCCTTGTTAATTTCAAGAGCGATTGAAGGAATTTCTTTTTCAATGATTATCATGGTGGGGATCGTTTTGATTAACTTTTGGTTTAAAGATAGCAGTAGTGGAATTGCGACGGGACTTTGGGGAACTTTTTCTGCTTTGGGTTCGATGTTGGCAATGAATTTGTTTAAACCTTTAGCCGCAGCTTATGGCTTACGTTCTCTTTGGCTGATCATCGCAGGTTTATCTATACTGTTGCTGTGTCTGTATCTTTTTTTGCTGGATGAACCAACTAGCCGTACGATTGCTGGGCAAAAAGAAAACAATGGATTGATCGCAAAAGCGATAAAAAATAAGTCGATTTGGCTGTTAGCCTTTGCTCAAGGGTGTATGGCATTTATACTCTTTGCTTTTATCAATCTATACCCGCAGATGTATACCCAGCAGTATGGCTTATCAGAGACATTGGCGAATAGTTATACAGGCTATTTTGGACTATTTGGAATCCCTTTTGGTGCTTTGGCAGGGTATTTGATCGACAAAACTAAAAAAGGGCAGATGATTATTTTCTGTTCATTTATACTGATGCTTGGAGCAACGTTTTGGATGGGCCACCTAGCAAGCAGTGGGACTTTTATTGCACAGCTTTTTGCACTCTCGGCAGGTGCTAGTTTGTCTTCTTCTTGCGTAATGATTTTAGCACCTAAAGTTGTGACACAAGAGCGCTTGATCGGTGCTAGTATTTCATTTATCAATTTGTTTTATTATATAGGCATCTTTATTGGAACACCGATTGTTACAAAAATTAGTGAGTCTAGCCAATCTTGGACAGCAGCTATATACGTCCTTAGTGGTGTAGGCGTTGCCGCACTGTTGGCAGTTTTGGGATTTGTTAAACTAAATAAAAAGAGTATGTTGTCATAATTTATCTTGTTCAAAAAAGTATTTTCATTTTATTAGAGATGCTTTTTAAATAAAAAACTTGGAAGGTGACGAATAATGGAAAGAGTATTTCAAACAGACCGTGCTTTTGCAAAAGAAATGGATCAGAAAGATCCACTAAAAAGTATCAGAGACCGATTTTATGTGCAACCTGGTGAAATTTACATGGACGGTAATTCACTAGGACTGGCGTCAAAAGATGCTGAAAAAGCGTTACTGAATATGATGGATATCTGGAAAAAAGAAGGAATCAAACTGTGGGATGGTTTGTTCCATTATGCTGGGAAATTAGGTGAGATGTCGGCCCCGCTAATTAATGCTCATCCAGATGAGGTCGTTATTACAGGCAGCACAACAATCAACATCCACCAATGTATCAGTACATTATACAAACCAACAAAAGATCGATATAAAATTTTAGTGGATGATTTAAACTTCCCAACAGATCGTTATGCGATCGACAGCCAAGTTCGTTTAAAAGGATATGACCCTAAAGAGGCTGTAAAAGTTGTGAAAAGTGCTGATGGGCGTTTGATTGACGAATCAGCTGTTATTGAAGCCATGACAGATGACGTTGCGATCATCTTGTTGCCGACCGTTTTATACCGCAGTTCTCAGGTATTGGATATGAAACGAGTAACGGCGGCCGCACATCAAAGAGGAATTTTGATTGGCTGGGACCTATGTCATGCAATTGGTGCAATACCAATGGATTTCAAAGAGGTGGATCCTGATTTTGCTATTTGGTGTACGTATAAATATTTATCCGCAGGACCAGGTTCGATCGCTGGGCTATATATGAATCAGAAACACTTTAAAGAAACACCAGGATTAGCAGGCTGGTGGGGAAATAAAGATGATACGCAATTTGAACTGAAACATGAGTTTGAGCACCAACGTGATGCAAGCGGCTGGCAAATTGGTTCTCCTAGTTTCTTAGCTATGGCACCATTAGAAGGAACTTTGACTATCTTTAATGAGGTCGGTATGGATAAAATTCGCGAAAAATCATTATTGATCACAGCATATTTGATGTATCTAATCGATGAAAAACTTGCCAAATATGGTTATGCTGTTGGCAATCCTCGTGAAGATAGTAAGCGTGGTGGGCACGTTTGTTTAGAACATGAAGAAGCCTATAGGATTTGTAAAGCATTAAAAGAAGTTAATATTATTCCTGATTTCAGGGAACCAAATGTTGTTCGTTTAGCCCCAATTGCTTTGTATAACACCTATGAAGAAGTTTACATTTTAGTTGAAATGTTAGAAGATATTGCTGTAAATAAAAAGTATGAACATTTTAGTAATGAACGGTCATTAGTGGTTTAAATAAATGAGTGAGGTGAAAATCATGCGTATAGGTATTCCAAAGGAAATCAAAAATAATGAAAATAGAATTGCTATTACTCCTGCTGGTGTAGTTAGTCTGATCAATAATGGTCATCAAGTAGTCATTGAAAGCGAAGCAGGACTGGGCTCTGGTTTTACCAATCAAGAATTTCAAGAGGTCGGCGCCGAAATTGAACCAAATGTTGCGGCTGTGTGGCAATCTGATATGGTCATTAAAGTCAAAGAACCATTAAAAGAAGAGTTTCAATATTTTCACGAGGATTTGATTTTATTCACCTATCTACATTTGGCGCCAGAACCTGAATTAACAGACTCATTGATCGAAAATAGTGTGACAGCTGTAGCTTATGAAACAATGACTCTGAACCATACCTTACCATTATTAACCCCGATGAGTGAAGTAGCAGGTAGAATGTCTGTTCAAGTCGGTGCACAATTTTTGGAAAAACCTAAAGGTGGAGAAGGGATTTTACTGTTTGGTGTTCCAGGTGTTGAAAGAGGAGAAGTTGTGATTATCGGTGGTGGCGTCGCAGGAACTAACGCTGCCAAAATCGCGATTGGTTTAGGGGCAAAGGTTACAATTCTAGATGTTAATCCTAATCGTTTGGCAGAATTGGATGATCTTTTCGGCAATAATGTTCAAACCCTGATTTCTAATGCGTATCATATTGAAAAGAAAGTACAAGAAGCGGATGTAGTGATTGGTGCTGTTCTGATTCCAGGAGCAAAAGCACCCAAACTAGTGACTGAGCAAATGGTCAAGCAAATGAAACCTGGTGCGGTAATTGTTGATATTGCAATCGACCAAGGCGGAATTTTTGAAACGACTGATCAAATCACGACTCATGATAATCCAACCTATGTCAAACATGGCGTTGTACATTATGCTGTAGCCAATATGCCGGGGGCAGTTCCTAGAACTTCAACATTTGCTTTAACTAACGCCACGATCCCATATGCCATTACGATTGCCAACAAAGGAATCGTTCAAGCAGCGAAAGATAATACTACGGTTTCGACAGGAATCAATACGTACAAAAAACATTTAACAATGGAAGCCGTAGCAAAGGATCAAAATAAAGAATACACACCAGTATGTGAGCTATTAACATAAAAGAGCCTTTTTAGATGAAACAAAACTGATTTTTGGTTTTGTTTCATCCTTTTTGCTCTTTAAGCTTGGTTTATGTTTCCTCTTATACAATGAGTTTAGTCAAAGGAGGAGATAAAATGGTGAAACTAAAGAATAGCTTTCAACGGAAAGAAAAAAAATACCCACTGACAAAGGAAAAGTATTATCTATTAAGGGAAAAGCTACAGCCTTTTATGCGAGAAGACGAATACGGATTACATACAATTATTTCAGTGTATTTTGACACAGAAGATTATGAGATGATTCGTCACTCTATCGCAAAACCAATGTATAAGGAAAAATTTCGGATTCGCAGTTACGGAATCCCAAATGAGAACTCAACTGTTTTTCTTGAAATTAAAAAGAAAGTCAGCGGTGTGGTTTATAAAAGAAGGGTTGCACTTCCGTATCAATCCGGCAAAGAGTATCTCCAGCATCCGCATTCATTCAAGTTTGAACAAACCAAAGATCAGCAAATTAAACAGGAAATCGACTGGTTAATCGCTAGAAAAAGACTTGAGCCTAAGGTCATGATTGCTTATGATCGACGAGCGCTTTTTGATTCAGAAAACGAAGACTTTCGAATTACGTTTGATTTCAATATTCGTTATCGAAAAGAACAGTTAAGCCAAGTGTTAGATGATAAAGGAGAACGAGTAGCGTCAGAAATTGATGTGTTGATGGAGGTTAAAGCATTAGGCGCTTATCCGCTTTGGTTTTCAGAACTGTTAGCAGAACTTGAAATCTACCCAACCTCATTTTCAAAATATGCTCAAACGTATCAGAGATATTTATATTGCAAGGAGGATTTTTTAAATGTTGTCTAGTTTATTAGTAGAAAGTGCTGTAGCTCTTTCAATCAAACAGCTTTTACTTTGTATTGTTACTTCTATCATGCTTGGACTTTTAGTTGCGTGCATCCATATGTATAGAAATGTTTATAGTAAAAACTTTGTAATCACTCTG
The DNA here is from genome assembly GCF_001886225.1 of Enterococcus silesiacus. NCBI lineage: Bacteria > Bacillati > Bacillota > Bacilli > Lactobacillales > Enterococcaceae > Enterococcus > Enterococcus silesiacus. The sequence continues at coordinate 10,593 of NZ_JXLC01000007.1, read as the reverse complement.
GCTGTTTTACCTGTATTAGTTCAGTTAGTAATCATGTTAGTCAATGGAAATCTAGGAACCGGTGTGGCGGTTTTAGGTGCATTCAGCTTGATTAGATTCCGCTCGGTAGCTGGTGGTGCAAGAGAGATCACCAGTATCTTTTGGTCAATGGGAATTGGTTTAGCCACAGGTATGGGGTATGTTAGTTATATTGCCATTTTTTCCGTAATTATTGCCTGCTTTTTAGTATTCTTGAATACGATTCATTTTGGTGAAAAACAAAAAGTGGCGGAACGGGAAATTAAGGTCACTATTCCAGAAGATTTAGATTATCCTGATTTGTTTGATGATCTATTTCAGCAATATGCTTACACATCTAGTTTAGATTCAGTAAAAACAACCAACATGGGCAGTTTATACGAACTTCGCTATCGAATAACCTTAAAAGATAGCCAAACGGAAAAAGAATTGATGGATGCTATGCGTGTTAGAAATGGTAATTTAACAATTATTTCAGGCAAAGTTTCGACAAATAGAGAAGAATTGTAGGTGAGCATAATGAAAAAAACAAAATTTGGTTTAATGGTATTAGCAACCGTGCTGATCCTACTAACGGGATGTACCAAAGAAGCTGCCCAAAACACAACTACGTCAACTTCAAAAAGTCAGAAACAAGTTGTTGCAGTTCAAGAGGCCGCCAAATCAACTGAAAATAAATACGGCGATTATTCTGAAGAAGATTTTAATGAAAGCTATGATGAAAAAACAGCGACTAAAATTGAACTAAAAGACTCTGGAAGCAAAATCGATGGGACCGGTGCTTCAGAAAAAGATCAGACGATCACGATCACTGCTGGTGGTACCTATATCATATCAGGTAGCTACAACGGGCAGTTAAAAATCAATGCGAATGAAGAGACCGTTCATCTGGCTTTAAACGACGCATCAATAACTAGCAAATCATCTTCAGCAATTTATGTAGAGCAAGCCAAAAAAGTAATCACGACTTTAGCACAAGACTCAAAAAACAGACTTTCAGATGGTTCCAAGTACACATTTGCTATAGAGGGCGAAACAGAACCAGATGCTGCTTTTTTCAGTAAAGATGATTTAACAATCAACGGTGCTGGAACGTTAGAAGTTACAGGTAACTATAGTAACGGCATTCGGAGTAAAGATGACTTGGTTATTACAAATGGAACGATCAATGTTACCGCTAAAAACAACGCGATCAAAGGAAAAGACTCTGTATCGATTGCAAGTGGAACATTTTCTTTGAACACAACAGAAGGCGATGGGATTCAAGCAAATAATAGTACGGACGCAAATAAAGGTTGGATCGCAATAGATGGCGGGACGTTTACGATTCAATCTGGCAATGATGGTATTCAGGCGGAAACAAATTTATCTATCGCAAAATCTGATATCAAGATCCAAACAGCAGATGGTTACGATGCTCAATCAATTGATACCACAGCTAGTTACAAAGGCTTGAAAGCGTCAGGAAATATCATTGTAGATGATGGAACGTTTGATTTAAATACAGCTGATGATGCAATCCATTCCAATGCAGCGGTTACGATCAATAATGGTACCTTTTCATTAGCAAGTGGCGATGACGGTATCCATGCAGATACTGATTTGCTGATCAATAACGGAAAGATTACAGTTAATCACTCTTACGAAGGATTAGAAGGGGCAACGGTAATGATTAACGACGCCGAGATTTCTGTTAAGGCATCCGATGATGGTATCAATGCCGCTGGCGGTAGCTCTGGCGAAGAAGAGCAAGGAGGACAATTCGGTGCAGATTCATTTGGTGAACCCGGTGGAGGACAGCCAGGCGGCGGTGGAGATAGCACTAAATTTATAGAAATAAACGGTGGAACAACTTATGTAAATGCTGATGGTGACGGAATCGATAGTAACGGTGATATTCGAATGACTGCTGGCACGCTAATCGTAAATGGTCCAACTGATGATGGCAATGGCGCACTTGATTATGATGGAACCTTTACAATAGATGGCGGTGTATTTGTTGCAAGCGGCAGTTCCGGGATGGCAATGAGCGCTAGTGACGCTTCTTCTCAAGCAGCACTGAGTCTTTACTTTGATGATATTCAAAAAGCAGGGACCTTGGTCAATCTAAAAAATGCTACTGGAGAAACGATTATTTCATTTGCGCCGGAAAAAGATTTCTCTCATATCGCAATTAGTTCACCTGATCTAAAAGTTGGTGAAACGGTAACCTTATCGACTGGTGGCAAAGATACTGGAGTAGCGAAAAATGGTTTATACAGCAACGGCAGTTATTCAACTGGAACAGAACTAGCAAAAATTTCAATCAATGACGTATTGACATCAGTTGATCAATCTGGCTCAGAAGTCACTGGCAATCAAATGGGCGGAGGGCCTGGCGGTCAACCACCGAGATAATTGATTTTCATTGCGTTACTAGCTACTTTATTGATAGAATAAGGATATCAAAGAGAACGAGGTGTTTATATGTCTAAACGAGTTATTATTATGCATTTTGAAGTAGAAAGCCAGGCTTACCAAGCATTTTCAGAAATAAAGAAATTGTATGTTGAGAAAAAAATCAAAGGGGAACAAATGGCTGTAGTAACCCATGTAAATGATGGTGTTCATCAGTTTAAGATCGATGATTTCTTAGACTTTACAGGGAATAATCATACTGCAAAGAATAGTATGATCGGGATGCTGATTGGTATTCTAGGAGGTCCCTTAGGTATTTTACTTGGTTGGTTTGCGGGAAGTTTATTTGGAGCTTCTCAGGATGCAAAGGAAATCCAAGGCGCTCAGACGGTTTTTGAACATGTAACCAAACAAATCGGCGAAGGTGAAACAGGTTTGATTCTGATTGCTGAGGAAGATGACAATCGTCCATTAAACCAATTGATTATGAATGAGCTAGGCGGCGAAATCACCCGTTTAGATTTTGAAGATGTTGAAAAAGAAATAACAGATGCGAAGGCTGTTGAAAAGGAAACAAAAGATTCAGCAGAAAAATCTTGGCAGGATAAAAAACAAGACTCAACTGAAAAAAAAGAAGATTAAAAGCTTTTAAGGAAGAGGATGGAACAGAAGTGTTTAACCCCGAGAAATAAGAGGGAATTTACGAAAATTGTTCTTCAAATTTTTGTGAATTTCTGCTTATTTCCGAAGGGGATGCTTCTGCTTCCACCGTTCATCCGGATTCTAAGTGATTGGGTCGTAACTCGTAGATTTATGTTCCCATCACTTCCTATACATTAAAAATGAATAAAGACGAAGATAGAGGACGTGACAAAGAAATGATTCCCACGCGTCTTCTTTTTTGATTATAAGGATGTGAAAACAAATGCTGAAAATACTATTAGTAGAAGATGATGAAATTTTATCAGATAGCATTTTAGAAATTTTAAGTGAAATAGGTGATATCGTACAAGTATACGACGGAGAAGAAGCCTTGTATGAAGGGGAGCGGGGAATTTATGACTTGATCGTATTGGACTTGATGTTGCCGCTATTGTCTGGCGAACAGGTTTTAACAGGTTTGAGAAAGAAAAATATTTACACACCTGTTTTGATTCTAACAGCTAAAGATGGGCTGAAGGATAAAGTTAATGGGTTTAAAAATGGTGGAGATGACTATTTAACTAAACCTTTCCATCGAGAAGAGTTATTACTGCGTGTTCAAGCACTCGCTCGCCGCTCCTTAGGGATGAATGGGAAAAACGAATTAGTGGTTAGTTTTTTATGCTTAGACATGGATAACCGCCAGGCTAGTTTTAAGGGAAACGACTTGATTCTTCAAGGAAAAGAATTTGATTTATTGCATTATCTTGTGCAAAACAAGGGCCGAATCATCACGAAAGACCAATTATTCGACCGAATTTGGGGATTTCAATCTGACACGACTTTGACGGTCGTTGAAGTCTATATGAGTAATTTGAGAAAAAATTTAAAACCATTTGGTATCGATCAATGGATCAAAACTTTGCGGAATGTCGGATATCTTTTTGAAATACCTGAGGAGCTGAAACATGAACAAACAACTGAGTAAAAAGCAAAGAATCAATTATTTTGTGATCAATCTGATTTCATTTGCCAGCATTTTTCTCATTTTAGGTTTGATTGTCTTTCAGCTTGTTCAAACGTCGATTTACCAGTCCGTTGACCATGATTTAAAGCGTCTTTCTGAGGATGAAAAATTTTTACAGCACCAACTTATACAAGGTGAACAGCTGCAAGAAATGCCGGTGCAACCTGATAAATTTAATACGCCACCACCCAATAATTTTCAACAACAAGTAATTCTTTGGTCTAAAGAGGGAAAAATCCTCAATGAAGCAGAACTAGGTTCACGTTTTTACGATTTTCAAAATTTAAAATTATCGACTGAGAATTTACATAAGATCAGCAGTGTTCAAACAAAAGATAGTAACGATCGCTCTTTACAATTCCGTTCAATTACACTTCCTGTTAAAAATCAGCAGGAAGTAGTATATCTGCAACTCTTAGTCAATACTGACCCAATCAAAGGAACTGTTGATCAGTTCAAACAGATCCTGATTATTTGCATGATTATTTTCGGATTACTATCGATTGCTTTGAGTTATTTTCTATCTAAATGGTTTATGAAACCTATCTTGACTTCATGGAAAAAGCAACAGGAGTTTGTCGAAAATGCTTCTCATGAGCTAAGAACGCCATTAACTATTATTCAAGCCAAACTAGAAAAATTATTTACCAAACCAAATCATACAATCTTAGAAGAATCAGAAACAATCGCATTATCATTGGAAGAAGTTCAACGTTTAAGTCAATTAACAAGTGATTTGCTCTTGTTGGCTCGCTCGGACTCTGATGCACTGACCTTGGAGAAGGAACCAGTCAGAATCAATCGTTTTTTAAATACAGTTCTTTTACCTTATCAAGAATTAGCAGCAGCAGAAGAGAAAGAATTTATCATTGAGCTTGGGCAAGAGCAGCAAGTCTTTTTTGATAAAAAGCGAATTCATCAATTATTGATTATTTTGCTGGACAATGCACTAAAATATACTAACCCTGATGAGAAAATAATTGTTTGTTCAAGTGTGAAAAATAATGAATGGCTCATAAAAATCCGTGATACAGGCAGCGGAATCCCAGATGAGAAAAAATCAGCTGTTTTTGAACGTTTTTATCGTGGAGAACAGTCTAGAAATCGAAAAACAGGAGGCTACGGAATCGGTCTTGCCATCGCCAAGTGGATTGTAGATGAACATCAAGGGAAAATTGAATTAACCGATAACTTACCAAAAGGTACAATTGTATTAGTACGTTTTCCTATAAAATAAAAATTATTTGCTAAAGTGGCGACTTTCTTCTAAAATAAAGAAGAAGTTTAAGGAAAGTTAGGTAGCCAATGGAATTACAATTTTTAGGTACAGGAGCTGGAGTACCAGCAAAACATCGAAATGTGAGTAGTATCGCATTAAAATTATTAGATGAAAGAAATGCCGTATGGTTATTTGACTGCGGTGAAGGAACACAATTACAGATTTTAAAAAGCAATATTCGCCCAAGAAAGATTGAAAAAATCTTTATTACTCATTTGCACGGAGATCATATCTTTGGCCTGCCTGGTTTATTGAGTAGTCGTTCATTTCAAGGCGGTAATGAACGATTGGAGATTTATGGACCACCTGGCGTTGCAGAATTTGTGCGAACTGCGTTAAAAGTATCACAAACGAAACTCTCTTATGAACTGAAGTTTATTGAAATCAAAGAAGAAGGAATCATTTTTTCAGATAAACAATTTACTGTGTCTTGTTTACCGTTAGAGCATGGAATTCTCAGCTTCGGTTATCGTATCGTGGAAGCAGATCATGAAGGTGAGCTTCAAGTAGACAAATTAGCAGCTTTAAATATTCCGTCTGGTCCAGTTTATGGAAAAATCAAACGAGGTGAAACCGTAACTTTGCCTGATGGGCAAACAATCAATGGGAAAGACTTCGTCGGTGAAAAAAAATCTGGGCGAATCGTCACAATCTTAGGAGATACTAGAAAGACCATTAATAGTGTTCAACTTGCTGAAAACGCTGATCTGCTTGTACATGAAAGTACGTTTAATAAAGATGAAGAAAAAATGGCAAGAGCGTATTTCCATTCAACTAGTCATCAAGCAGCGCAAGTTGCATTGAAAGCTAATGTAGCGAAACTAGTACTAACACATATCAGTGCGCGTTATTTAACAGGTGATATTATTCAGTTAGAAAATGAAGCCAAGGAGATTTTTCCTAGAACAAAAATTGTGAAAGATATGGAAATTGTAGAAGTACCTTTTAAAGATGAGTAAGGGGGAATTAACATGCATCATAGTCAGGATTTAACAGATAAGGTAGTTGTAGTTACAGGAGGCTCAGCTGGATTAGGCGAGCAAATCTGTTATGAGGCTGCTAAAAAAGGAGCGATCGTGGTTGTTTGCGCCAGACGGATCAATTTGATCGGCAAAGTAAAAGAAACTTGTGAAGAATTAAGCGGAAAATCAGCCTTCTCATTTCAATTAGATATTGCGGATCCTGAAAATGTAGAAACTGTTTTTGAAAAAATCGCAGCAGAAGTAGGACCCATCGATGTGTTAGTAAATAATGCTGGCTTTGGCATTTTCGAAAACTTTGTAGATATTGATTTAGCCGTTGCTAGAAATATGTTTGAAGTCAATGTATTAGGGATGATGGTCTTTACTCAAAAAGCGGCGATTCAAATGGCCGAAAGAGGCACAGGCCAGATTATCAATATCGCTTCTATGGCTGGCAAAATAGCAACAGCAAAATCAACTGCTTACTCTGCTACAAAATTTGCGGTTTTAGGTTTTTCAAATGCCTTACGTCTGGAATTAAAACCATTAGGTGTCTCAGTGACAACCGTTAATCCAGGACCAATCAAAACTGAGTTTTTTGATAAAGCTGACCCTTCAGGGGACTATTTAGCCTCAGTTGATTTACTTGTTTTAGAACCGAATAAACTAGCTAAAGAAATTGTCAGTGCGATGGGAACTTGTAAACGTGAAATTAATCGTCCTCGTGTCATGGAAGGCGCTTATCGCCTATATACCCTATTCCCACACATAGGCGATCTATTGGCTGGTGGATTGTTAAATAAAAAATAAGGAGGAAACTAATATGAAAAATCAGTGGCGTGTGGTTATGGGCCTTGTTTTGGTTCTGATCGTTGTGATTTTTGCTGTATTAAATAATCAGACAGTACCTGTCAATTTTGGATTTACTAAAATCTCTGGTCCATTGATCCTCATTATTTTGGGCTCTGCCATCGTTGGAGCTTTGATCGGTCTATTGACGTCAACAACCACCATGTGGAAACAGAAAAAACAAGTAAAAGAATTAAAAAAAGATATCGAGTTATACAAAAATGATGCTGATCAATTGGCTCAAGAAGAAGTTGAAAAAGTAAAACGAACGTATGAAAATCAGCTAGCTGAATTACAAGCAAAGTATGATGCTACTAAAGCTCAAGTACCAATAGAACCCGTGATAGATACAGAGCCTGTAGGTAGTCGGGTCGATCATTTTACCAAGCCAAGAAATAATGAAGAATAAATATACAACAGTAAAAGCAAAGATAAAGCAGTATTATTTTATCTTTGCTTTTTAATTTGTCGTTCTTTTTAGGATACTTTCTTTAGTTTTTCGATTCTATTTGATATAATTACTTGGTTAGGAGTGACGTCGTGAAAAAAGCAAAATATACATGGCAATTACGGGAAAAAACAGAGTTGCCAGAAGAATTTTCAAATATATTAGTAAATGAACAAATCAATCCATTACTTGGACAAATTTTATGGCATCGAGACATTCGGTCAAAGGAGAGCTTAGATCTTTTTTTGCATCCTACAGTAGAAAATTTGTATGATCCATTTTTAATGTACGATATGGAAAAAACGGTCACTAGGCTGCAAGAAGCTGTAGCACAAGGCGAAAAAATCCTAGTGTATGGAGATTATGATGCGGATGGTATCACAAGTACAACTGTCATGAAAGAAGCAATTGAACTGATTGGTGGAGAAGTAGATTATTTCTTGCCAAACCGCTTCATTCATGGCTATGGACCTAATTTAGCTGTCTTTAAAGAACAAATTGAAAACGGGGTCCAACTGATTATTACCGTCGATAATGGTGTTGCAGGTCATGAAGCGATCCATTATGCCAAAGAACAAGGGATCGATGTCATTGTTACAGACCATCATGAACTGCCTCCAGAGTTGCCTGATGCCTATGCAATCATCCATCCAAAGCATCCGCAAGGGCACTATCCTTTTGGAGATCTAGCTGGTGTAGGAGTTGCATTTAAAGTAGCAACAGCCTTATTGGGCGAACTGCCTACTGAATTTCTTGATTTAGTTGCAATCGGCACAATAGCAGACTTAGTCTCCTTAACAGATGAAAATCGCGTTCTGGTTAAAATGGGATTAGAGATGATTCGAACGGGCGAAAGAATCGGTCTTGATATTTTGATCCATTTAGCAGAACTTAAAAAAGAAGCAATCAGTGAAGAGAGCATTGGTTTTACGATTGCTCCGCGTTTAAATGCTTTAGGTCGCTTAGGTGATGCAGCACCTGGGGTAGAATTAATGACGACTTTTGATGAAGAGGAAGCTGAGCGAATTGCAATGTTTATCAATAGTCAAAATGATGAGCGTAAAGAAATTGTTACAAGAATCACAAATGAAGCTTTTGAACTGATTGACCCGACTGATCCAATTCATATCGTGGCAAAGCCAGGCTGGCATGAAGGCGTTCTGGGGATTGTTGCTGGAAGAATTATGCAAGATACTGGAAAACCAGCGATCGTGTTGACGATTGATGAAAATAATGAAACCGCTAAAGGTTCAGGACGTAGCGTTTCTGCTTTGAACTTATTTGACGCGCTAAGTGAGATTCGTGACGTGTTTACCCATTTTGGCGGTCATCATATGGCTGCTGGGATGACCTTGCCTGTCATGAACATCGAGAGAATGAAAGAACATCTGATTAGCTATCTAAAAGAAAATCAGATAGACCTTTCTCAAGGTCAAGAATTATTGATCGATGAAACGCTTAAAGTGGAAGAAGCCACAATTCCATTTATTCAACAACTTAAAATTCTTGGTCCGTTTGGGACAGATAATCCCGTACCTAATTTTTTGTTTGAAGATATAACAGTCGAACAATGTCGACAAATTGGAGCAGATAAGAGTCACCTTAAATTCCAACTGAGTCAAGCAGGTACTACATTAGATGCTATTGCTTTTCAGATGGGTAATCAAGCAGAAGAATTCGGGCAGGGGACGACGAATATCACTGGTCAGCTGTCAATCAATGAGTGGAACGGCAATAAAAAACCGCAACTGATGGTCAGTGATTTTTCAGTGGACGGCGTTCAATTGTTTGACCTTCGAGGGAAAAACGGCCGACAAAAGGAAATTCCTGTTTTAAATACAATGTATATATTTTTCAATTCTGATAGCCAAAAATTAATTGATCATCAAACAAGTCATCAACAGTTTTTTACGACCGTTGAGGAGACTGTTGAGCAAATCAAAATAACCAATAGCCAGCAACTAGTCTTTGTTGATTGTCCAGATGATATTGATTGGTTAAAACAAATTACTCAAGCTGGAAAAATAGAGCGTGTGTATCTGATGGGTATTTCATCAGAAGAAGCGTATCTAAATGGAACTGGGACAAGAGAGCAGTATGCTCAACTTTATAAATTTGTTAGACAACAAGAACAAGTCGATGTTCGTTACAAATTAAATGTTGTAGCGCAGCACTTAAAAATCCAAGAAAAACTATTAATTTTTATGATACAGGTGTTTTTTGATCTAGGATTTGTTACAATAGAAAACGGTGTTTTAAGAAAAGTTGAGAACCCTGAAAATCATGCACTTACGGAAAGTCAGGTTTATCAAACTCGCTTAAAAAGAATCAAAACAGAAGAGTTTTTGTTATACAGCGATCGTGAGACATTACAACAATGGCTGTGGAATGAGGAGGAAGTATAAAAAATGGATTTAAAAGATTATATTGCTAGTATTCCAGATTATCCGGAAAAAGGAGTGATCTTTAGAGATATCTCCCCGTTGATGGCCAATGGAGAGGCGTATCGTGAAGCAACAAAACAAATCGTTGATTATGCCAAAGAAAAAAGAATCGATATGGTTGTTGGACCTGAAGCACGTGGTTTTATCGTGGGCTGCCCAGTTGCCTACGAATTAGGCGTTGGTTTTGCTCCTGTTCGTAAAAAAGGCAAATTACCTCGTGAAACGATTGAAGTAACCTATGATTTAGAATATGGTACTGACACGTTAACACTTCATAAAGATGCTATAAAACCTGGTCAACGAGTATTGATTTGTGATGATCTATTGGCAACTGGCGGTACGATCAAAGCTACCATCGAACTAATTGAAGCATTAGGCGGCATTGTTGTCGGTTGTGCCTTTTTAATTGAGTTGATGGACCTGCATGGAAGAGATAAAATTACTGGTTATGAAATTGTTACATTGATGGAATATTAAAAAATTAGCGGAATTTAAAGGCTCTTTGTCAACTAATGTTGGTAAAGAAA
>NZ_JXLC01000069.1:0-476 GCF_001886225.1 Enterococcus silesiacus | reverse complement strand
TTCTACCAAGAGTTCTGGAACATGGGCATGGGCTGGACTCCCTACTTTAGCAGGTGGTGGGAGTGCGCTGACAGGAAAAGCTGCTGCTGCTCTGGCAGGAAAAGCTACTATTGCTCTAGGAACAGGAGCATTAGCAGGTTTATTTGTAGGGTTAGTGGGAATAGGACTTAACACACGAGCGAAGGATTTACGAACAGATGATGGAATAGATGCTAGAAACTATGGTGTGAACAGACTTCCTAAAGGGTGGTCATCTAACGATTATAATGTGAGAGGACAACGAGGATCATTAGTTGTTGATAATTTAGGTCGTAGAAGGATTAGCGTTGATCGCACCACTGGAAAAACGACTTACTATAGCGCAACAGGAGAAACTTTAGGTGAGAAAGAATTACCTAAGCAAGCTGGATTAGGACAGTCAAATGGTGGAAGACACGAACCGCTTGATTTGGATGAAGAATTGGCAATGGAAGAAG
>NZ_JXLC01000068.1:0-558 GCF_001886225.1 Enterococcus silesiacus | reverse complement strand
GGTCGGCGGTTCGATCCCGTCAACCTCCATTTTTTGAGCCGTTAGCTCAGTTGGTAGAGCATCTGACTTTTAATCAGAGGGTCGCAGGTTCGAGCCCTGCACGGCTCATAGAAATATTTTGCGGGTGTGGCGGAATTGGCAGACGCACTAGATTTAGGATCTAGCGCCTTACGGCGTGGGGGTTCAAGTCCCTTCACCCGCATTTTAGTCTCGTTTGTATAACAAGGCGAATATACGCCGGCTTAGCTCAGTTGGTAGAGCATCTGATTTGTAATCAGAGGGTCGAGGGTTCAAATCCTTTAGCCGGCATCCAGACTGCGGAAATAGCTCAGTGGTAGAGCACCACCTTGCCAAGGTGGGGGTCGCGGGTTCGAACCCCGTTTTCCGCTTAGCTTGTTCTAACGCCGGGGTGGCGGAACTGGCAGACGCACAGGACTTAAAATCCTGCGGTGAGTGATCACCGTACCGGTTCGATTCCGGTCCTCGGCATTGCTTTGAAACCCTATGAATGGCAATTGTAAAATTGACAGAATAGATGTTGGCAAGTACGAAGCAGAT
>NZ_JXLC01000067.1:0-608 GCF_001886225.1 Enterococcus silesiacus | reverse complement strand
AGCATAGAGTAAGCCTCTACCTGATTTTCCATAGATATCTTTAATTACTGAGGTTAATTTGATTCCAGCATTCTGCAAAACCATGTGACCGCGATTTTTTTCCCGATTCAAATCTTCCACTAAATGTTTGCGGTAGCGGGTTAAATCTCTCAGTTCTTGAATGGGTTCTGGTGGAACAAAACTTGTAGGGACGACTCCTAATCGAGTGAGTCGCGCAATCCATTCCGCATCTTTCATATCCGTTTTTTTTCCTGGAATATTTTTGATGTGACGAGGATTCGCCAACTGTAGCTCAAAATGATTCTGTAAAATTCGCCAGACACATTTCCAATAAACGCCCGTGCTTTCCATGCTTATGTGTGTGACTTCGTAAGAAGTCAACCAATCAGACAAGTCAAAAAGACCACGAGTTGTCGTGTCAAAACTACCAAAGAATTTTTCTGGTCGTTTTTTCCCTTCAGTAGAACGAATAATACAAGCAACAATCACTTTTTGATGGATGTCTAATCCAGCACAACAAGAACGAAGTACATCTTCCATTTTTACCATTCCTCCTTGAAAAAAAGTACAGAAGGGGCTATTCTACTTATAGAAACGATTTATTTTTA
>NZ_JXLC01000066.1:0-678 GCF_001886225.1 Enterococcus silesiacus | reverse complement strand
TAGCTCCCGTTTTGATACTCGCGATTACTGGTTTGCCTTGACTATCGCTCACGCGATACTCTGCTCCTGACAAGACCGCTTTACTTTCTTTATCAATTTTCTTGATCTTTATTCGCCCTTGGCGATTATTCGTAAAGGTTAGCGTCGCTGTTTGGTTTCTCACAACTTCTACTGCTCGATTGTTTCCTTCTACTGGTGCCGCTACATGCCCTGTAGGGGCCGCTGTTTCACTGACTGTGTATTTTCCAGTTGGTAAATTCCCTAGAGTATACACACCATTGGCGTTGGTTTGACCACTTCCTACTTGGGTTCCTGAGGCATTTTTTACGATATATTTCGCACCTGCTAATCGTTTTTTTGTATCATCTTGTTTGATGACTTGGAGTCCACCTTTTTGACGTTGGTTTTCAAATACTACCTCAGGAGTGGTTTCGCCCATTTTTACGGTCACTTCAATACTTGAGGGCGTTGCTAGATCATAGTTTGTCGGGGCCGCGCTCTCTTGTACCTGATAGTTCCCTGCCGGTAAGTACCCCGTCGTCACTGTTCCGTTAGCTCCCGTTTTGATACTCGCTATTACTGGTTTGCCTTGACTATCGCTCACGCGATACTCTGCCCCTGACAAGACCGCTTTACTCTCTTTATCGATTTTCTTGATCTTTATTCGTCCTTGACGAT
>NZ_JXLC01000065.1:0-715 GCF_001886225.1 Enterococcus silesiacus | reverse complement strand
ATGAAGCAACACAAACAGTTACCTTTGGTGCAGGAGAGTTTCCTAGCTATGTGCATCACAAGCACAATATTCGATCGCATATTGAAGCTCAAAGTCGATTGAATGGAAAGAAAATTAAAGAAATAGTCTTTATCGAACCAGTAAAATTAGGAAAGAATTCTTCCAATCTATTTTATGATCTATCTGAATTAGAAAGCATTGAAGGAGCAAATTTATTAGACACCTCAGAGGTGACGAGTATGTCTCATATGTTCTCGACAATGCCAAGGTTGAAAAAAGTAGATGTATCAAATTGGAATACAAGTCAAGTAACGACCATGTCGAATATGTTTAGCGGTGCAAAGAACTTATTGGATATAGATGTGTCGCAGTGGGATACAAGTCAAGTGACGGACATGTCAAACCTGTTTGAAAATGCAGAGAAATTGGAACGTATAGATGTGTCCAGTTGGAATACAGGCAGAGTGAAGTATATGTCTCGTATGTTTGAGGGTGTACGTAAGCTGACCAGTATAGATGTGTCGAATTGGGATACGAATAAGGTAACATCTATGATAAGAATGTTTTATTCACAGTCACTAACAAGTTTAGATTTATCTAAATGGAACACTACAGCGGTTGAATATGCGGATGACATGTTTCCGTATTACCTTGAAGAGCTGACAATAGGAAAAGAGTTTCGTTTTGATGGAAAGACAGGAATAAGAGAGAAAAA
>NZ_JXLC01000064.1:0-770 GCF_001886225.1 Enterococcus silesiacus | reverse complement strand
TATCTAAAATGCTATCAATGACATCTAAAATCTCGTCTTGTTGTGAAGATAAAGATAATTTATTCATGTTTATTTACACTTTTATTTCCCCTTCTTATTCGGAAAAGGTACTTTCACACCACTAACCCCACAAATATAATTCATATCAACATTGTAAAACTTAGCAAGTTTAATCATAGATTCTAAAGGTATTCTCGTCTTCCCATATTCATAATCAGCATAAGTTCTCTGACCCACGTTTAACAATGCGGCAACTTCTCTCTGAGTGTAATCATTATCCTCACGTAATGTCCTTATTCGTTTAATATAATCCATAATCATCCCTCTTTTTGATTATTCTATCCTAGAGTTATAAACTCAATCACCATTTAGAGCTATAAACTCTTAAATTAGCTACCTATCATTTAGCTTTAAACTAACTATTTTTTAGGAAATGAGTTCTTCACATTACTAATTCCACATATATAATTCATGTCAACATCATAAAATTTAGCTAAGATAATCATTGAATCCAAAGGTATTCTCGTTTTTCCATATTCATAATCAGCATAAGTTCTTTGTCCAACACTCAACAGCGCTGCAACTTCTCTCTGTGTATAATCATTATCTTCACGTAATTCTCTTATCCGCTTTATATACTGCATGACTTGTCTCCTTTTCTAATTATTTTACGATAGAGTTATAAACTCTATTGACTTTTAGAGCAATAAACTCTAAAATAGGTTTAAGAGCAAAAACAATGAATGAAAAAAATAGAAATCATTAGGAGG
>NZ_JXLC01000063.1:0-1136 GCF_001886225.1 Enterococcus silesiacus | reverse complement strand
TAACCATTTTGGACTTGATGCACCATACAGCTGGATTTGAAGATATAAATGCAGGGATAGCGGAATATAGTGCTGATCAAGTCAAACCATTAAAGGAGTATTTTACAAAGGAAAATCAACCAAAACAAATCTTTGAACCTGGCACAATTACCGCCTATTCAAATTATGGTACGGCACTAGCTGGCTATATTATTGAACAAGTAACCGGACAAGATTACGTATCATATATGAACAAAGTCATACACGAACAACTCCAAATGAATCATTCAACTTTTTCAGTGACATATGCTGACCAGCCCATATTCAAAGAAAATCTCAGCACAGGTTATACGGCAAACGGTTCATCATTTGAAATTGCAGAACCTCTTCATCTAAATATTACACCAGCAGGATCATTAGTATCAACAGCGTCAGATATGACCCATTTCATGTTGATGTTATTAGATGATGCAGGAGATACGCCTTACAAGTTTTTTAAAGAAACAGAAACTTTAAAACAGTTTAAAACACAATCTTATAGCATCTTACCAGGAGCTGAAGGAAATGCTCATGGTTTTTGGGAAAAGGAAGTAAACGGTAAACGCATCATTGATCATGGGGGAAATACACCTGCTTTTACTGCACAACTAAGTATCGTTCCAGAAGAGGGACTTGGCTATATCTTACTAACAAATGTTGCACAGGAAGCTACTGGCATACGAGATGAGTTAGAAACACTCATATATGGCTATACGCCTACTGATGACTNACGCCTACTGATGACTTACCACTTGAACAAAGCCCAACAGATCAAAAAGTAGTAGGACATTATCGAGCTGCTAGAATATCATATTCAACTATGGCTAAGTTAGAGTCTATCATGTTTGATTATGATATCCTCATAACAGCAAATAAAGAAGGCGGAATTAATTTAAAAGAACCAGGTGAAAAAGAGACTACAACATATGTTGAAGTCAAACCAGGAGTTTACCAAAAAGTACAAAAGGAAGAAAATGATACGAAACAGCAATATCTGTATGTTGAATTCAACGAAAAAGATGAAGTCTTCAGAATTAATTTTTTTGCGTCAACCGATTTTCTCCCAATAACTTCTGTTTTAGACACGCAACTATTTAACTTTATTGCTTTTGGCGTTT
>NZ_JXLC01000062.1:0-1198 GCF_001886225.1 Enterococcus silesiacus | reverse complement strand
TCTATAAAAGAAAAGATGGGCGTTGGGAAGGAAGGTATGCAAAAGGCCGGAAGGAAAATGGCACTATCCATTATGGGTATATTTATGGGTATAAATATAAAGAAGTCAAACAACGCTTAATTCACTTAAAATCCGCACAACAAAATACGGACGAACTTTTTACCAAAGAGTACGAAGGAACGTTAAATGAATGGTCAGAGTATTGGCTAAAAGAAATTAAAGCTGATATCAAGCCCAGCACATATAGTAGCTATTTGACCAAGCTGACACATCATATTTTACCTATGTTTGGCAGTCAGCCGATTTATATGATCAAAAAAAGTCAAGTGGAGTACTGGTTAAATAAACTGAGGGAAAAGTTATCGATCAGCTCGATCCATGCAACCTATAGAGTCTTAAGAAGTTGTCTAAACTATGCAGTTAAGCGTTCTTTACTTATAAAAAATCCTTGCATAGATGTTCAACTACCTAAACAAAAATCAAATACGGTACAAAGTTTGACAAAACAAGAACAAAAAAGACTTGAAATAGAAGCGAAGCAACATAAAGCTGGATTACCAGTTTTGATTGCCTTGGAAACTGGAATGAGAATTGGTGAAATTGCTGGATTAAAATGGCAAGACATTGACTTTTTAGAGCAAGTAATCAGAGTGAAGCGAACACTGCAGCGAGTAACGACAGAAGGAACAAGTCAAAAAACAGAATTAGTTGAGCTTTCCCCAAAGAGCAGTAATTCTGTTCGGATTATTCCATTGTCTCAAAATATGGGTTATTTACTTCAGAAGGTACAAAAAGAAGCACAAAGTGATTATGTAGTTGGCAAAAGAAAGGCGTTAGAGCCGCGTGTGATTAACTACCATTTTAAACAAATCTGTCAAAAGGCACAGCTGCCGCCTGTTCATTTCCATGCGTTAAGACACACCTTTGCTACTCGCTGTTTAGAAAACGGTGCGACTGTAGCAACGATCAGTGACTTATTAGGACACAGTTCAATCAAAATGACATTGGATACGTATATTAGTTCTTTCATGACTGAAAAGAGAAAAGTGATAGATTCTTTCAGCTCACTCTAACATATAATACTGTTGATATTTTCTTCGCCGTCATCCAGCCGTCAAACCAAGAAGTAGAAGTGATTATATCAAGGCTTTAACTAAGCTTATCTTGTTATAACAGATAATAAGATAAAATAATGTGT
>NZ_JXLC01000061.1:0-1257 GCF_001886225.1 Enterococcus silesiacus | reverse complement strand
ATAGATTTGTCGAGAAACGAAGATGGTAAATTAAAAAAACAGTATCAGCGAGCCTCTCTCACTAATACTATTTCAATTATTGGCAATTTGATTAGTGAGTGCATGCTTACTACTCAAGGCTTTACTATCCGACGTCAATCAGATAGTAAAGCACCTTTTTTATTTTTAATTAATTTCTTCAGTTACCATATCTAAGAGAAACTCTGCAAAGTTATTGTATAAAACTTCATTTTTTTGTGCATCTTCAGAAAAACCTGGAAAATATGATGTTATTTTAGGTTCATTATTATTATTTAAGTCTTTGTAGTTCAAACAATACATTTCTCCCATTCCAGTATTATACAAAATAACTAAATGTTTTGGCATGTTTACTAATTTCCGTTCATTTAACGTAGCCCAAACAGTATCTGGAACACCCGAATTTTCAAAATCTTCTCTAAAAACTCCATAAATTTCGATAGAACCAAAAGTTAAAGCGCCAAAACAAGATAAAAAAAGTTCGTAATCTTTTGGAAATTGTATACCCAGAACTGCCTGAGCTTTTTTTATAATATCATCTGAGGCTCCTCCAAAATCGTCTACCAAATTCTCATTCTCTTCAATTAGTTTTTTTGCTTTATTATACTCTGTACTCATTACAACATCTCCTTTATTTAAAATCTTTTGCTCTATTTTTCCAATACTCAGAACGCCATTTATTGAAAGATTTTCTATCTATTCCAGACGGAACTGAATTAGGATTGATATGAATCGTTTTAGAATTACTTTGATGGAAAGACTGCTCTACCTCAGCAATAGAACTTATATCTCGTTGAGTCATATGATGCAAGTTCACTGGATTTGCATCTGGTCCTAAAGGAGCCAATCCTTGTTCCATTCTTTGAAGGTTAGAGCGTCCCTTAACATCTACTTTATTAATATCAATTATACCATCTCTTTGATAAACTCTGGTCCCTTTAAAATCGATATCTTTTTTCCAGTATTCCCTAATTTGTGAATAGTCTTTAGGTACAGTAGCCCCACCAGCTTTCTTATTCTCAACCGTCTTCGTACCTTTATTCGTCGCTAACCGATAAGAAGCAAAGTTAAATCCTAACATCTGCAACGCCTGTCCCAGCTCGTCTTCTGTCATAAACTTATAAGCATCCTCAAGATACTGTCCCGATGCCACTAACGCGCCTAAAACTGGATTATACTTGTCCCCGATTTGTAAGTCTTTCCCATTTCGAAAGGCCACTTTTACCTTATCATCCCAAT
>NZ_JXLC01000060.1:0-1381 GCF_001886225.1 Enterococcus silesiacus | reverse complement strand
GGCTCTATACTTTCTGATGTTGGTGAGAAATCACCGGCATCTTTTTTAATGCAAAATAATAGAAAAGACACCCTGATATCCTTTAGAATTAAGTCGACGAAAACCAATCAAAAGGGGAAATCAAGATGTCCTATACAAATCTTATCAAAGAAACCTTAGATATTCTAGACTTAAACATCACTTTTAATGAAATTTGCTTAAAAAAGGAATCGATCAAAGGAAGAATTTGTCAGGTCTTCTCTGGTACGCTCGATTATGCTGCTCATGTTTGTCCTCACTGTGAGGGAGAAGAAAAGGAGGCGATTATCCGTTGGGGCTTTACAAGCTGTCTGATTTTATTGAATGATGTTTCGGAGTATCAAACGTATTTACGCTTGAAGAAACGCCGTTTCTTCTGTCAATCCTGCAATCGATCGTTCGTTGCTAAAACGAGTCTTGTTGAAAAACATTGTTCGATTTCAACTAAAGTGAAGTTATCCATTGCCGATCGACTCAGAAAAACCACTTCTATGAGTGAAATTGCGCGTCAAAAGAAGGTCTCAGTTTCCTCTGTTTACCGTGTCTTGAAACGATTTTATGAACCTAAAAAAATCAATCGACTCACCTTACCTGAAATCCTTTGTTTTGATGAATTTAAATCAGTTAAGCAAGTCGCGGCTTCTATGAGTTTCATCATGATGGACGGTCAAACAAAGCAGTTAATTGATGTCGTTGAAAACCGTCAGCTCCCTTTTCTAGAGCGGTATTTTTCACGTTTTTCGTTGTCTGTCCGTAAAACGGTAAAGTATATTGTTTGCGATATGTATGCCCCTTATTTTTCTCTCGTCAAAAAGTTATTTCCGATGGCTCAGATTATTCTTGATCGCTTTCATCTTGTCCAACTCATCAGTCGAACCTTTTTAAAACACCGTATTCAGAGAATGAACACATTTCTTCATCAGGGAAATACAGAAGCGAAAACGTATCGACACATGAAGAAATACTGGAAACTTCTTCAAAAAAATCAATCAAAGCTTGATTTTAAAAAACGCCTTTGGCGTTCTTCCTTCCGCACTTATTTAACTGAAACAGAAGTCGTTGATCGATTACTTGCGTATGATGACGAATTGAAAAGTGGCTACACCTGTTATCAGGACTTTCTTTATGCCGTACAGACAAGAGATTTTGATCGGTTTCATACACTATTAGACGAAGATTTCCGCCGTCTTCCTTCCTACTATCAAAAGACTATTGGTACTTTTAAGAAGTACCAAAATGAAATTAAAAATGCGCTAGAATTGCCTTATTCTAATGGACCATTAGAATGTTTAAATAATCATATTAAAGTGTTGAAGAGAAATGCATACGGCTTTCGTAACTTTTACAATTTCAAGTTGAGAAT
>NZ_JXLC01000006.1:0-176273 GCF_001886225.1 Enterococcus silesiacus | reverse complement strand
AAACATGAAAGTGGTCCTCTTTACCACATTCAGATTTTATCTTTTTTCCGAAAGGCTAGCCCGTAAAGCTAGATAATATAAAAGCTGAATGGGCCGCTTAGTATCGACGAAAAATAGGAAAACATGAAAGTGGTCCTCTTTACCACATTCAGGTTTTATCTTTTTTCCGAGATACTGACTCATAAAGCTAAGTAACTTTCTTTAGAAAAGCAATGATTTTTTCAGGATCTTTTACGCCATTTGTCTCTACTCCACTGGACACGTCAACGGCGTAAGGATTGAATCTTCGCTTAGCTTGCAGAACATTTTCAGTAGTTAAGCCTCCTGCAATAATTATTTTTCTATTTTTAATGAGGCTCGTATCTAATTGCTGCCAATCAAAGACTTGACCGTTACCACCGACAAACTCCTGTGGTGGTGCATCAAAAAGCAGAAAATCTGTCTCTGGTTCTTGTCTAAGGGTTTCTTGTATTGCCTTATTAACAGGTATTGCCCGAATGACTGGAACTGACAATTTTTCTGTCATTAAAATACCATGGATCTGCACGATATCAAGATTAGCTTGCTGAATGACGGTTTCAACTTCTGCATAACTAGGCGAAACAAAGACCCCAACTTTTTTAACTTCTTTTGGTACATTTCTCGTGATTTCTTTTGCTTTTTCAGGTGTAATTTGACGTTTACTCTCTGCAAAAACAAAGCCAAGATAATCTGCACCAAAGTTCACTGCTAAATCAACGTGTTCTTTCGTTTTTAATCCGCAAATTTTGACTTTCATCGCAAAACCTGCAATTCTTTGACCTTTTCTTTAGGATCATTGGTTTTCATTAATCCTTCGCCTACTAAAACGGCTTGATAATTTTCTTTTACCAGTTTGACTTGTTCAGCCGTTGAAAAACCTGATTCACTAATGTAAACCGCATCTGTTTCTTGTTTTTCACCTAGGGTTTGACTAACATCTAGCGAAACCTTAAATGTTTTCAAATTGCGATTATTCACACCGATCAGTTGCGCCGACAATTCTTCTGCGCGTCTTAGCTCTTGTTCATCATGAACTTCCACAAGTACTTCTAACCCCAGTTCAATGGCTTTTGTATATAGTTCTTTTAACTTTTGCTTAGACAATGCTGCAACGATCAATAAAACGATCGTCGCGCCAGCATTTCTTGCTCGAATAAGTTGTTTTTCATCAATGATAAAATCCTTACATAAAACTGGAATACTCACTTGTGCCGCAACTTGGCGCAGGTCTTCAATCGATCCTTTGAAGAAATGTTCGTCTGTCAATACTGAAATAGCCGTAACGCCTGCTTGCTCATAGGCTTTTGCCTGATCGATGACATTGACTGACAAATTGATTGCACCTTTAGATGGTGATGCTCGTTTGACTTCTCCAATGATATGCATTTTCTCAGGATGTTCTTTGACTTGTTGATAAAACGAGTATGTTTCTCGCAGTGGTTGAACTATTTCTATGGGTGACTCTTTTACTTCTTGTTGTTTGGCATTGATAATTTTTTCTAGAAAATCCATCTTAAGCAACCTCCTTTTGCACTTGGATCAGCTGTTCTAGTTTATAAAAAGCGGCTCCACTTGCCACACATTCTTTCGCTAATACAATTCCTTCTTGAATTGTTCCCACTTTACCATTACTGAAAAATCCTAATCCAGCATTCAATAACACTGTATCCAAATAAGGGCTTGCTTGATTCTTTAAAACAGACAATAGCGTTTCTGTATTTTGTTTCGCATTACCACCACGAATGGCCTCTAAAGGAAGACGCGCAAACCCAAATTCTTCTGGTTCGATCGTATGCATCGTGATTTGGTTATCTTCTAATAAGGCAAAATGTGTCGTTCCTGCAAGGGAAGCTTCATCCAAACCACCTGCTCCGTTAACAACTACTGCACGACTGCGACCCAATTCACTCAACGTTTTTGCCGTTTCTTCCAATAAATCGCGACGATAAGTACCCATTAATTGTGAAGTCAGTGCGACTGGATTGGTTAATGGACCGATCAAATTTAAAATGGTTGGTGTTCCTAATTCTTTCCGGACTTTCATGACATATTTCATTTTTGGATGCATATGGGGGGCAAATAGAAAGGCCAGTCCCACTTCATTAAGGATCAGACTTGTTTTTTCTGGTGACAAGTTGATATCTACACCTAAACACTCAAAAATATCTGCACTGCCCGACTTACTAGAA
Source organism: Enterococcus silesiacus (assembly GCF_001886225.1). NCBI lineage: Bacteria > Bacillati > Bacillota > Bacilli > Lactobacillales > Enterococcaceae > Enterococcus > Enterococcus silesiacus. Next base: position 174,063 of record NZ_JXLC01000006.1, on the reverse strand, counting down.
ATACTGCGATTACCATGTTTGGCAACCGTTACGCCGCCCGCAGCTAACACAAATGCCGCTGTTGTACTAATATTAAAACTGCCTGAGCGATCCCCGCCTGTTCCACAATTGTCCATCACATTTTCTTTTTGACAATCGATCATTACGGCCTTTTTTTGAATCGTATCGGCGATTCCAGCCATTTCTTCAGCCGTTTCGCCTTTGCATTTTAGTGCTGTTAAAAAGGCTGCAATTTGGCTATCCGTTAATTGACCTTCAAAGATTTTTTCGGCTACTTGCTCTGCTTCTAAACGTGTTAGGTGTTCATTCTTGTATACCTTCTCAAATAGTTCGTGCATAGCGTTTTTCCTCCATTAGTTGGATAAAATTTTTGATGATTATGGCTCCACTTGGTGTACCGATCGATTCGGGATGAAATTGAAGACCAAAAATCGGGTATTCTTGATGTTCGATTGCCATAATTTCCTGATCATCCGCTGCTAATGCTGTAATCATAAATTCTTTTGGTAGCGTTTGTTGATCGATGACTAAAGAGTGATAACGCATAACAGTGTTTTCAAAATGAGTGCCTTTAAACAGTTGATTATTCCGATTGACCTTGATCACTGATTGTTTCCCGTGCCGAACTTCTTTCGCTATTATTACCTGAGCACCAAACACTTCTGCAATCGTTTGATGCCCCAAGCAAATGCCTAACATGGGTTTGCTTTGATAAAATTGTTTGATTACTTCTTTTACATGCCCCGTCTCTGTCGGCGTTCCAGGACCTGGTGAAATGACGATCGCTGTGGCTTGTTCTACTAATCTAAAAATATCGTCTGAATCATTGCGGACAATGGTTACGTCCTGTTCAAAGCCAAGTAATTGAGCCAGATTATGTGTAAATGAATCATAATTATCGATCAGTAAAATCATTTTCCCACCTCCAAAAGTGCTTTGGCCTTTTGCAACGTTTCTTCATATTCTTTCGTAGGGTCAGAATCATAAACGATACCCGCTCCTGCTTGTACATAGGCTTTATTTTTACGGATGACCATCGTTCTTATTGCAATGGCAAAATCGGCTTGGTCATTTTTAGATAAGTAACCAACGGCCCCTGCGTAGATATTTCGTTTAACTGGCTCGATTTCGTAAATCCGTTGCATTGCTCTAATTTTTGGCGCGCCACTGACTGTTCCAGCGGGTAACGTTGCTTTTAGGGCATCCATTGCGGTCAATTCTGGTTTTAGTTTGCCAGTTACGACTGAAACTAGATGCATTACAAAGCGATACTTTTCAACAATCATATAAACGGGAACTTCGACAGATCCAATTTCACTAATTCTCCCTACATCGTTTCGTCCTAAATCAATCAACATTAAATGCTCTGCGCGTTCTTTTTCATCGGTGAGTAGCTCTTGTTCTAATGTCAAATCTTGTTCCACTGTTTGCCCTCGTTTACGTGTTCCGGCAATTGGATTTGTTGTTACGATTTGATTTTTGACACTGACTAGACTTTCTGGTGAAGAGCCGATCACATACGTTTCACCAAAATCTAAAAAATACAGATAGGTTGATGGATTAGTGACTCGTAATCTGCGGTAATAATCAAACGGCTCTTCTTCAAAATCAGCTGTTAAACGTTGTGAAGGGACCATTTGGAATAGATCACCTTGCTTGATATAGTCTTTTACTTTGGTAACTACTTGTTCAAAGCTTTCTTTGGTAAAGTTGCTTTGGTAGTTCAGCTTTTTTAAATGGATTACTTTTTGTTCTTCTACGTTAGGCGTTTGCAATTCGTTTATTTTTTGCTTGATGGCTTCGTTTAATGCTTCTTCGCTTCGATTTGAGTAAGTGTCAGCTTCGACTAAAAAGATTTTTTCACCGACATGATCAAAAATCAAATAGGAATCGAATAGATAAAAGTGGATATCAGGAACATTCAATTCATCAAATGGCAGCTTGCCTAAATCTTCATAGCAGGCAAGCACATCATAGCCGACATAACCGATCGCACCACCTTGGAAAGGCAGTTCTTTTACGAGTTCTTCTTTCTTCAATACATATTTTTCGATTTCTTTTAATGGATCTTTTACCGTATTGGTTTGTCCATCAATCGTTAGTTGGTGACCAAAACAAGTGATTTCAGAAACGGCATCCCAAGCAATGATCGAATAACGCCCTTTGCTTTTATCTCTAGGAATACTTTCTAAAAGGCATTTGTTTGTCCCATGGATTCTTAAGAATGCGGATACCGCTGTTAGATAGTCGGCTTGGATTTCTTTGATCAATTGCATATGATTTCCTCTTTTCTAGTTTTTGTTTGTTTTGGAGTTTGATGAGATCGTATTGCTGTGTAGTGATTCTCACTAGTATGGTGACTTCTCTCTCTTTGCATGCCTTTGTGCATCATCTACTCTGGAAAAAACAATCGTAGGCCTTTAATTCTTAGTGCTTTAGCTCTTAGATAGTGTGGAGATTGAAACGCAGTATCGTGATTCACTAGTAAGGTGACTTCTCTCGCTCTGCTCGCCAAGTACTATTCATCATCCACTCTGGCGAAGCCAGTCGTGGTGATTCACAGCAAAAAGCCCTCACAAAACAGAATTTTATCTGTTTTGTGAGGGCGAATAATAGTATCCACGGTACCACCTCAATGAAAAGTGTATTTCTTTTTAAGTAACCTTAGGACTTCTGTCCACTATTAACCGATTTGGTTCAGAGCGTGTAGTGATCCCTGGTAAAGTTACTTCTCCCTCTTAGCACACCTTTTACTGTAAACCACTTTTTTTTCACGCTTTACAATAAAATAAGCCCCCAAACCACACAAAATCTGTGGTTTGAGGGCGAAAAATTCACGGTGCCACCTCAAGGTTGAAAGAAATTCTTTCCTCTTATCAGTCGTCTATCAACGACCTTACTCTATAACGGGAGTTCCCGAAAATGCCTACTGAGATTCAACATTTCGCTCGAAAGTCCATTCACAACCCATCCCTTACTGATTCGCAGTCCCATCAGCTCTCTGAAAAGTTCCAGTGTTGTTACTCCTCTTTCTCAAAGCTTTGCTATTGAGGACAATCATATTGGAAAACCCTAATGTTGTCAACTATTTTTTATATAAAAATTGACTTTTTCTCTTAAATCTTTGATTTACCAACGTTTTCCTTGATGATTTCGACAATTGTTTTCGCTGCTAGTTCCATTGCTTCAAGCGTAATAAACTCGTATTGTCCATGGAAATTCTCCCCGCCTGTAAACAAGTTGGGGGTTGGAATACCCATAAATGAAATTTTAGAACCATCTGTTCCACCACGGAAAGGTTGAATATCCGGTTTGATTCCTAGATTTTCCATCGCTTTAACAGCAAGCTCTACAGGTGTCAGATCTTTTTCGATAATCTCTTTCATGTTGTAATACTGGTCTAGAAATTCTATCGTGATCCGTTCTTTGTCGAATGATTTATTTAATTCGCTGACAATTTGAGCAAGTGCTTGTTTTCTTTGTTGGAACAATTCCTTATCATGGTCTCGAATGATATATGTCAACTCAGCATGATCCAAACTTCCAACAAATTTTGTCAGTAAATAAAACCCTTCATGACCTTGTGTTTTTTCTGGCACTTCATCTTTTGGCAATTGAGCATCTATTCTCTCACCCAATTTGATGGCATTGACCATCGTGCCATATGCTGTTCCTGGATGAACACTGGTTCCTTCGATCGTGATCACCGCTTGCGCCGCATTGAATGTTTCATATTCAAAGCAACCGACTCTGCCGCTATCTATTGTATAAGCAAATGCTGCAGGAAAATTCGCCGCATCAAAACGATCTGCGCCACGTCCAATTTCTTCATCTGGGCCAAAAGCTAGCAATACTTTTCCATGAGGAATTTCAGGGTGCGCTAGTAAATACTCGACTGCAGCTAGAATTTCTACGATTCCCGCTTTATCATCCGCTCCTAACAAGGTCGTTCCATCTGTTGTGATCAAGGTTTGACCGACATAATCTTGCAGATTGGGAAACTCTTCAGTTGCCATGATGATTCCTAGTGCTTCATTCAGTACAACATCCTGACCATTATAATTTGGAAAAATGTTTGGCTGAATGTTATTAGCATTATAATCTGCTGTATCCAAATGAGCAATAAACCCGATTGTTGGTACTTCTTCATTTGTTGTTGCTGGTAAAACAGCTGTTAAAAAGCCGTTGCCCTCATTATAATGAATATCAGAAAGTCCAATTTCTGCTAATTCTTTTTCAATGATTCTTGCAAAATCCACTTGTCCAGGTGTTGTGGGAACTGCCTGACTGGCAGCATCAGAGCGCGTGTTGACTTTGACATATCGGATAAATCGTTCTAATAGTTGACTCATTATTTTACTCCTCATTTCAACAAATTCGCAAAACTGGTTAATTTTCTAAATAAGCCGTTCTCAGATTGAAATAATCCCCATACAAATGATAGCTGATTCCTTTGATTTTTGGATTGATCAAGTAGTTAGACGCACTTTGGTAAAGCGGTACTTGAGCAGCATCTTGATCCAATAAAATATCTTCAGCTTTTTTATAGTCATCAAATTGTTTATTCGGCGTATTTGCATTGACCGTACGTGCATCTGTAATCAACTTATCATAGTTAGCATTTCTGTATGAACCATAATTATAGGCAGATTCTCCAGCATATAAGTTAAAATATGAATCTAAATCACTACTACCAGCGATCCACCCCGACAATGAAAGTTCATAGTCTTTATCTTTACGTGTTTGCAATAGATTATTTTTTGGTTGTGCATTGATCGTGATTTCTAAGCCTTTTAAATTTTCTTGTAACTGGCTTTGAACGTATTCAGAGATTTTTTTTCCGTTATCATCATCTGAAACCAATAGTGATAGTTTAATTTTGTCCCCTAAATCAGCTTTGGCTTTTTCCCACTCAACTTGCGCCTTTTTCACATCATGAACTAAATGGTCACCGCTAAATTTTCTAAAGTCTTCAGAGGTTTCAGGATTTTTGTATAAATCACTTGGAATCAAACCGTTCAATGGTTTTGAGCCATCGTTTAGTACACTCTTTGTTAAGGCGTCTTTGTCGATTGATTGAGCGATTGCTTTTCGTAAATGAATATTCGCAAGGGCCGTTCCTTCTTTTTTATTGAAGTCCAAATAATTGTTTGCTACATCTGAATGCGTTACATAACCCGCATCGTCGCTATATTGTTGAACATACTGACCACTGATTCGAGTCAAATCTAATTCATTTGATTGATATAAATTGATTCCTGTATTTTCTTCTTTGATTGTATTCACTTTGACTTCTTCTAGTTTCACTTTATCAGCATCATAGTAGTCAGGATTTTGCTTTAATGTCCATGTATCGGATGAAGCATCCCAATCGGTTAAGATGAATGGTCCGCTGTAAATCAAATGGTCGCTATCTGCCGCATACTCTTTTCCTTGTTTTTCAACATAAGCCTGATTTTGCGGTGCTAACCAACCTATTGAAACAACTGCTAAAAATGATGGTTGCGCTTGTTCTAATTGGACTTCAAATTCTTTCTCACTTGGGGCTGAAAGACCAATTTCGTCAATAGATTTTTCACCATTACGGATTGCTTTACTGTTTTTCACATTATCTAACAAATAAGCATTTGGGCCGATTGTTGCTGGTGTTACTAGTTTTTCCCATGAATAAAGAAAATCTTGTGCGGTGATTGGCTCACCATTGCTCCATTTTATATCATCTTTTAGTGTAAATTTATATGTTAAGCCGTCTTCACTAATATCGACTTTTTCTGCTAATCCCGGAATCGGTGTACTATCATCATCAAACCGATATAGCCCTTCAAAAAGATGCTGAACGATCGTAAAGGTGTTTTTGTCCATTGTTTGTGTCGTATCTAATGTTGAAAGTGGTGCCGGTGAGCTGATTTCAATTTTCTGACTCGCTGCGATCGTCCCGTCTTCGCTTTTGGTTGTCTCTTTTTTGTCGTTGCTACCGCCACATGCTGCTAGTAATAATCCCGTTAATACTACACTTGCGACTAATAATTTTTTCTTCATTTTGTTTCCCCCTTCAGTATCTGTATACATTAACTACTCCTACCATGTTTGTGTAGATGTCAGAAAAGCTGAGTATCGATGAAGATAGATGTAACTTCTCTCCCTTTGCACGCCTTGTGCTGTTCATCATTGAATCACTTTGTTCTTCGTGATTTACAACAATGAGATCGAAACGAAGTGTAGTGATGAACAGCAAAAAAACTCTCATCCTCATAAAAGGACGAGAGTTTTAAACTTTCGCGGTACCACCTTCAATTGACTTTATAAAAAGTCCACTCTTTCAGTACAAACATACTGAGGCGCTATAACAGGCGCACCTGAATTGATCTCAGCGTGTTCGATCAATTTGTTCAAAGGCCATTTTCTTTTCCATATTCACTGTCTCTTTCCACCAGTCGAGACTCTCTTTGAGTTATCTGAAAAATACTTTCCTTATCTTCACATTTAATTTTAATAGATAATGTATTATATGGATTGTAGCATAAAAGCAGAATCAGCGTCAATATGGGTTTATAAAAATGAAGCAACATTTTTTGCTTGTACCCAGTACTAGCTCATCGTTATTGTCGGAAGCTCTGTTACAAAACGTTCTTTCCCTTGAAAAACGGTCAATTTATCTATACCTATATTTTTTAGCAGCAAAGACATTTCATGAAAACCGTTTTGATAATCTGCAGCCACGTGAGCATCCGACCCTAAGGTAAATTCTTTTCCCCCTAAGCTTACATATAGCGGCATCGCGTAAGCATAAAGCTCTGCATTATTGTATTTAAGAAAACTTTTAGCATTTAACTCAACTGCCATCTCTAAGTCAATGACCTTTTTGAAAATTTCTATCAAAAGGTCTTCATAGTTTTCTTGTAACTCTTTAACAGTAAAATCAAATCGCCTTAATCCATAATCAAAATGAGCCAAAATATCTCCTTCAAAAAAAGAATCTAAGACAGTTGACATCTGTTGAAAGTATTCCTTGGCTACAATATATTTTCCTTTCGCTAAAACAGCATCGTCCATGTAATCAAATCGACCATTTTGATGAATACTCATGATTTTCACATCATATGGGCGCTGACTAAGGTATTCTTTGATCATCGCTTCTTGACCTGGAACAACCCCAATTTCAATTCCTTTTAAAAATTCAGTCTTTGGGACTACCTGAGTTAATTCCTTTAATTTTTTTAGATAGGCTTGGTAATCTGGAATATCATCTCTGAAATTGGAATAAGGATTTTTCAAATCAAAATGATCCGTTGAAACAAAAAAATCGGGTTCATTTTTCAAATAGTTTTCAAATACTTCTTCTGAATCAAAAGAAAAATAAGTATGCACATGCTGATCATAATAATTCATCATTATAGCCTCCTTCTCATTATCTTTAGCATACAGGAAAATCAATATATTGTAACTGTTCTGTTTCATTTTTTTTATTAAAAACAAAATTTTTACGTTATTTACTTGCTCTTTACGATAAATTTACATGTGATTAACAAGCGTTTGTTATGATCCAAGTAATCAAATGAAAGAGGTGTCAGAAAAAATTGAAAAAGTTTATTTTAGGTTCAACTGGGTTACTGTGTTTTAGTTTATTAGCTGTAGGATGTGGTTCAAGCAAAACAGAAACGTCACAAGCTGTTTCTGATGATACATTAGAAGTGATTACTGAAAAAGCAAAAAAAGAGGGCTCTATTGCAAGTGTTGGAATGCCTAATACCTGGGCAAACTGGGTGGGTACTTGGCAAGATCTTGAAAAAAAATATGGGATCAGCCATGTTGATACAGACATGTCCAGCGCAGAGGAATTAGCAAAATTTGATTCGGAAGGAAAAAGTGGGACAGCCGATATCGGTGATGTTGGGATTAGTTTTGGGCCACTTGCTAAGAGTAAGGGACTGACTCTACCATATAAAACAAGCTACTGGAAGGACATCCCAGATTGGGCAAAAGATAAAGATGGTGACTGGTTATTAAGTTATACAGGAACCATTTCTTTTATGACGGATAAAAATAATGTTAAAGAGGCCCCTAAGAGTTGGAAAGAATTGTTAAGTGGAAAGTACAAAGTGAGTATCGGCGATGTTGCAACGGCAAACCAAGCCCAATTTTCAGTATTAGCAGCTGCAATCGCAAATGGTGGCAGTGAAAAAGATATTCAGCCGGGGTTGGATTATTTTAAAAAGATTGCTGAAAATGGACGATTATCTACCGTTGATGCAAGTGTTGCAAATCTTGAAAAAGGCGAAATTGACGTTGCTGTAATGTGGGATTTCAATGGACTGAATTATCGCGACCAAATTGAGCCTTCCCGTTTTGATATAGCCGTTCCAACAGATGGTTCAGTTATCAGTGGCTACACAACAATTATTAACAAAAATGCTCCTCATCCGAATGCCGCGAAACTTGCTCGAGAATATATTTTATCTGATGAAGGGCAAATTAATCTGGCTCGCGGATATGCACGACCAATTCGTTCAGTGAAACTGCCAAAAGAAGTGGAAGAAAAACTATTACCTGATTCAGCGTATCAAGCAGCTGTTCCTGTAAAAGATAATAAGGTTTGGGATAACACTTCAGCCGCGCTTCCAGAATTATGGCAATCAGAGGTGCTAACTTATGCAAAATGAATCATTAGATAAGCTGATCTTGGTTATTTTAGATGGCTGTCGCTATGATACCGCGCTTGAGCAACTCGGCTTCTTGAATCATTTAATTGAACACAAGCAAGGTCGCTTATTTCAGGTTCGTGCAGAAATGCCCAGTAATTCTCGTCCTCTTTATGAAGTACTAATGACCGGTGTACCAACCTATCAAAACAAAATTTATAGCAACCTTAGCTGTCAACGTTCAGAGCACGTATCATTATTTGATCTAGTCACTCAGGCTGGCGGAAAAACTAGTGCAGCTGCTTACTTTTGGTTCAGCGAGTTATACAATCAAGCTCCTTACAATATAAAAACAGACCGCATGCAAAATGATCCCTCCCGCCTCATCCAACAAGGGATTTTCTATAGCGATGATACGTATCCAGATTCACATTTATTTGCAGATGCTCATTATTTACTGAACTCGTATCAACCTGATTTTATGGTGGTTCATTCAATGAATATTGATGACACTGGTCATAAGTACACAGCAACATCTAAAGAGTATCAAGGAGCAGTGAATCGAGCGGATCTTTTATTAGCTGAGTCTTTACCCGACTGGATCGCAAAAGGGTATCAAGTGATTGTCACAGCTGATCATGGTATGGATGGGTTTGGTCTACATGGCGGAAGTCTTGAAGGTCATCGAAAAGTCCCATTTTATCTTTTTTCTAAAAAAAGTCAATTGATCTCTTCAGAAGAACTCAGTCAATTAGAAATCGCACCTTTATGCAGTTTCTTATTAGGTATTGCTCCTGCTGAAACAATGAAAGATATTCAGCATCTATGGGAGGAATAGCGTATATGAAAAAACATTTACCCGTATTGCCTCTAGGTGTTTTGTTTGTTTCTTTCCTATTTATTCCATTATCTTTGATGTTAATAGGCAGTTTTCGATCTGATTTAACGAATCAATGGACTTTTACAAATTACACAGAAATTTTCAAGAATGCATATTATAATCAGGCTTTTGTTAACAGCTTGTTAATTGCATTAGCTTCCAGTATTTTAGGCTTAATCGGAACATTTTTATTATGTCTTTGCCTTTTGAGTTTATCTACACATATACAAGAAAAGGTGGCCTCTATCTCAAACTTGGCAGCTAATTTTGCTGGTATTCCTTTAGCTTTTTCTTTTATTATTTTACTAGGAAACGTAGGCGTTCTTAAACTAATGATTCCAATTTTAGCTAGCTTTAATCTATATTCATGGGTAGGCTTGACCATTGTGTACGTTTACTTTCAGATTCCTTTAGGTATTCTCTTTTTATATCCCAGTATCAAAGAAGTAAAAAAGGAATGGCTTGAATCGGTCTCCTTGTTAGGCGGATCGAGCTGGTATGCATGGCGTAAAGTTGCCTTTCCGTTTTTAAAACCTTCTATTGCCAGCACCTTTGTCATTTTGTTCGCTAATGGCATGGGCACTTATGAAACAGCTTATGCTTTAACTGGCAATAATATTAATCTTCTAACCGTTCGGATTGCGGCTCTGGTTTCTGGAGATGTTTTTGCCAAGCCAAATCTTGGAAGTGCCTTAGCTGTACTGTTTGGTTTAATTCTTATTTTAACGATGATTAGTGTCCAATGGAAAGGAATGGTAAAAAACAAGTGAAAAAAGCCGCTATAGCAATTATTTTAGCCTGTTTTTCTCTTTATTACTTACTACCGCTAATAGGCACGGTTCTGTACGCAAGCTCAACGAAATGGTCAAAATCACTACTGCCTGATGACTTCACGTTTAAATGGTTTCAACAATTATTTAATGATCCTACTTTTTTAGCAGCCGTTGGGCGTTCTTTTTTACTATCAGTACTTGTCTTATTAACTATTTTAGGCATTATGGTACCTAGTATTATTTGGATCAATCTTTTTCTCCCTCGTGTTAGTCAGATAATGGAAAAATTGGTTTTACTACCTTACGCAATTCCAGGAGTGATTCTAGTCACAGCCCTATTGCGCACCTATTCAAAAACATCCATTCCAATGTTTTTTGTATTGATTGGCGCTTTATTTATTTCCGCACTGCCGATAGTTTTTCTTGGTATTACAAACCAGATGCGTTTGATTAATATGAAAGAGTTGCTTGAAGCCGCTTCGACTTTAGGAGCACCTACACCTATGATCATACTTCGTGTGCTTTTCCCAACAATCCGAACGGGAACCATCTTAGTCTCCTTAATGATCTTCTCCTCGGTATTTGGTGAGTATCTGTTAACGAATCTTTTGATCGGAGGTAGATTTGAAACCGTTCGGATCTATATGCTACGGAGAATGAATGAAAATGGACATTTATCCAGCGCTGTCATCGTTCTTTATTTTCTGTTTATACTAATCATTGCATTACTGACTTTTGTTATGACCAATCGACAAAAAAAACAAGTCGTGCCAATCAAGCAACGCTATAACAGGCAAAGTAGAACTTTAGAAAAAGGAGTTGTTGTAGATAATGTTCTTGAACATTCGTGATGTCACACTTTTCTTTGGTGAAAATCAAGTATTAGCTATTGATGACATCTCTATAAATGAAGGTGAATTAGTAACATTGTTGGGTCCTAGCGGCTGTGGTAAATCAACCTTGCTTCGCTGCATTACAGGGTTAGAACAGCCAAAAACAGGAAGCATACTATTAGATGGTCAAGAAATCCAAGCAATACCTACCAAAGATCGAAATATTGGTTTTGTATTTCAAAACTACGCACTATTTCCTACAATGTCCGTGTTCGATAATGTAGCATTTGGCTTAAAGATCAAAAAAATGAAGTCTGAAGAGATTAATGAAAAAGTATTTAAAATTCTAAACTTAGTGAACATGACCGAGCATGCAGACAAAAATGTACAGTTACTATCAGGCGGACAAAAACAACGGGTTGCTTTAGCCCGTTCACTTGTGACCGAACCGAAAGTATTATTGTTAGATGAACCATTAAGTGCTCTTGATGCTCGGATCAGAAAACAACTACAGCAAGATATCCGAAAGATTCAGCAGGAATTAAAGATGACAATGATTTTTGTAACCCACGATCAAGAAGAAGCGATGAGGATCAGCGATCGAATTTTTGTACTGGAAGCTGGACGTGTTTCACAAGTTTCAACACCTGAAGTCCTTTACCAAAAACCAGATAATGCCTTTGTTGCTGAATTTATAGGAAATTACAATAAGTTTGACTGGTTGGAGTTAGCTGCCTACACAGATCATTTTTCAGGCAATGGAAATCGCTTTGTTTACTACCTGAGACCTGAATTGATTCAATTGGAAACCATTGAAAAAGCGATCAAAATACCCGTTACGTTAGAAGAAACCATTAATTTAGGAAATATCCAGCGGTATGTTTTTCATAGCGATACGGGAAAAAAAATCATTGTTGATCGATTAAACAATGAATATCTCCAGCTATCGGGAGACAATCTTTACATCAATCAGGAGGATATTATTCAAATACCTCTAGCCTATTCTAGCTAGTAAAAAACTCTTATACGTAAAAAAGAATCGCTTTACATGCGTGGCTGGGATATAACGCTGCGAGTCACATCCTAGTCACTTTATTTATCTTTCCACATCCCTCGATTTAGATAGCGTTGTTCGAATTAATTAAAAAAAGTTGTAATACTCTGAATCAACTGAAAACTAGGTAGACTCTTACTACGCGAGCAACTATTCTCTTCTAAAAAATCATTGAAGATAGATTCAAATCAATGATATCCTTATTTTTAGCAAACAAAAAAACATCAACCGATTCTCTTCACGTATTTCTATACGTTATAGAATTGAATTTAGGTTGATGTTTTTCTTTATTATTACAACGTTTTTCTTTATTTCAATGCTTTTTGTACATCTTCAATCATCAAGTGTGTAGACTCTAAACCACCACCACTTAAGTACCAAACGTCAGGTTGTAAAGAAATTACTTTGCCATTTTTCCCAGCATTGGTTTGTTTTACTAATTCATTGCTTTCTACATTATCGTTGGTATCATCGCCACCGATTGCTTTTGTACGGTCAACAACAAATAAGATATCTGGATTTTTTTCTAAAACATATTCATAAGAAACACTTTGCCCATGAGTTGAGGCTTCAATGGCATCATCTGCTTGCTTGAAGCCGAATGTATCATGCACGATACCGAAACGAGAACCTGTGCCATACGCTGAAAGCTGTCCTTCATTTACTAAAACAACTAACGCTTTGTCATCACTTGCTTGTGCTTTTTCTTTAACATCGGCAATTTCTTTTTCTAAATCAGCAATTTTTGTCTTTGCTTCATCTTTTTTATCGAAAATTTCAGCTAATGTTTCAATATTTTTCTTTGTAGAATTCCATGTGTCTTTAGCATCTACAGAGAGATAAATAGTTGGAGCGATTTTGCTTAATTTATCTTGGAAATCTTGTTGGCGACCAGAAATAATGATCATGTCTGGTTTTAGTTGATTGATTTTTTCTAAATCTGGTTCTTTGATGCCGCCAGCTGATTCTACTTTTTTGTAGCTATCTAAATATTTAGGCAAGTTTTTTGTTGGCGCACCAACAACTGTATCACCAACACCTAATACGTCCATCGTATCCAATGAGCCATTATCAAAAACAACGACTTTTTTAGGGTTTTTAGGTACTTCTACTGAACCATTTGAATCGTTTACTGTGATCGTTGTTGCTGCATCTGAACTTGATTCTTTCGAAGCTGAACCGCCTGTTGCTTTGTTGCCGTTGTTGCCACATGCACCTAAAGTAAGGAGTGCGATCATTGATACAGTTGCTAATGCTAAAAATTTCTTTTTCATTTTATTTCCCCCAGTTTAATTAATGTTTTTAAATTTTTCTACCATAGATTAAAAAGTTTGTTCCGCTTTTCTTGATCCAGCTGCACACGTTAGCCTTTTCGGCAATAACGAATAAAAATTCGCAGAGAAAAAAACTCTGCTAAAATTTTTATTCTTATATTGCTCAAAGCCTGAGCAAACGTGTTCCGCTTTTCTTATGATCTAGCTTCGAGCGCTAGCTCTTTCGGCAAATAGACAAAATCATTTCAAAGGTAAAAAACACCTTTGAATGATTTTCCTAATTTGCTCAAGAGCTGAGCAACGCTCTCCGCTTTTCTAGTTAAAATACATACAAAATCTTTTTCCTTCGATCTCACAAATTCGGATATTCATATCGTAAAGTTTATTCAAAACTTCGGATTGGATAATATCATCGGTACTACCATGGGTAAATAGTCGACCATCTTTCATTGCGACGATCTCATCTGCGTAGCTCGCTGCAAAATTGATGTCATGTAACACGATGATGACGGTTTTACCAAATTCATCCACCAAACGTCGTAAGGTCTGCATCATTTGAACGGCAAAATTCATATCTAGATTGTTCAATGGCTCATCTAGCAAAATATAATCCGTATCCTGCGCTAAAACCATTGCAATATACACTCGCTGTAGTTGTCCACCTGACAATGTATCGATCAATTCATCTGCCAAATCCAGCAACCCAAGATTTTCCATCGCTTCTTCGACTTTTTCATGATCTTCTTTTTTCAAACGTCCTTTACTATAAGGAAAACGCCCAAAATTAACTAACTCTCTAACAGTGATTTTTAGATTAATGCCATTCGTTTGTTTTAAAATCGATAGCTTTTTAGACAGTTCACTTTGTTTCCACGTTTTTACTTCATTGTGATCTAAATAAATCTCCCCTGTGTCTTTAGGAATCAAGCGGCTCATCATTGAAAGCAGCGTACTTTTCCCTGCTCCATTTGGTCCGATAAAAGCTGTTAATTTTTGCTCTGTAATCGGCAATTGGACCTCTGAAACAACAATCTTTTCACCATATCTTTTTGAAACATTTTTGATTTCGATCATCTGCGCTGCTTCCTTTCACTAATAATCTTTCCGACAAAATAAACACCGCCGCCAAATTCGATCACAATACTTAACGTCGTATTCAACTGAAACACTTGTTCTACAAGAAACTGCCCAAATACTAATAATAAGATCGACAATAAACTACCGCCTAAAAATAACTCACGATGCCGATAGGTACCCATCAGCTGATAGCTCATATTTGCTACAATAAACCCTAGAAACGTCACTGGGCCTACCAAAGCAGTGGACAATCCAATCAATCCACTAATGACGGTCAGTAATACAAACTGAAATCTCGGAACATTGATTCCTAAGCTAGTTGCTTGCTCATTGCCTAAATGCAAAACATCTAACGCATGACTTTTTATCCATAAGAAGCCCACCAAAAACGTGATCAAAATCCCTGCAATCAGCAGATGCTGACTATTCACATTACCAAAACTGGCAAATAATTTCCCTTGCAGTAAATCATATTCATTTGGGTCCATCACAACTTGTAGAAACGTACTGATACTATTGAAAAATGTCCCTAAGATAATCCCGATCATCAATAATAAAAACAGATCGTTCCCGCCTTTTTTCAATAAAAAACGAGACAACAGAATGCTTGCACTTACCATTAGCAAAACATTCAAAATAAACGTAGCAATCGTTTCATTGCCTAAAAGCTGTTGCCCACCTAAAAAGAAGAACAACAAGGTTTGAATAAATACATACAACGAATCTAAACCTAAAATATTCGGCGTCAAAAAGTGATTCTGTGTCATCGTTTGAAAACTGATCGTTGAAAATGTTGCAGCAATTCCCACAAAAACAAAAGCCAGTAATTTTTTCCCTCTAAGCTCTAAAGCAAAGGCCCAATTTCCATATGTTTTATATGACAGGTACAAGGCACAAACCGCAATCACGGCGATCAATAACAAGATGATTTTCACCGCTGATGACTGGAAGAATTTTTTCATGCTGTTTTCCTCCTCATCAATAATGCGATAAAGATAAAGCTGCCTAACACGCCTACTACCACGCTTACTGGTACTTCGTATGGCGCAATCACCACACGGGCTAACACATCACACGCTAGTAAAAAGATACTTCCACCAACGGCTGTGATTGCCAGTGTATTTTTCATATGATCCCCATAGCGCATCGACACCAGATTAGGAACGATCACGCCTAAAAACGGAATATTTCCCACCATGATCAAGACAACGGCACTGGATAATGCCACGATCCCTAAACCAAACAACTGAATACGCTGATAATTCAAGCCCAGATTCGTTGCCATATCTTCGCCCATTCCGACTACTGTAAAGCGATAAGCAAAAAGATACGTCACGATCAATAACGGAATCGTCAGATAAAGCAGTTCATAATTGCCTTTCATTACTGTGGAAAAATTTCCCTGTAGCCAGGAAGACATATTTTGAACAAGTTGAAATTGATACGCAAAAAATGTCGCCACTGAACCTATGATATTCCCAAACATCACGCCGATCAGTGGAATCATGACTTGATTTTTTGCAGGTAAAAACCGTGTTAAATAAATAAAAGCTAACGTTCCGCCAAAGGCAAACAAAAAAGCAATAAAGGAGCGAAACAGTAATGGTGCTGTGGGGAAGAAAATCATCACAACCAAAATCCCTAGCCTTGCACTATCCATCGTCCCTGCCGTACTTGGCGAAACAAATTTATTCTGTGTTAAATGTTGCATGATCAATCCGGAAATACTGATCGTACTTCCAGCAATCACCAAACTAATTGTTCGTGGCAATCGTGTTGTTAACAATACTAATTGTTGCTGTGAATCCCATTGAAATAATTGTGTCAGAGAAATATCTTTCACTCCGACAAAAATCGATGATACAATCAAAAGGAGTAAGAGAACAAATAGGCCTATTTTTTTCATATACTTGCTCCGTTTTTCTACTTGCTAGAATGAAATCTTCGGAAAAAAGATAAAACCTGCTTGCGCCCAAATGCGGCACACTCATGTTTTCCTATTTTTCTGTCAGAACTGAACGAGCTTGTTCAGCTTTTCTCTTTGTCTAGCTTTACAAGCTACTTCTTCGGAAAAAAGATAAAACCTGCTTGCGCCTAAATGCGGCACACTCATGTTTTCCTATTTTTCTGTCAGAACTGAACGAGCTTGTTCAGCTTTTCTCTTTGTCTAGCTTTACAAGCTACTTCTTCGGAAAAAAGATAAAACCTGCTTGCGCCTAAATGCGGCACACTCATGTTTTCCTATTTTTCTGTCAGAACTGAACGAGCTTGTTCAGCTTTTCTCTTTGTCTAGCTTTACAAGCTACTTCTTCGGAAAAAAGATAAAACCTGCTTGCGCCTAAAAGCGGCACACTCATGTTTTCCTATTTTTCTGTCAGAACTGAGCGAGCTTGTTCAGCTTTTCTAATTGAGAATGATTTTCATTCTTACCTATTAGTCTATGCGAAAATCTTAGGAAAAGCAATACCTTTTTAGCTTTTGTTCATTCTCAATTAGCAAGAAAATACAGGTTTACCAAACGTTTTCTATTTGTTCTGTGCTATAATTTGAAATAAGAATATATGGAAGCAGGTTAGATAATTAATGGCACAAGATGACTTACAGAAACATTTAGATAATGCAATGTATGGCACCCCGCTACTAAAACCAGAGGAACAACGCAAGTATATGGGCACCTTTCGTGAAAGATGTTACCTAACAATGACGATTGCGCAAATGAAAAATGCAGAAAATAAAACGAATTTTTTAAAAGAACTTGAACAACATCCTGATGCAACTGTTCTTTTAAACGGCGCAATGGCAATTGATCTACAGTCTGCTTATATTAAATTGATCAACGAACGAAAAATAAGATTTACCGTAGTTAATGATTTTGTTGAGAATACACCTGATGCTCTAGGATTGATTTTAACTGCAAAAGAAGCGGTCAATGAGCCAACGATTGATATAGAACAAAAATATCCGAAACAAGCTTCAACGAATCAAACAGAACAACCCAAACAGAGTTTCTGGCATAAATTATTTCATTAAACAGGAGGAACTATTATGGTAAACCCAAATTTATTGAAACAAGATTTAGCAGATGCATTGAATGCTCATATCAAATTATTACGTGAAGTGGAACAAATTGAAGCGGATCATATGGATGCTTTTACATTTATGATGCGTAGTTTCGGTTTTATGTTGGACCGATCGCCAAACGTGTTGTTGGGAAATAATGATGAAGAATTGCACTATATGCTGTTTCAATATTATAGTTTACTAACAGAATTAAAGTATAATCTGATTTTGAATTATCCCTATGCTCGTTTGCAACATAAAACAATGCTCGAGGTCGTTAATGTCTTTCCAACAACCTATGAGCGTGAAATGAAGCAATGGTGGGAAGATAAGACCGGACTTGAGATTGAAGAGACAAAGCAGACGATTGCCATTAAGGAATTAGAGTATTAATGCCTGAAACTTATTGAGTACTACGACAAATAAAATAGCAGACTGAAAATCCTTTTTACGATTTTCAGTCTGCTATTTTTAGATAATGAAGAGAATTTTCCTTGTTCACTAGCTTATTGAACTAACAGCTATTAAAGTGAACCCAATTTTATTTTACACTACGCTTCCAGTTTTATCGCTCAACTAGCTGATAATACACTTTTGACGTACGCCAATAGATCACAAAGTACCCTAATGAGAAAATCAATACACATATAATCGTTATGATGGTCAAAAGATTCGCATTCATCAGCCCAAACATCACCAGTAATTTCTTAATGATCGGAAAGGCAAAGCTTAAATGAATCACTGCGACAATGATTGGTAAAAAGAAAACCAATATGATTTGCTGTTGAATCGCTTTTTTGACTTCCTTATGACTTAGACCTACTTTTTGCATAATCATGAAACGGTCGCGATCATCACTGCCTTCTGAGACCTGTTTATAATAGATGATCAACGTTGTTGCTACTAAGAAACTCACCCCAAAAACGATCCCTAAGAAGAAAAAGCCGCCGTACAATGAACGCATCTCTTCCCGATCTTGATCAATCGAAGTAACTGATAATGAGCGTTGTAACTCTTCATCGCCTGATGTCAGCTGCTGAAATCTTGCTTGCAAGGCCTTTGTAATATTCATTCGCTGATCTAATGACCCAGCTAATTCAAAACTAACTATGGGAAGTGGAGCTGGAACAAATTTAAAGACCGCTTCGTTAAAGTCTTCTGCCAGCTCACCATAAAAAGTTGGATCTGCACGTTCATCTGGTACCACAAGAATCAATGAACCTAACACTGCATCCTCTTCTTTAGGCGCAAACACAAACTGTTCAAGTGTGCCTTTTACTGCAAACTCCTCACTGCCGATCTTGATCCTTTTTTCTTCATAATTTCCCGTAACTGGATACACGTACACTTCATTTTCGGTTAAAGTCAATGTTGTATCTTCCAAACGATTGTATTCACTTAACGCCAGAAAACGAATACCAACAATTTTACTATAATTTGAAAAAGCTTCTTTCACAGGAACAAAAACATCTGTCTCTTGTTTCATTGTTACTAGATTACCTGAAAGTGTGACGTATTTAGTTCCTTTGACTGCTGAATTTTGCCCCTTCACCACTTCATTGATAACTTGCTTCGTTTGCGCCACAGGCAAAGCGACTTCAACAGAATTTTCAAATGGGTTCCTACTTTGAATGATTTTTTCCTGACCAATATATAAGCAAACAGTAGAAGAAATCGTTACTAATGCCATTGTACATAAAATGGAAATCGTTGCTAGACCTGCTCCGTTTTGTTTCATCCGAAATATCATACTAGAAATTGAGATAAAATTATTTGGTCGATAATAAAATGTTTTATTTTTTTTCAATAATTTTAATAGCGTAATACTACCTGCAATAAAAATACTATATGTGCCGATGATGACTAAAATTACCGCGATAAAAAACTGTGTTAAGGCTTCCACTGGCGAACTGATCGTTAGCGAAATCCCATAGCCGACAGCCAAACAAGCAATACCCACTAGACTAAACAGCCATTTGGACTTAGGTTCTTTTTCTCCTGAACTCGCTTGTCCAAGTAATTCAATCGGCTTGGTTTTTCTAACCTCCCAAGCATCGTATACAAACGTCAGCATAAAGATACCTAAAAATAATAGCGTCACCTGACCTAAAGATGCCAAAGAAAACTCATAAACAAAATCAGCACCAAAACCTGTCAAACGTTTTAAAATCAAGAACATCAATTTAGAGAAAATAGCACCTGTCACGAGGCCGATGATCAGCGTAACAAACAGAGTAATCAGATTTTCAAACAGCATCATCACAGTCAGATTTTTCTTATCCATACCTAAAATATTGTATACGCCCAGTTCCTTTTTACGGCGCTTCATCAGAAAACTATGCGTGTAAAACGTAAAAACAACTGTAAAAATCATAATGATCTTACCGCCTAAGTTAAACATCACTTTAAGCGATTCAGCTCCTCGCAAATGCTCCAGCCCCTGATTATTCCCCATCACCTGCATGATCATATTTAAAACGACCGTAAAAATCGCTGCCAAACAAAAAGGGAAATACACCGTCCGATTTTTCTTGATATTACTGTAAGCTAAACGTAGATATAACATGATTTAGACTCCTTTCGCTAACAAGGACGTCATTGTTTTTGAAATAGCACTCAACAGCTCATCATGGGTCTTTTGACCTCGATACAGTTGGTGAAAGACTTGCCCATCTTTGATAAATAAAATCCGATTAGCATGACTAGCTGCGATCGCACTATGGGTAACCATTACAATCGTTTGATTTTGTTGATTGACTTCTTGAAATAATTGCAACAAATTCTCAGAACTTTTCGAATCCAAAGCGCCCGTCGGCTCATCGGCTAAAACTAGCTGTGGTCTTGTGATCAATGCCCGCGCTGCAGCTACTCTTTGCTTTTGACCACCAGAAATTTCATAAGGGTATTTTTCTAGCAACTGATCGATTCCCAAAATTTTAGCTAAAGGCTCGATCCGTTGATTCATTTCAGTCACCGGAACTTTAGATAAGACTAGGGGTAAAAAGATATTGTCTTTGACAGAAAAATTATCTAGTAAATTAAAATCCTGAAATACAAAGCCTAAGTTTTTACGGCGAAATGAAGCTAATTTTCCTTCAGGTATCTCCGTAATGTTTTCTCCATTTAATAAAACTGTCCCATTTGTCGGCATATCCAAGGTGGCTAAAATATTCAGTAAGGTACTTTTCCCCGAACCTGATTCGCCCATAATTGCAATATATTCCCCTTCTTCTACCTGAAAAGAAACGTCCTTTAATGCCGTCACTTGATTGCCGCTAAATCGTGTTTGATAAATCTTTTGGATATGGTTCACTTCTAACATTGCCATTACAATCGCTCCTGCCTATAATTTGTCTATAGATTCACTATAAACAAAAAAGCAGTCAAAGAACACTTACACTTCGACTGCCAACCTTACATTGAGGTAAGGTTCAACTATAACGGAATTACTCATTCCATTTCAAATACTTTCTGGGTAAGTTCTAGCCTGACCTTCGTCCCAATTCCTACCTCTGATGTGAGACAGATTTGATGCCCTAATTTAGTCAAAATCTCTTTGCTCATAAACAAGCCCAGACCAGATGCTTTTTGATACGTTCTACCGTTAAAACCTGTGTAGCCACGCTCAAAGACCCGAATAGCATCCTCAGCTAAAATACCGATACCTGTATCTTCAATGATCAGCTCAAACGGCGTGTCATTATTCATATAAACCTTGATCCCACCTTGATTTGTATACTTGATTGCATTAAACAACACTTGCTCCAATACAAACTGTAGCCATTTTTTATCACTGATAATGATTTGATTTGTCGGTTCCAATGAAAATGACAGGTTCTTATGAATAAAAAAGACAGCATACTTCTTCACGGTATCTTTCACTAATTGATCTAACTTGATTTCTTCAAAGACAAAATCGGTTTCGGTATGATTCATTCGCAAATACTGCAGCATCATATCTAAATACTGATCGACTTTAAACAGTTCCTGTCTTAAAACCGTCTGATCTAACTCATTTTCCTGCATTTTCAAATTCAACACAGCAATTGGCGTTTTGATCTGATGACTCCACATACTATAATAATCCATTAACTGCTGATTAGCGGCTTCAAGTACGTCAACATCCGCCCGATATTCTTTTTCAAGTGCTACAAGCAACTGCTCATAATCTTTTTCTAACAAAGAATAGCTTGTGTTTCTTTGAAATTTTTGCAACTTAGGTGCTTGAATCCCTTCTCGGAGCTGCCGGTGTTTTCTGGCATAAAAGCTAAATTGAATGGTCATTACCGTTACGATCAATAACGCAGAAAAAAGTAGCGCATCACTGTAAACAAACAATGGAATCTCATAGAGGAAAAAAGTCGAAGCAAATAACCCAATGATTCCTATATAAGTAAAAATAGCTAAACGTTTATCGAGTATGTACTGAAAAAATAATTTCATGCCACCTACTCTCCTTTTCCCAAACGATACCCTTTGCCTTTTTCTGTATGGATTTGTTTATCTAAACCAATAGCAGCTACTTTTTTCCTCAATCGTGTCATATTCACGGACAATGTATTTGCATCGATAAATTCTTCACTTTCCCACAATTTTTCCATGATTTTTTCCTTAGGAACCAATTTTTCTGGTTGCTGAAAAAGCATTCCCAAAATTTTCGCTTCATTTTTTGTTAAAGAGATTATTTGTTCTTCCAAGCTAACTTCAAAAGCCTCTAAATCTAAGTCAAATCCTTGGTAATTTAGGCAATGTGTTGTCGGCAACATTTCACTTCGGCGTAAAATCGCTTGGATTTTGGCAACGAGTATTTGTAAGTCAAAGGGTTTCGCTATAAAATCATCTGCTCCCATATTCATTGCCATTAAAATATTCATATTATCGTTAGCCGATGATAAAAAAACAATTGGCACATCTGTTTGTTTACGCAATTCACTACACCAATGGAAGCCATTATACAAAGGTAATGAGATATCCATTAAAACTAGATCTGGCTGATAACGTAATACAGCTTCTGCCACATTTTGAAAATCAATTGCTAGCTGCACTTCAAAAGCCCACTTTCTTAAGAAAGATGCCAGCGTTTCTGCAATTTGCAGATCGTCTTCTACTACGTAAATTTTCTTCATGTAATCCCCCAACATTCCCTTGAGCTATGTTACGCTCGATTATTTTATCGTTCTTTCTTTCATTGTGGGAATTAATCAAGGGTTTGTCAATTTATTTTTTTAATAAAAATAAGGAAGTTAGGACATAACTCAAATCGTTACGTCTTAACTTCCTTACAACAATATTTATTCAAATACTTCTGGGTATAACATTTTCAATACATCCATTGTCAAATGACGCCCTTTACCTGAATGTGGATACGCGTGCATATGCATTGCTGGATTAAAGTTTGCTTCTATAATACCGTATGTTCGGCTGTTTTTGGTTCCTTTGACTGATTTGTCAGGTACAATCAAGTCGATCCCACAAATCTTCGCTCCTAATGCCTGAACAGCTTCAACAGCGATTTGCTTATAGCTTTCATCAAAATTATCCGTCACATCGATGGAATCACCACCCGTGCTGACATTTGAATTTTCACGCAGATAAACGATTTGATCTTTTTCCGGAACAGAAGTCGTCAATAGATTTTGCTCTTTTAACATCAAACGCTCCACATCACCTAGCTGAATCAGTTCCAATGGCGAGCGATGATGCGTTCCCCTTAATGGATCAAGATTTTTTTCTGCTACCAACGCCTCCACAGAGCGCACACCATCCCCTACAACATTAGCAGGCACACGCAGCATGATTGCACGCACTTGATCGTCTAGGACAAAGAAGCGGTATTCTGTGCCTGGCAAGAATTCTTCGATCAACACCGCTGAATCTTCTTTAAACGCTAATTGCAGTGCTTCTGTATAATCAGCTAATGAAGCTCCTTCTTTAAAGATCGTGATTCCCAAACCATAGTTCGTCGTTTTGGGTTTGATTACAAAAGCTTTTTCTGAATATTTTACATATGCTTGTTCGGCATTCTCCAATGTGTCAAACTCGTCGCCTGCCGGCACACAAAAGCCTGCTTGGGCCAAGACTTTTTTAGTGACCGTTTTATTTTCCATGATCAGTGGAACAATGTAGCTATCTTTACTGGTCATATTCGCATTTTTAACATACTCAATATGCTCATGATGTTTAAGTTTTAAAAATTGTTCTTGTTCATCCAATATTTCGACTTCTACACCTTTTTGGATAATATCAAATAAAAATAATTGCGTGGATAACTCCATATTTCTAAATCCAGCTAATTGATAAGGTTTTTCAAAAGCCATTCCTTGATATTCTTTTCCAAAAATAATCCCCAATTCCTGATTAGAATTATTTTCAATAATCGTCCACATTTTTCCGGCGATCGTTAAATCTGGAGTTCTTAACTGTGCTCGGTGAACTTCCAATGATTTTTTTGCTCTAAATAGACCTAACGCTTCAATCATTTCATCCATTTCAGCAAAAATACGGTCACCTTCCGCTAAAAGCTTCACTTGAGCAAAAGGATGCCCTAAAGCAACTTGCTCATTTAAGAAATCCCCAGTTGCAACCCAATCATTTGGCGCTTCTTTTTCATCCGTCCACAGTAAATACAACATAAATAAATGGATAAATTCAAGTGACTCTTCATCCACACCTAATGGCGCAAATGGGTTTAGATCTAGATTTCTAAGTTCGATGTAACGAACACCGGTTTTAGGCAAATCAGCCATTTGTTTACCACCGCGTAATCGAACCGCTGAATAAAATTCTTTTTCTTCTGATAATATACCGTTCTCAACCATTCGATGAATATCATTAATATAGTGTTGTAACGATTCATATGATACTTTGACATTTTCATTATTTTTATAGCCAAATGAACTATTACGAATACTTCTGACTGGTTCTTTTGGGTGCTCTTCTTGTGCAGTAAAATAACCTGATTCGCTGACAGGAGACGCTCCAAACAGATAGGTAATCAGCCAGCGGTAACGTAAGTAATTGCGGGAAACCTTCATATATAAAATGTTTTTAAACTCTTCGATTGTTTCATATTCTGTTTGTTCTGAGAAAAGTTGCTCAACTAACTCGATCGCATATTCAAAATTGAAGTGAATACCGCTAACCATTTGCTTGCGTTTCCCATATTCTCGTGCTAAATAGCGACGATACAAAATTCCTTCAAACTGGTCGAGCTTGGCAATTTTGATATCTTCATCTTTTAGTGGTAATTTCGGCGGCATACTAAGCGGCCAAAGCATCTCATGTTTATTCATTGAACGCAGCGCCACATCGTGGATGGCTGCAAGATAACGTAGCATTTCATTGATGGAGCTAGCTACTGGTGTGATCAATTCCATTTGAGTTTCGCTAAAATCAGTTTGAATATATGGATGATACGAACGATTCCCCAAAACCTCTGGATGATCAGTCATTGCTAGTTGACCATCGAATGTAGTCCGTTGACTTTCTTTTTCTAATCCAAATCGTGCCGCCATAACATATGGACGCACGATTTTTTCCTGTAACAACTCTTTAAATTTCATACTGTCGCCTTTCTTGCCCGTTATTATTCCATTACTATTACTCATCATTATATAGAAAAAGAGCAGCAAAAAGAATATTTTAGCTTAAATTTTGTCAAAAAGAAACGAAACTTCCCCAATTAGTCAAAAAATAGACCTTATTACATTTTTAGCTATTCCAATATAACTATCGTCTTTGAGGTCATCTAACCTTATTATATAGTATACTAGAAAGAAAAATAATTTGAAGCAAAGGAGAATAACATGAAGAATAAAGCTTTGATCATCATCGATCTCCAAAAAGGTCTGAATCATTTTGGGACTGGTTTATTTCATCTCAACGAGGTATTGGCTGGTACAAACGAACGCATTGCAGATTATCGAAATAATCACTTACCGATCATTTTTATCCAACATGAAGATGACGATCTTGTTGCTGACACTCCAGATTGGCAATTATTTGAGCAACTTGATGCCAGAGCTGAAGATTTCTACATTGGAAAAACTCATGCCAACGCTTTTTTCCAAACTAAGTTAAAAGAACTCCTAGATGAACTATCCGCAACCGAACTTGAATTTTGTGGCGCTCAAACAGAATATTGCGTGGATACCACAATTCGCATGGCTCACGGATTAGGCTATACTTGTTTTATGAAACGAGGATTAAGTACGACCTTGAACAATGAATTATTAGGTGCACAAACGATTATCCAGCACCATGAAAATTTATGGAATCAACGTTTTTTAACATTTATTTGATGAAATAGATACTTTGTTCTCTTCTATCTAATTTTACCACACTCATCACAGAAAAAATTAAAATTATCTCATGATATCTTCTAGTCATTCATGATAGTATAACTAGGGGATATTATTTTGTGCACTTATTTATCGTTCATCAATGACATCTCAGCGTTTTTAGAAATGGAGGAAATAGATAAAATGAAATTTACAAAGCAACAAATTCAAGACACTCTATACGTGACGATTGGTTCACTTATCTTAGCAATCTCGATCAACTCAATTTTATTACCAAATAAAATTGTCGCTGGAGGCGCCAATGGGATCAGTGTGGTCATTAATTACCTATTCGGCCTTAATCCTGCTTTGGTTTTATATGCAATCAATCTGCCATTGTTAGTTCTTTGTTTTTTATTGTTGGGAAAAGAAGTTGGGATCAAAACAATTTACGGGAGTTTAATTTATCCTTTCTTTGTTGGGATCACAACCCATCTACCTGTGTTGACTCATAATATTTTTCTAGCTACGATCTTCGGTGGTCTCTTAACAGGGATTGGTTTGGGCTTAGAATTTAGAGGAAATGCCTCCACAGGCGGGACAGCGATCATTTCGCAAATCGTCAATAAGTATTTCAAAATTTCACTTGGTGTATCGATTTTATTTGTAGACGGATTAGTGATTTTATCTGCGTTGTACGTGTTTGATACGAATACCGTATTATTCTCGTTGATTTGTTTATACATTATCGGACGTGTAGTAGATATGGTCCAAGTCGGCTTTGTTCGTTCTAAAAATGTCATGATCATTTCACCAAAATATGCAGAAATCAAAGAAAAAATATTAGTTGATATGGATAAGGGCTTAACGATGATGCCAATCGAAGGCGGTTATCAAAAAAATCAAAGTATGTTGATGATGACTGTCATCAGTGAGAAAGATTTTTCAAGAGTAAAAGAAAGTGTCTTAGCCATCGATGAAGAAGCCTTTATTGTTTCAATGAATGCCAGTGAAGTATTTGGCCGCGGCTTTAGTTTGAAAAAAATCGCTGAAGATTATGGAATTGAATCGAATAATTTATAATAGAAAAGCGGAACGAGACGTTTAGCTCTTGAACAAATTAGGAAATCTATGTAAAGATGTTTTTTATCTTTACATAGATTTGTCTATTTGCCGAAAGAGCTGTCTCGTGTAGCTAGATCATAAGAAAAGCGGAGCACGTTTGCTCAGTCTTTGAGCAATATAAGAAGAAAAATTTTAGCAGAGTGCTTTTCTCTGCGAATGTTTATTCGTTATTGCCGAAAAAGCTAACGTGTGCAGCTGGATCTAGAAAAGCGGAACAAACCCGTTTAGCTCTGACTGAAAAACAGGAACTCCTATTCGTGGCACTTTTTGGCACTAATAGGAGTTATCTTTTTTCCGAAGAGCTGGTTTGTGCAGCTGGATCTAGAAAAGCGGAACAAACCGTTTAGCTCTGACTGAAAAATAGGAACTCCTATTCGTGGCGCTTTTTGGCACTAATAGGAGTTCCTATTAAAATACACTAATTTGCTCCGATTACATAATTCTTCTGATGGATCCTTGGATCTAGCTGATTAAAAATAAAAATTGAACAAAAAAAGTCAGCTTTTGAATACTCGCCTATTTGACGTATTCAAAAGCTGACTTTTAATTTAAACTAAAAATACACAGCCGTTCCTAATCTTCAACCTTCAATAAGCCTTTAAACAAGCCAATCGCAAAGTCATTTGCATCAAATGGTTCTAAATCATCAATACCTTCACCAAGTCCCACTAGTTTCACTGGTAAATGCAGCTCATTACGAATGGCTAAGACAATCCCACCTTTGGCTGTCCCGTCTAATTTCGTTAAGACCAAGCCTGTCACATCAGTCGTTTCTTTAAACTGTTTCGCCTGTGACATGGCATTTTGGCCCGTCGTTGCATCTACTACCAGTAACACTTCATGCGGTGCATCTGGCAATTCACGTTGGATCACGCGCTTGATTTTTTCTAATTCGTTCATCAAATTAACTTTATTTTGTAATCGTCCTGCTGTATCTACGAGTAAGATATCAGCATTCTCAGCTTTAGCACGATCCACCGCATCAAAAACCACCGCAGCTGGATCGCCGCCAGCATTCCCTCGGACGACTTCAACACCCGCACGTTCGCCCCAGACCACTAATTGATCAATGGCGCCTGCTCTAAAAGTATCAGCTGCAGCCAACAACACTTTCTTACCATCTTGTTTGAATTCGTGCGCTAGTTTTCCGATACTGGTTGTTTTACCCACACCATTTACCCCAACAAATAACATAACAGTTAATCCATTTGCTTGAATATTCAGTGCATTATTTTCTTCAATACCTTCTGCTTCGTATAAATCAACCATTTTTTCAATGATCGTATTTTGAACTGCTGCCGGTTTCTTCACATTACGTAGTTTGACTTCTTGACGTAGTGATTCAGTGATTTTTATCGCTGTATCAAAACCAACGTCTGCGCCAATCAATGTTTCTTCTAGTTCTTCGAAGAAATCTTCATCAACCGATCGGAAATTCGCGAATAATTCATTCAAACGCTCGCCGAATGTTTTACGGGTTTTTTCTAGCCCTTTTTCATACTTTTCTTGAACGATGATTTCTTCTTCTTGTTCCTCGATAATTTCAGGCTCGACCAGTTCTTCAGCTTGGGTAACTTGATTCACTCCAATCAGAGGGTCGATTTCAGGTTCTGCCGCTTTTTCAGGCTCTTCAGTTGTTTCAAGAGAATCTGGTTGTAATTGCTCCAGTGATTCTGTCTCTTCTTGTTTTTCTTCTGGCATCACTTCTTCTTGAACGGACTCTATGACCTCTTCATCTGTCTTGATTTCAGCAGGTGGCGTTTCTTTTTCATTCATAAAGGCTTTTTTTATTTTATCGAAAAATCCCATTTAATTCCCTCCTCTCAATGGTTCTAATACAAATTTCTCAACCGCTTGTGCGACACCATCATTGTCGTTTGTATCTGTGATGACATCGGCCATATCTTTGACTTTAGCGACAGCATTTTCCATTGCTACGCCAAGTCCTGCATATTCGATCATTGGTAAATCATTTTCTTCATCACCGATCGTCATGATCTCTTCTTGTTTGATGCCTAAATCCCTAGCTAATAGAGAAATCCCATAGGCTTTGGTAATTCCTTTAGGCATAAACTCTAGTAAATTGCTTCTCGTTTTGATGATTTCATAGCGTTCGAAAAATGAACTAGGTATTTTTTGAATTTGCTCATCTAAATACGTTTCATCAATTGCAACAACTGCTTTGTTATAAATTTGATCTGTTGTAAGTTGTGCTAACTCATAAGTTTCAAACGTCAACAGATTATTTAATTGGCTGTATATAGAAATGTGCTCTTGTGAAGCAGGCAGCTGCATGACAAGGCCATCAGATAAAATATCCAACGGTACATTCAACGATGTAGCTAATTCATATAACTCATGTACAGCTTCTAATGGCATTAATGCTTTTTCAATGATCTCACCTGTATCGTTTTTTTGAACTAAGCCACCGTTAAAGGTAATACTATAATCACCATTATCACGTAAATTCAATGCTTCTAGATAAATCTCAATTGCCGCCAACGGTCGGCCTGTACACAGAACAATTTTAACACCTGCTGCTTTAGCTTGTGCTAACGTTGCTTTGTTTCTTTCAGAGATTTCCTTTTTACTATTTAAAAGCGTACCATCTAAATCAATAGCAACTAATTTAATCAACCCGTTTTTTCCTCCAATCATATACAACTAAGTCTCAGCGACAATTGCGCCGCCTTCTTTGACTTCTTCCAAACGAACCGAAACGATTTTTGAAACACCTGATTCTTGCATCGTAACACCATACAACACGTCAGCGGCTTCCATCGTTCCTTTACGGTGCGTGACCACAATAAATTGTGTATCATCTTCAAACTCACTCAAATAATGACCAAAACGAGAAACGTTCGCATCATCTAGGGCCGCCTCAACTTCATCCAAGACACAGAAAGGAACTGGTCTGACACGAATAATGGAGAACAATAACGCAATCGCCGTTAAAGCTCGTTCGCCACCGGAGAGTAAGCTTAAATTTTGTAGTTTTTTGCCTGGAGGCTGCGCTTCGATTTCTACTCCAGTATTCAGTAGATCTTCTGGATTGGTTAAAATCAACTCTGCTCGACCGCCTCCAAACATATTTGGAAACACAACTTTAAATTGGGCACGAATCGCTTCAAAGACTTCACTAAAGCGAGCTTTGACTTCTTCATCCATTTCACCCATCGTTTCAAACAACTGCTCTTTAGCATCTAACAGGTCATCACGCTGAGAGACTAAAAACTCATGGCGTTCATTGACTTGTTCATATTGTTCAATAGCGTTTAGGTTGACTGGACCTAAACGTTCGATATCACGCTTCAAACGTTTTACTTCGATTTGTGCCTGCTCTTTGTCGATCGTCAATTCATAATCTTCATTCGCACGCTCAAAGGTCAAACTGTATTCTTCTTGCAAGTATTGTAAAGAATTATCCAGTTTGATTTCGGCACGGTTTTTCTCAACTTCGATTTTAGTTTGCTCCGTTAATAAATGTTGTTGTTGTTTATTTTCTTCGGCTAAACCAATATCGATTTGATCCACTTGTTCTTGTAATTGCTGGCGAGCTGTTTTTGCTTCTTGAATGCTTGTTTGCAACTGCTCTTTTTTCTCTGCCAATTGTTCTAATTGAATAGCTAAGCTTTCTTCTGTCACCTGATGATCACTTGAGTTGTTATTCAATTGCTGTAATTGCTGGCGCAACGCTGTTTCTCTTGCTAAGAATTCATCTAGCTGGGTTTGTTTTTCTGTTACTTGCTCCGTTAGATGTGCTAATTGTTCTACTGTAACAGCTTGATCAGCTTGTACTTGATTGAACCGTTCAAACGCTTCTGCCCGTAAGGTTTCCATTTGGCTAGCTTCTTGATCAACTTGTTTCATTTCCTGATCTAAACGATCTTTCGTTTGATTCAGTTCTTGTTGTTGTTCAGTCAGCTCAGCTTTTCTAGCTTGATACTCCGTTAAAAACTGATGTAGTTCACGAGCTTCAAATTCGAAAAGGCGTTGTTCTTTGGTTAAACGAGTAATCGTTTCTTCTTGATTCACTAACTTATTTTGTAATTCTTGCTGTTTCAAACGACTT
This sequence comes from Enterococcus silesiacus, assembly GCF_001886225.1. Taxonomy (NCBI): domain Bacteria; kingdom Bacillati; phylum Bacillota; class Bacilli; order Lactobacillales; family Enterococcaceae; genus Enterococcus; species Enterococcus silesiacus. The sequence continues at coordinate 142,997 of NZ_JXLC01000006.1, read as the reverse complement.
GTTTCGCCAGTTGAGCGAAGTTGTTCCAGTTTTTCGTTTAGTTCTTTGGCTTCGTCAGTCAGCTGTTGCACTTCTTTTTCAGTGGCTGTTAATTGTTTTTCAACTCGCTCCATTTGCTCAGTCAACGTTTGAAGTTCTTGCGTTTGAGAAAATAGGTTGCCTTGATTGCCGCGCTTATTGGCACCACCAGTCATTGAACCGCCTGAATTCATGACATCACCATCTAGGGAAACAACGCGATATTGATAATTCACTGTTTTGGCTAATTGATTGGCACTTTCTAACGTTTCCGCTAACAAGGTCACCCCTAAGAGATTTTGAATGACATTGCTGACGTCATCTGAAAAATGAACTAGTTCACTAGCAACACCTAAAAATCCTGGAATAGTGCTGACACGATCCCGAACAGCACTAGAAATCGTTCTCGGTTTGATTGTTGTCAGCGGTAGGAAAGTTGCCCGACCACTATGTTGTTGTTTTAGGAAAGTAATTCCGGCACGACCGTCTTTCTCTGATTCTACCACCACATGTTGAGCAGCACCGCCTAAAGCCGTTTCAATTGCCAAAGTATAGTCTTTTGGCACCTCGATCAACTCTGCAACTGCTCCAACGATTCCAGTTAACTGGTCTTTATGTTTCAACACAGCTCGAACCCCTTGGTAAAATCCTGAATAATTTTCTTGGATTTCTTGCAAGCTTTTTTGACGTGCTTTCGCTTGTTGGACTTGATTCATCGCTTGATACATTTGCTTTTGTTTCACAGCTAATTGCCCTTGTTTTTGATCCAGCTGATGTTTCAATTGAGTGTACTGCTCTCTTTGATCTGTGAGCGATTGAGCTGAGGAAGTTAAGTTAGTCTCTACTTGCTCTTTCTCCGCTAAAGCATCCGCCATTTGTTTCTCTAAGGCTTCATGCTTTTGGATAGATTGCTGATTTTTAGCAGTTTCTTGCTGATACTGACGTTCTAAATATTTCAGCTCATTCGTCGTATTTGCCTGTTCTTGCATTACTTCGACGTATTGACTGCGCAATTCTTCTAGTAATTCTTTTGAAGATTTACTATATTTTTCAACTTCTAGCTCTGAAGCCTTGATTGCTTCAACTAATGATTCGCGTTGGGCTTTTTTTTCAGCTACTTTTGCTTGTAAGTCTTGAACTTCTTCACGATAGCGTGTGATTTTTTCAGCATTTTCTTCCAGAGATTGTTGATATTCACTGGTTGTTTGCATCGTATGTTTTGAGCGTTCGACTAAGACATTTTTTTGTCCCTCTGTTTGTTTCAATGCTTCTGTGATTTGCAGTAGCTGTTGTTGTTCCGTTTCGATTTGTTCATCCAATTTATTGCGTTTCCCCCGTAGCTGGAATAGCTCATCTTCTGAATCACGGATTTTTTTACTTGCTAGCTGCAATTTTTCTTCGATTGCTGTATGTTCGGCTGCTTTGATTTCCCAAACTTCTTTGGCTGTTTCGATTTCAGTTACAGTTAAACTAACGTCGATTTCGGTCAAGTTCTCTTTAAGCTTCAAAAACTCCTTGGCCGCTTCGCTTTGTGCAGCTAGAGGAGTCAATTGATCTTCTAATTCATAGATGATATCTTGCACACGACTTAAGTTATCTTCTGTTTCAAATAGTTTTTGTTCGGCTTTTTTCTTACGCTGTTTGTACTTTAACACGCCAGCAGCTTCTTCAAAAATACCGCGACGGTCTTCAGGCTTGCTATTAAAAATTGCTTCGACTTTCCCTTGGGAAATGATCGAAAATGATTCTTTTCCTAAACCAGAATCCATAAATAAATCATGGATATCTTTCAATCGACAGGCTTGTTTATTGATATAAAAGTCACTTTCTCCTGTTCGACGATAGCGACGTGTTACACTAATTTCAGTAAAATCTAGCGGTAAAAAATGATCACTATTATCTAAGACAACCGTTACTTCGGCAATATTCAACGCTTTACGACCTTCAGAACCAGCGAAAATAATATCCGGCATTTTGCCTCCGCGAAGGCTTTTTGCCGATTGCTCGCCTAAGACCCAGCGAATCGCTTCGGTGATATTACTTTTTCCGCTGCCATTTGGTCCAACGACAGCCGTCACACCATTTTCAAACTCTATAACGGTTCGATCCGCAAAGGATTTAAATCCTGCGATCTCAATTCGTTTTAAATACACGAATAAAACGGCTCCTTCCAAGCTTATTCAGGATTTTGTTTTAGCGCTCGTTCAGCGGCGTCCTGTTCTGCTAATTTCTTCGATTTGCCTTGACCCGTTCCAATCATTTTTTCATTGACATAAACTTCAACGAAAAAGATTCGATCATGGGCAGGACCTTCTTCATTGACCAAACGATATTCAATGTTGACGTCCCCTTGTCGTTGTAAGACTTCTTGTAAATGTGTTTTGTGATCCATCTCATGTGAAAAAGCACCGACATCGATTTTTGGAAATATTACTTCTGCGATAAATTTCTTGACGGCATCGACTTTTTGATCTAGGAACAAAGCACCTAAAAAGGCTTCGAATAAATCACAAAGTAACGCTGGACGTGTTCGTCCACCAGAATTTTCTTCCCCTTTGCCTAAAAGAATATATTGGTCGAAATGACATTCTTTCGCAAATTTAGATAAACTATCTTCACGAACGATTGCCGCCCGCATTTTTGTCAGCTTGCCTTCTGGCAGCTCTGGGAATTGTTTATACAAATATTGAGAAACCAATAATTCTAAAACGGCGTCTCCTAAAAATTCTAATCGTTCATTGTCAGATAGTTTTAAGTATCGATGCTCATTCACATAGGATGAATGGGTAAAAGCTTGTTCTAATAGGTTGACATCATGGAAAACAATGCCGTAACGTTCTTTTAATTCTGTAGTTAACTGATTGTCCATTTGCTACATTCCTTTAAGTTTATTTACAACCTTCTCTATTATACTTTTTTTTGCGGGATTTTTAAATGGTTAGGGGGGAATTGCCCTAAAATCACTGCTGAATTCATCGTATTTGCAGGATTTCCTAATGATTTTTGGGTATAGTATGAGACTTTTTATAATAAATCATGCAAAGACTAGCCTTTATTCCGATTTAAAAGACAAAAAGCGTTCAAGATCGTCACACCATCCTGATACGCTTTTGCTTTAATTTGTTTCATTAAAAAATCGTTTGATCTCAACTGCGGCCGCTTCTAGTGAATCCGACGCATGGATAATATTTTCATAGCTATTAGCGCCATAATCTCCTCGAATTGTTCCAGGTTCAGCCTCTAAACAATTCGTTGCGCCGATCATTTTCCGAACAGTTTTAATGACGCTGTTTCCTTCTAAAACCAGATAAACGACTTCCGATGAGGTCATATAAGTCATCATATCTTCAAAGAAATCAAATTTCTTCACATGTGCATAATGTTCTTCCGCTAGTTCTCGTGACATTTTGGCTACTTTTAATTGTTTTAACGTTAATTGTTTTTGCTCAAATCGTTGAAGGATTTCTCCGACTAATTTACGTGAGACACCATCCGGCTTTATGATAACGAGTGTTTGGTCCATATTATCTCTCTCCTTATTTAGGTTTCTTATTACACAAAATTCGGAAGCGCTTAACAAGAAGGTTATCATGCTTCAAAATCTCTGTCTAGTGTACAAGTGACAAAAAATGTTTGTTCTTTGTCCTTGTTAGATAGTATTGCGAAGAAGAAGCTATTATTAACTCATTCGTTGTTCTTATGTAATAAACAGACTAGGCAGCTAAGCGTAAACAAAAACAAGCAGCTATGAATACTTCATAACTACTTGCTCTCAAAGTCATCCGACTAACGTTTTTCAGCTGTTAATTCAATACCATAATAATCTCTAGTATCTTCATAGTTCCAAGTAAATGATTTCACTCGGTCATTCACTGGCATGATTTCATTACGATACAATGTTGGAATAACTGGTGCTTCTTCGAACATGTATTTTTGCCATGCATCATATGCTTCTTTACGTTTTTTATCATCAAATGAAGCTTTAGAATCGATTGCTTTCAACAGTTTGTCGTTCTCTTCTGAAGCAAAACGAGAGTAGTTGAATGCTGCATTACGTCCATATAATCCTGCTGGAGATGGCGCACTGTTGACACTCCATGCCGCTTGGAAAACATCGATTTCTGGATCATCATTTTTCACTTTGTCGTAGAATGCTTGGAAATCAATTAAACGACCAGTTGCCAGTTTCACATCTAAACCAATTTCTTTCCATTGTTGTAGGTAGTAATCAGCTAAAGGTTGAGCCGTTTCGCCACCTGCCATTGAAGCAAAATTGATTTGTAATTTTTCACCTTTAGGATTTTCTCTAAGTCCATCGCCATCTGTGTCTTTATAACCAGCGTCATCTAAAATCTTCTTCGCTTTATCAAGGTCATATTGATAGCCTTTTACATCCGTATTGTGTAATGTTTTAAAAATTGGCGGAATCAATGTTGTTGCCCCAGTACGTAAGCCATTGTAGAATTTTTGACCGATTGCATCATTATCCATCGCATAGCCCATTGCTTGACGTAATTTCACATCAGCCATTTTAGCATCTGGATTCATGATAACTTCGCCTTTTTCTTTGTCATACGTTCCTAATTTAAACCCAACATATGTGTATGCTAATTCTTCACGACCTAACATTTGATAGCCCTCTGAATCTTTATACGTTGGATAATTATCTGTTGGCATTGAGTAAACTAAATCATATTTTTTCGCTTTTACAGCTTCAACGATAGATGCTGTTGGTACGTTTGTAAATACGATTTTATCTAGTTTAGGTTTTCCTTGATAGTAGTGCTCATTTGGCAAGTATTCCACTGACTCTCCTGTTACGATCTTACTCATGTAGTAAGGTCCAAATGTTACAGGATTCTTGCGAACTGCATCACTTTTTTCTTGATCTTTAATTGGAATATCTTTAAACACATGTTTTGGTATCGCGCTTGTATAAACACCGCCACTTAGTTGTAACATGCCTGGATTCATTTCTTTATATGTCACTTCGATCGTTTGATCATCTACTTTTTTGATACCAGAAATAGCATCGGCTTTTCCATCATGGTATTCATCCATACCCACAACGTTCATAAAGTCATCATCATAACGAATTCCAGTATAGTCTTTATTCCCAATGACTTCATAAGGATAAATCAGATCATCTGCTGTTACAGGTTCACCATCTGACCACTTAACATCTTTTTTCAATGTGATCGTTGCTTTTTTATTGTCAACATCTAAATCTAATTTAGCAGCACCATCATCTGTAATGACAAAATCATCATCATATGAAAATAGCCCTTCATGAGTTGGTCTCATGTAATAATTATCAAAAGCATCTTGGTAATAGACTTCTGAAAACAATCCTTTAAACTGAGTATCTGACGCAACTGCAACATCCAAAGTCCCGCCTTTGATTGCTTCTTTATCATTTTTGACCGTCATTGTAAATTTACTGATATCCTCAGTTTCCACACTCTTATTATCGGAACCTGACTTCTTGCCTCCACCGCATGCAGCTAATGTTACAGCTACCACTGCTGTTAATGTAATTAAACCCAAAAGTTTCTTGCTTTTCACACTACTTCCTCCTCTTCTTAACCTAAACGCTGTCTAGCATCTGCTGAACGCTTAAACGCTTGGCCAATATAATTTATACATAACATCATTACTAAAATTAGTACTGATGCAGGTACCCAGATCCATGTTTTATTCGCTAAAACATCGCCATTGCTGGCATATCCGATCAATGTTCCCAGACTCGGTACATTTGTCGGCAAACCAAATCCTAAGAACGTCAGCGTTGTTTCGATCCCGATATTTGCCGCAAAGTTGATGGTTAAGTTCGTGATGATCAATGAACTTAGATTGGGCATAATTTCTCGAAACATGATTTTAACATCACTTGTTCCTAAGGTTTTTGAAGCACTCACATAATCTCTTCGAACCTCAGATAACGTTTTACTTCTAAATAGCCGCGCTTTGGCGACCCAGTAAAAGGCACTCATGATTCCTACAAAAGACCAAACATTATAATTAGGAATGATTGTCACAAACACGATGATGATCATCATAATCGGTAAGATCATAATAAAATCAACCACACGCATCACTGCATTATCAAACATTCCGCCATAATAACCTGAAATAATCCCGATACCCACACCGATGATCGATGTGATAATCGTAATTGCAAAACCGATCACAACGGAATTACGAGCACCAATAATCAATTGGCCTAGCACATCACGTCCGCCTTCGTCTGCTCCTAGTATAAAGTTTCCACCAGGCTCGGCATATTTATCTAAAATACTGACTGTCATTACTTTGTCTTGATCGGCTAATAAAGCGCCAATAAAAACAACCAATAAAATGGCTACTAACAGTGCAAGCGAGAAAATCGCTAATTTATCTTTTTTGAATTCTCTTGCGATCATTCGAAATCCCATCGGTGGGATCGTTTCTGGTACAGCAACTACTGTATTTTCTTTATTTTTATCCATCTCGTCTCTTCCTCTCCTTAAAATTGATTTTTTATTGAACCCGAATCCGTGGATCTACAAGACTCATGACGATATCTGAAATCAGATTTCCGACGAGCGTTGCAACTCCTAAAATCAATACTAAGGCCGTAATTACTGCATAATCACGTTGTCCGATCGAGTCGATAAATAATTTCCCAATTCCTGGATAGCCAAAGATTTTTTCAATAACTACTGAACCACTGATTAAAGCTGTGATTTCGTAGCTAAGTTGAGAAACGATTGGTAAAGAAGCATTTCTGAAAATATGTCTTGTATAGACTTTATTTGTCGGTACCCCTTTTGAACGAGCCGTCCGAACATAATCTAGCGACTGAGAATCAATGACCTCATTACGTAAATACTGGATCGTGATCGCTGTTCCAAGCAAGGCTTGAGAAAGCGCCGGTAAAATCAAATGATAGAACCGATCCCAAATATAAGCACCCGTTCCCGGCTCAACGCCACTGGAAATCGACCCTGTTGTTGGGAACCAATCTAAACGGAAACCAAAAATAAATAGCATCACTAATGCAAAAATAAATGGCGGTACCGCAAAACTGAAAAAGTTATAGATGACCACGAATTTATCTAGAATAGAGTTTTGATAGCGACCTGATAAAACACCTAACGGTAAGGCAATGGCGTACATGATCACAACGGTTACTAGTGATAAAAGAATCGTATTTACTGCACGGCTGCCGATCAACGTTGAAACTGGTAATTTAAAAATAAAACTCTCACCAAAATCACCATGAAAAACATTAGCGATCCAACGTACATATTGTGTTGTCCACGGATCATTCAACCCAGCTGACTCACGCATTTTTTCAATAACAGCCGGATCAGTATTTGGATTGATCAGTCCTGTAAAAGGATCACCCGGCATCATTTTAGCTAACATGAAAATCAAGACGCTTAAAATCAAGATTTGAGGAATCATAAAGAGTACACGTCGTAAAATCGTCTTCCACATTAGATTGCACCTCCATCTTTTAACGCTACTTGATGTGTTTCACTAATCGTACGTAAGTCATACACACGACCATTTTGATCGTAATAATTTTTTTGATTCTCAATATATTCTTTTTCTACTTGTCGACGTTGCGCTTTGTGCTCTTCACGATGTGCAACATCAATTTTAGGAATTGCTGATAATAAACGTTTCGTATAAATATGCTTGGGATTCGTATAGATATCTTGACGCGTACCGATTTCTACAAATCGTCCTTTGTACATGATTGCAATATTGTCACACATATGTTTAACAACACCTAAATCATGTGAAATGAATAAATAACTCAAGCCATATTCTTCTTGGATATTTTTCATAAAATTTAATACTTGTGCTTGAACGGATAAATCCAAGGCAGAAACTGGCTCATCGGCAATAATCAGCTTTGGATTGGTTGCAACAGCTCTAGCCACGCCTAAACGTTGACGTTGTCCACCTGAGAATTCGTGAGGGTATTTATACAACGCATCTTCCGGCATTCCAACGATATCTAAAAGCCCTTTGACTTTTTTCTTTTCTTCTTGATCACTTAATCGCTCAAAATTACGAATTGGTTCAGCAATGATATCTAATACTCGTTTCTTTGGATTTAAGCTAGACATTGAATCTTGGAAAATCATTTGAACGTCTTTATTGTATTTCATGGCTTTGCGATTATGCGCTTTTGTCACATCTTGATCTTGGTATAAAATACTGCCGCTCGTTACTTTCTCTAAGCCAATGATTGCTTTTCCTGTAGTCGATTTTCCAGAACCTGATTCGCCAACTAAACCGTATGTTTTCCCTTTTTCGATAATAAAATCAACACCATCAACTGCCAATACATGATCAGTCACTCTGTTAAAGAAACCACTACGGATCGGATAATGAACTTTCAAGTCTTTGATTTGAATAATTTCTGCCATTATACTTCCTCCTGATCGTCTCTAAAATGGAAATGCTGATAACAGGTACAGCGGACAAAATGGCCCTCTGACACTTCATGTAACGTTGGTTCTGCTTCATGAGCATCCTCTGGAATCCAAGGAATTCTTGGCGCAAAACGACAGCCTTCTCTTGGTAATTTGCTCAACGAAGGAACCACACCTTCGATCACATGTAATTGACTATCATCTGAATTTTCTTGCGGAATTGATTGCAGTAAAGAACGTGTGTATGGATGTTTTGGATTGCTGAACAACTCTTCAGCAGTTGCCACTTCAACGAATTGCCCTGCGTACATCACAGCCACCTTATCTGCCATTTCAGCTACCACACCTAAATCATGTGTGATCAAAATGATCCCCGAGCCAGTTTCTTCCTGTAAATCCTTGAGTAAATCTAAAATTTGCGCTTGGATCGTTACATCCAATGCCGTCGTTGGTTCATCTGCAATAATAATTGCGGGTTTACATGCAATAGCAATTGCTATGATCACACGTTGGCGCATACCACCAGATAATTCATGTGGATACTGCTTTCCAACACGTTCAGGATTTGGAATGCCCACTTGTGTCAATAATTCGATCACTCGCGCTTGTTTTTGTTCAGCATTCATATCCGTATGATATGTTAAACTTTCCTTGATCTGATCTTCGATCCGCATCAAAGGATTCAACGCTGATAAAGGATCTTGGAAGATCATCCCAATATCATTGCCGCGGATTTTATTATATAATTGTTCGTTAAATGTAGTTAAATTTAAATCCTTGTAAAGAATTTCTCCAGTGACACGAGTATTATTTGCATCGTGCAGACCAATAATCGTTGTAGCTAACGTACTTTTACCACAACCCGATTCACCAACAATCGCTAAAATTTCATTTCTTCCTAATTCAAACGACACATCATCAACAGCATCATAGTATTCGTCTTTAATACGAAACCCTGTATGCAGATGCTGAACGTCTAATAATTGATTACCATCACTCACTTTAATACACTCCTCTATGCTCAGTTAAATAATTTGTTACAACAGAAAAATTTATTAAAAAAACCTCTTTTTTTAATAATTACTATTTATCCACTCATTGTAATCGGTCTCAAACAATTCATATTCTCATTGTAATCATATTTAAGCAATTGTATATAATATTTGTAAAAATTGCAACATTTGGGTAATGTAAATTTGCCCAAATAAACAAAAAGTGGCGCAAAACAGGATTTGTTTTGCTCCACTTTTTCATTTCAACTTATAAGTTGTTCATAATATAATCTACAGCGGCACCAACTGTTTCAATTTGCTCTGCGTCTTCATCAGAAATTTCTGTACCAAACTCATCTTCCAGCTCTAAAACAAATTCCATTACACTAATTGAATCTGCATTCAAGTCATCTTTAATGTTTAATTGATCTGTCACTTTCTCAGCTTCAATATCAAAGTGGTTTGAGATAATCTTCGCTACTTTTTCAACTACTTCTTCACGAGTCAACTGTATTCACCTCCACTGCTTTTGAAAAGCGTTCCTCACGATTGAGTTAAACGCTATGATACATTGTACTCACAAATGATCCATTTGTCCATCTTTTTTTGCAGACCTATTACAAAACGGTTGCAAATAGGTTGCAGGAATCCTTATTCTTTTGTTTCATAATAGCTAACAAGTTGAGGCACAACTTGGGTCTCAAGCATGGTATGGATTTGACGAATTGTATAACGAACAGCCTCTGGCCCTGTTGATCCATGTGTTTTGATCACAGGTGCTTTCAAGCCAAATAGAACAGCTCCACCATGTTTAGAGTAATCCATTTCGTCTTTCATACCACGTAACGCATTTTTTAAAAGTAATGCACCCATTTTGCCTTTAAAGCCTTCCGCCAGAATCGATGATTTTAAAAGTCCCATCATGTTTAATGCAGTTCCTTCAATTGACTTTAATACAGCATTTCCTGTAAAACCATCCGTCACAACAACGTCTGCGGCCCCGTTTAATAAGTCACGAGCCTCTACATTTCCAATGAAATTGATTTCGGCTTCTTCTGATAATAATTCAAACGCTTTTTTTGTTAGCTCACTACCTTTTGTCGCTTCAGAACCATTGTTCAAAAGACCAACGCGAGGTTTAGCGATATTCCTTACTTTTTCAGCGTAAAAAGAACCTAACACTGCGTATTGAACAAGGTGTTCAGGTTTATTGTCAGCATTTGCACCTAAATCCAGCATATCAAAACCGCCATCTGGCTGACCAATAACCGGCAACGTCGACATCAAACCTGGACGTTCTACATTTTTGATCCGCCCAACGATAAATAATCCAGCTGATAGTAACGCTCCTGTATTACCAGCAGAAAAAATCGCATCCGCTTCGCCATTTTTTACCGCTTGAGCTGCTAACACCATCGATGCCGTTTTTTTACGGCGAATTGCTTTGACTGGTTCATCATCGCTATTAATTTTTTCATCAGTATGGATAATAGTAATATTTGTTTCATCTGTGACATATTTTTTAATTTCATCTTCTTTTCCATAAAGTAAAAACTCGATCTCCGGAAAATCTTGTTTGGCTAGCATAACACCTTCAACAATGGCCTGCGGTGCATGATCGCCACCCATTGCATCAACTGCAATCTTCATAACATAGTCCCTCCTAGGTAAATTACAATAAGTAGTATAACATATTGAAAAGCGGAATGAGTCGTTTAGCTCTGGCAGAAAAATAGGGAATTCTATTCGTGACGCTTTTTGTCACTAATAGAATTCATCTTTTTTCCGAAGAGCTGACTCATGCAGCTAGATCACGAAAAGCGGAACGAAGCGTTTAACTCTCATGAAAATTAGGAATCTGACTGAGAAACGCTTTTTGTTTCATAGACAGATTATCTATTTTCCTTGAGAGTTGCTTTGTGCAGCTAGATCATCGAAAAGCGGAGCAAAGCGTTTAACTCTCATGAAAATTAGGAATCTGACTAAGAAACGCTTTTTGTTTCATAGACAGATTATCTATTTTCCTTGAGAGTTGCTTTGTGCAGCTGGATCACGAAAAGCGGAGCAAAGCAACTTTCATGAGGCGAAGTATAGTAGCCATACATAAGCACTTTATCCAGATTTGAAGTAGTACCAATTAATTCTAATCAAAAAACTGTTGCTCATCATCATTTGGTTTGATCTTCTCTGCAACCCCGCGATATTCTGGTAACATCCACCACTGTTCTTTTTTCCAAATCGCATTAGCTTCTTGTCGCGCAACTTCCAGTATATTGAAATCTGTCACAATATCACCCACTGCAAATTGCGGTACACCTGATTGCCTGGCGCCAAATACTTCACCTGGTCCGCGGAGCTCCAGATCTTTTTCACTCAGGACAAAGCCATTATTCGTCTCTGTCATGATTTTCATCCGCTCCACGCCCATCTCATTTTTCGGATTGGCAACTAAGATACAATAAGACGCCTCTGAGCCTCGACCGACCCGGCCGCGCAATTGATGTAGCTGCGCCAATCCAAAGCGATCCGCATCCATAATCAGCATAACAGTGGCATTTGGAACATTGACACCCACTTCGATTACAGTAGTAGAAACTAACAGTTGTAAGTTATTTTCTTTAAACTCCTGCATGATCGCTTCTTTTTCCTGATTTTTCATTTTTCCGTGAAGCAACCCAACCTGATACGTAGGATTAAAAAAAGCGGACATGTGTTCAAAAATTTCCGTTGCATTCTTAACATCCAAGGCTTCAGATTCTTCAATCAGCGGACAAATCACATACACCTGGTGACCACGAGCTAGCTCTTTAGTCATCCATTCTAGAACTGTATCTAATTGTGGTGGTCGAATCCAACGTGTCTCGATCGGTATTCGCCCAGCTGGCATTTCATCAATAATCGAGACATCCATCTCACCAAAAGCCGTAATAGCCAAGGTCCTTGGAATCGGGGTAGCCGTCATAAATAACACGTCCGGCCGCAACCCTTTTTCTCTTAAAATCCGCCGTTGATTCACCCCAAAACGATGCTGTTCATCGGTGATGACTAGCCCTAGCTTATGAAAAATCACATCTTCTTGAATCAATGCATGTGTCCCGATAATAATATCGATTTCGCCTGTGGCAAGCTGTTCAAGCAACTCTCGGCGTTCTTTAGTTTTAGTCGATCCTGTTAATAGCGCTGTTTTCACTTCTAAGGGATCATATAATTGCTGCAAGCTTTCCATATGCTGTTGTGCCAAAATCTCTGTAGGCACCATTAAAGCACCTTGAAAGCCAGCTGTCATCGTTGCATAAAGAACAATTGCTGCTACCACCGTTTTTCCACTACCTACATCGCCTTGTAACAAACGCTGCATATGATTAGGACTCATTAAGTCTCGGCAAATTTCATTTGTCACTTTTTTTTGTGCAGCGGTCAGCTCAAAAGGAAGCTTTTGCGTGAACGATTTTAAACGCTCCACATCATATTGGATACTCAAGCCATTTTTCTCCGCTTTTTCTTGTCTCTTTAGTCCTTGCATTTTCAATTGAAATAAGAAAAATTCTTCAAAAACTACACGACGTTTTGCTTGATGACTTTCGTTTGGATCACTTGGAAAATGCATAGCAAACATCGCTGCTTTTCTTGGCATTAAACGATACTTTTCTAATAGCTCTTCTGGCAGAATTTCAGGAATCAGCTCACCATATTTTTCAAAGCCTGTGCGGATAAGTTGAACCAAACTACTTTGGCGAACCTTTTTATTAACATGATAAATTGGAGCAAAATCCTCTCCATCATTTTTCGCTGCTAATATTTTCATACCATTCAGTGCTTTTCGTTTCGCGTCCCATTTTCCATAGACTGCTATTTCTTCGGACATAACAATTTTGTCTTTTAAATACGGCTGGTTAAAGAAGGAAACGTTGATCACAGCATGGTCTTGCATCATTCGAAACATCATTCGGCTCTTTTTGTACCCATATCGGCTGACAACAGGCTCTGATACGACGAGTCCTTTTAAAGTAACTTTTTCTTGATCCTGAATTTCGTTCAATTCTTTTTCTTGAATATCATCATAACGAAAAGGGTAATACGACAACAAATCTTCAACCGTACGAATCCCTAATTCTTTTAAATTCTCCGCCCGTTTCGGCCCAACGCCTGGTAACACACCGATGTCATCTAACAAGTCCATCAAATTCCCTCCTGACTTTAAAAGCGTAAAGGGCTCGTTCAGCAATGAGTGAAAAATAGGAGAATTTGACTGAGGTGCTTTTTGCCTCATTCAAATTTTTTCTTTTTTCCGAATTGCTAGCCCTTGAAGCTAGATAATAAAAGCGTAAAGGGCTCGTTCAGCCTTGAATGAAAAATAGGAAATAGTTGACTGTGACGCTTTTTGTCATTTTCAACTATTTATCTTTTTTCCGAAAAGTTAGCCCTTGAAGCGAACTGCCGATCATATCATTAAATACGAAAAATGCAGCTCTTTTTGTGAATTTCTATAGAAAAAGAGGCCGGGACATAACTCTGCGAGTCACATCCTAGCCACATTGAATCCGCATAAACAGTGGGAGCAGAAGCAACTACTGCGCTATGCTTCGATCACATCAAATTCTAAGTACTAAAGCACTAAGAGTTGAAGGTTTCGGAAATAAGCTGAAGTTGCTGTAAAACACAGCGAGGTACGAGCTGATGTAGAACAGTACCTACTTTTGGTCACAAAAATTTGAAGAGCAATTTCCGTGAATTCCTTCTTATTTCTCAGAGTTAAGCACTTCTGTCCCAACCTGCTCAATAAATCATTTATTATTCTGCTGAAAATAGATATGGATAAACAGGTTGCCCGCCTTCATGAAGTTCAGTTTCGATATCTTCATATTCAGCAGCCAGTGCTTCAACAAACTTTTCAGCTTCTTCCATCGTTCCGTCTTCACCGACAATGATCGTTACAATCTCTGTATCTTCATCGATCATGCGTTTTAGTGTATCCAACGACGCTTTAAACATATCTGGTTCAGAAACTACGATTTTGCCGTCGATCATTCCTAGATAGTCATCTTTTTTGATTTCAACATTATCGATCGTTGTATCACGCACAGCGGTTGTTACCTGTCCACTGACGACACTTTCGATCATTTCTGTCATTGTTGTTTTATTTTCTTCAAGTGTTTGTTGATCATTAAATGCAAGCATAGCTGTCATCCCTTGTGAGATTGTTTTCGTTGGAACAACCGCTACTGGAATATCTGCTACTTCTGCTGCTTGATCTGCTGCCATGAAGATATTTTTATTGTTAGGTAAAATAATTACTTGATCAGCATTGACTTCTTTGACAGCCTTCAAGATATCTTCTGTACTAGGATTCATCGTTTGACCGCCACTGATAATGTAGCTAGCACCAAGGCTACGGAATAATACTTGAACACCTGATCCAGCAGCAATTGCAATGACCGCATACGGTACACGAGCTTTTGGAGCAATAGCCGCCTTGGCATCATGTTCAACCAACGTTTCATGCTGTAAGCGCATATTATCTACTTTGATTTTTACTAATGAACCGAACTTTTGACCATAGTTCATTACTTCACCAGGATGTTCTGTATGCACATGAACTTTGATGATTTCATCGTCATTTACAACAAGTAGAGAATCTCCTAATTCATTTAAGTAATTTCTAAATGTTTCATAATCGAAGTCGCTGTCAACAGTTGGACCTTCACCGATTTGAACCATGATTTCTGTACAATAACCAAATTTAATATCTTCAGTTGCTACATGTCCACTGACACCGCGGTGATGTTCTGCATTCACCATCTCATCCATCTCACCTGGACTTGGTTCATAAACTTCTGTCGCTAAAAATTCACCTGATAAAGCTTCTAAGAAACCTTCATAGATAAATAACAAACCTTGACCGCCACTATCAACTACCCCAACTTCTTTTAACACAGGTAAAAGATCAGGCGTTTTAGCTAACGCGCGTTTTGCTCCTTTAACGACCGCTTCCATTACTTCGATACAGTCATCAGTTTCTTTAGCTTTACGCTCGCCAGAACGAGCGGCTTCACGGGAAACAGTCAGAATTGTTCCTTCTACGGGTTTCATCACTGCTTTGTAGGCAGTTTCTACGCCGTGAGTAAATGCTGCTGCTAAATCCTTTGCATTCAACGTCACTACATCTGGGACTTGCTTAGAAAAACCACGGAATAACTGTGATAAGATAACACCTGAGTTTCCTCTGGCACCCATCAATAAACCTTTGGAAAGAATGGTTGTGAGTTCTCCAACTTTTTCAGAACGAGAATCCGCCACTGCTTTTGCTCCACTGGTCATAGATAAATTCATATTTGTTCCTGTATCACCATCGGGTACAGGGAAAACGTTCAATGAGTTGACATACTCTGCATTCACATGCAGACGACTCGCACCAGCCTGAACCATCTCTTGGAACTGACTTGCACTGATTTCTGTTACATTCACCTAAAAAATCCTCCTTTGAGATTCCTGTTGCATAGAAAAGCGAAACGAACCGCTTAGACCTCGAACAACCGAGTAGGTACCTTTCTACATCAACTTATTTTTATTCGTTGTGTATCAAGGCATTTTATCTATTTGTTGAGAGGTCTGGTTCGTGGAGCTAGATCAATAAAAAGTGGAACGATCCAGTCCAGCCAAACTTCAAAAAAGCAAATCGCTAAATCATTGCTAACAGCTGGCTACCTAGTCAGGCAACACACGAACACCTTGCACAAATACGTTGACAGAATTAGCCGTCACACCTAGTAGTGTTTCAAGGTTATATTTTACTTTTTCTTGTACATTACGAGAAACTTCTGAAATTTTTGTGCCATAACTTACAATTGTATATACGTCGACCGCAACGCCATTTTCTTCTTGTCGTACGACCACGCCTTTAGAATAATTTTCTTTACGCAAAATGCCATTTAAATTATCTTTGATTTGGTTTTTACTAGCCATTCCGACGATACCATAAATATCTGTCGCAGCTCCGCCAACTACAGTGGCGATAACCTCATTGGTAATCTCAATGGTGCCTGCTGGTGTTTTGATTTTTACAGCCATTGATGAAAGCCTCCTTAAAGAGCACAATTGCCCTATTTTCTTCTATAATATTTTAACATAGCCGTACCTCAATGAAAAGGAACTTATCCAGATAATTATAGAGAGTCTCATCGAATTTACCAATAATTGTATAATTTACATCGTTTGAAAGAAAAAGTCAAATTGAAATGAAAGAAAAAAGCACTGCAAAACCTTGATGGTCTGCCTTGCTTTTGAATAATCATAAATTTTTCATTGCTCTTACAGAAACAAGGCACGTTTCTCCGTTGCTCATTTCGACTATGCGTTCTTTTTTTTGTACCTCTGCAATATGATTCTTGTTGATTAGATAAGACTTATGACACCGATAAAACTCTTCGTACTGATCTTCGATATCTTTTAATGCCCCATAAAACTCTTCTTCGCCATTCTCTAAATGCATAATCACTTTGTGTGAAGAAATGGAAGATTCAAAAAAGAGAACATCGTTTACATCAATCGAACGTACTGTATCCCCTGTTTTAAATTTGAAGAAGCTTTTCTTACCACTACGATCATTTAAACTTCGCTCATGAGCAATTCGAATACACTCACAGACTCGCTCTTGAATTGTTTCTTGTGTATCTTTAATGATATAATCCATCGCTTCCACTTTATACGTAAAAGTTAGATATGAGAGTTCTCCGTGCGTCGTTACAAATACAATTTTTCCTAAGTCATCGTATTTACGTATTTCAGCAGCCAAAGTCAGCCCTGACATTTCATGCTGTAAATCTACATCAAAAAAATAAAGGCCTACAAATTTGGGGTTACTCTTAACATATTCCAGTACTTCTGTAGGATTTCCTGTAGAAAATGCTAATTCCATATCTAAATTTTCCATCATAATATAGTTTTTCACGTATTGTTCCAACTTTTGGCGTTGTTTCCAATCATCTTCACATATAATAACAGATAACATGTTTCCACTCCTCTAAAATTCTATCACTAATTTTTGCGTGAATAAATCATCCACAATCGATGTCGATAAATAAAGATTATCCGCTTCCGTAACAATTTCTTGAACATTACTTAGTCCATTCCCACGATTTTCTCCTTTAGTAGAAAATCCTCTTGTCTTTAACTTATGAAGTTTAGGGATGTCTTCTCGACAGCTATTTTGCAGAATAACATGAACTGCTTTTTCATCTTGATACAAGGCTACGGACAAAACGCCATTACCTAAATATTCTAGTTCTTCAATTGCGTTATCTAGAAAAATCCCTAAGACTCTCACTAACGCCACTGAATCCATACTGACTTGATCAATACCTTCTGTCACTTCTACCTTTGTATCAATTCCCTTTTCTTGAGCGGTAATTAATTTTGACGCAAGGATACTTTTCAGTTCTCTTACTTGAACGTTCCCCAATTTTTCTAGCTTATAATTATTTTGTTCAATCACTTGAGATGACGTTTTAACGACCGAATGATAGTAGTCATTCAACCCATCAAGATCTTTTTCCTCAATAAAATTCTCCATCGACATTAAAATGTTCTTGTAATCGTGGCGAAACTTACTGATTTCTTTGAATTGATTTTCCATGCTTTCCATATAGCGTTGATTCGCTAAATATTCTAGTTCTTTTTGTTGTGCTTCGTATTTATTTCTTGTAGAACTAGCATACATGAAAAATGTTAGAAGCGAAATGAAGAAGTAGATGATGAAAAAGACTAGATTTAACGTGATGATTTCCGAGTTATTCCCTAGGTATTGACCTAAAAAAATACTGATGTAGTAAATGATCAGCATATACATGCCGATAATACTAATAATTGGAACAAAGTCATTTAGAAATGGTATCTGTCTCTCAATACTAGGTCTAAGTTTTATAATTAGAAAAACCATGATAAAAGGTAATCCAAAGCTTACGATTGTATGTATAAACGTATCCAAACCATCTATCATTACACCTTGGTTCTTCCATAAATACGCATCCATCACTCCAGCAATATGATCACAAATGATCATAAGTATCATGACATATGATAATGTACCCGCAATATATATCATTCTGGAATCAATAAAATATCGTCCAAGAATCAGCATCGAAATTATAATTAAAATCGCTACATAACCACCAATAAATAGAAAGATATTCCCAGCAGCTAGTGCAAGAACTACCAATAGTAGAATTTCTTTCGCTACAAATTTCTTCTCACCCATCAATACTTTTGTATTTAAATAGCTAAAAATCATTTGAAAAAATACTAATGCTATAGGAACTAAGTTAGCCATATTCATCAATAATTAACTCCCTCATAAATATAAGTAAATTATACATGTTAGGCTAATTCAAAGCAAATTATTTTTAGTAATTGATTATAAATTAGAGTCTAAATGATTCATTTATTTAATTTCTATTTTAGTTCTTCCAGTAATTCTTTTGGCATTTCTGGCTCATCCATAAATCCACCACAACACATCACCAAATTCTGACTTCCCCAACCTGTAAACAATCTAACTAATAATTTTTTCATTTTTCATTCTCCTCTATACTCTTTTTATTTTTAATGGCAAAACGCTTATACCTGACAAAATATTTCCAATAATCATAAGATTTTGTATCAACAACACTGGAACACATATCATAATAATCGTCATAATCAGACACGAACCTAGCGCCTGAATTCGTCTTCGTTGCTTCTTTTCATCACTACCAATCGGATTTTTACTTGTTGCTTTTGGCGCATATTTACTTAGTACCAATCCATTGATCACTTGCAAAAAGATCAATCCTTCTACCGGAATCAACAATCCTCCAGTAAGTACCCCAGCAGATCCGACAAATAATAAAATGCTTGTAATGATGCAGCCAAAGCTGCTACCTGCATGATCTCCATATGCAAACACCCTAATGCTCAAAAAGCTTAGATGAAGAATCAGTGTTTCAATGCCAATATTCAGAATACATGCAGTACCATAGATAAACAATAATTTAGATAGATTGATTACGATTGACTCGATCCCTAGTTTACATTTAAAATAATCAATTCGATCCAATTCTTCCTGACCTTCTAAAATATAGTTTAAAATTCTATTGCTAATATAACTTTCTACGTTCCACAAATTCCAAAGGCTTTTTTCCACATTTATTCCCTCCGCTTCCTTGAATTAACTTTACCAAAGAAGCGTATAAGCTGAATATTCATTGCGTGAATCGACATTTTTGTTGCTTTAACTGAAAAACAGAGGATTTTTTATTGCATAAACGTTCATTTTCTATTCCTAAGTGTAAAAAACACAAAAAAGCGAAGAGAGTTGTATTACTACTCTCCGCTTTTTTGTCCTTAGGTGATTAATTTCTCTACTTGCTGCTTAGTACCAGCAGAATAATTTAAAGCCCCATGCATCCACTACACAAAATTTACCGCCTTTTACTTCGCCTTCTTGTTTCGCTGTTAGTTTTTTCATCTATATCTCTCCCTCTTCTTTTAGTTTTAAGTTGCGCTTGGTTTCCGATTTGATTTTAGTTACTACTTATTATTCTGCTTAGTACCAGCAGAATAATTTAAAGCCCCATGCATCCACTACACAAAATTTACCGCCTTTTACTTTGCCTTCTTGTTTCGCTGTTAGTTTTTTCATCTATATCTCTCCCTTTTCTTTTAGTTTTAAGTTGTGCTTGGTTTCCGGTTTGATTTTAGTTACTACTTATCCTGCTGCTTAGTACCAGCAGAATAATTTAAAGCCCCATGCATCCACTACACAAAATTTACCGCCTTTTACTTTGCCTTCTTGTTTCGCTGTTAGTTTTTTCATCTATATCTCTCCCTTTTCTTTTAGTTTTAAGTTGTGCTTGGTTTCCGGTTTGATTTTAGTTACTACTTATCCTGCTGCTTAGTACCAGCAGAATAATTTAAAGCC
The DNA here is from genome assembly GCF_001886225.1 of Enterococcus silesiacus. NCBI lineage: Bacteria > Bacillati > Bacillota > Bacilli > Lactobacillales > Enterococcaceae > Enterococcus > Enterococcus silesiacus. The sequence goes on along the minus strand of NZ_JXLC01000006.1, from coordinate 122,601 downwards.
CCATGCATCCACTACACAAAATTTACCGCCTTTTACTTTGCCTTCTTGTTTCGCTGTTAGTTTTTTCATCTATATCTCTTCCTTTTCTTTTAGTTTTAAGTTGTGCTTGGTTTCCGATTTGATTTTAGTTACTGCCAATTCTGCTGCTTAAGACCAGCAGAATACTTTAAAAATCCATATATCCCATATACAAATTCTGCCGCCTTTTACCATTTCTTCTTGTTTCGCTGTTAATTTTTTCATGGTTTTCCTCTTTTCTATTTTTTTAGATTGATCGTTTTTTGATTCTACATTACTTTATTATTCATCTCTTTGATTAGAAGCAGATTTTGATTCCTAATATACTGTTGACGAAACACCATTTGCCGCCTTTTACTGCTTTTTCTTGTCTCGTAGTTAGTTTTTTCATCTATTTTTCCTCTTTTCTATTTTTTAGATTGATCGTTTTTTGATTCTACATTACTTTATTATTCATCTCTTTGATTAGAAGCAGATTTTGATTCCTAATATACTGTTGACGAAACACCATTTGCCGCCTTTTACTGCTTTTTCTTGTCTCGTAGTTAGTTTTTTCATCTATTTTTCCTCTTTTCTATTTTTTAGATTGATCGTTTTTTGATTCTACATTACTTTATTATTCATCTCTTTGATTAGAAGCAGATTTTGATTCCTAATATACTGTTGACGAAACACCATTTGCCGCCTTTTACTGTTTCTTCTTGTCTTGTTGTTAGTTTTTTCATGTGTTACCCTCCATATATTGATTTTCTATTATTTTTATATTTTCTTCGTCAGCTTGGCCTAAGCGTACCAGCAGAATAGTTTGACTCCCCAAATATTGAAAGCACACACTCTTAAGCCAGCTTGGATTTCATTGGTTTCCTTTTGTTCTAATTTATTCATGATCATTCTCCTTTTCTTTGATCGTCTATTTATTTGTTCAGCTATTTAATTAAATGTTGAAACACAATACTTTATAACCAAAAGCATCCAATACACAAAACATTTTTCCTGCTGTGATCTCTTCGCCCTTTTTCATACTTAATTTAAACATTTTATCGCTCCTTTCATTCGTATTTATTGAAAGTACTATTTTCTCCATTTATTTTTTCGACTTACTGGTTTATTTAAAAGTAAAGCATAATACTTTATAGCCAAAAGCATCTACTACACAAAATGTTTTTCCCGCTTTAATCTCGCTGCCTTTTTTCATACTTAATTTAAACATTCGTTGTTCTCCTTTATTTTTTATAGTTGCTTCTTACTTGATCTATATTATTTCCAAGAGCCGCAAAGAACTTGATATAACCACCAAGAACTCGCTGGAGCAAGAATTTTCCCAGCCTGAATTTCTTTACTTTGTCTCACGTCTAATTTCTTCATCTTATTTTTCTTCCCTTCTACCTGTCATTTTCAAGTTCTAGCTTATTGTTCTTTTATATGCGTCATTTTGATTTTTCTACATTATCTGTAATCCATTTATTTACTTGTTCAACTGATATGCCTTTTTCTGGTGTCCACTCCACTTTACTGTCTAGCTTTCCATTGACAAACTTGGCAATTGTAGGTGTATAAGCCAAATCATACGTCTTTTTAAAGCTTTCCCATTTAGTCTCGGCGGTTCTAAGTTCTGCGACATTGAGATACAACAATTGGTCCTCTAATTTGTGATTTTTAACCAATTTGATCAAATCAGGTTCAAACTCATTACAATCCCCACATGTTGGACGCCCAACGTAAACATAGAATGATTCCTGGTTTGCCACTTTATTTTCAAATGTATTTAATGTAATCGCATCAAGGTGATTGTAAATTTGCGGATATGAGCGGTTAGATTCTACCAATTCTGTTTCTTTTTCTTCGACCTGCGCACTTAATGAATAAGCATGGTTGGCAGTGAATAGATTTGATCCAAAAATCGCTGTTAAGATTGCGGCATAGATTACTTTTTTCTTCATTTTTTATTTCCTTTCTAGAATTTTACTTTTCCTAATAAGATATCTTCTGTTTCTTTTAGTTCTCGACTGCCTTCCAAGCGTTTCATATCACCATTTTCAACAATCAGAATTGTTGGTGTTACAGTAATATTATGCTCTTTAAGAAAACCGCTGTTTTTTGCGTTATCTGTATCCATGTAATAGACCGTTTTGTTGGTATTCTCAATGGCTTCTTCCATCACTGGTTTGTATTCTTGACACGATGAACAGCCTCTATTTCCTACCACAACGAAAACATCTTTTTTATCGTTTTTAAATTGCTCTAATTCTTCCATCTCTATCTTATTTTTCGTGTAATCTTTCGTCTGATTATTCACCATGAATAAGACACCCGCTGCTATAATGATTATCCCTAAACCGATTTTAATTAGATTCTTGATTGTTTTCTCCTCCTTTTTTCTGTATCTCAAGGATCTCATCCGAACAGGCCAAAACATCTGGCTCATGGCTAACTAGAAGAACAATTTTGTTTTTGTCCTTTGCTAACGCCCTAATTTTGTTCATTAGTGCCGATTTTGAATCACTATCCAGATTTCCTGTTGGTTCATCAAAAATGTAAATACTTTTTTCTTGATACAAAGCCCTCATTAAAAGGATTTTTTGTTTTTGCCCTTGGGAAAGATTTGCTGCATCCATTTGAACAAGGTGATTATTAGACAGTTTTAAGTTAAAAATATCTTCATATTGATTTTTTTCTTTTTCCTGTAATTGCTCATTAAAAACTTTATACCGAATGTTACGGCCAACTGTATTACTGTATAGATTGAACTCTGGAGAATACATTCCTATATACTCATTAATGTCTGTTTCTTTTAGTGAGTGTCTTTTCGTACTCTCATTAATCACAAATTCTCCTTCATCTGGTTGTAAAACTCCTGAAAGTAATTTGATCAAAGTAGATTTGCCAGAACCATTTTCTCCTTTGATTCCATAAATTTTTCCTGCTTGCATTTCGAAGCTGAAGTCCTTAAAAATTTGCTTGCTCTTGTCATAACTAAAATCGAGATGATCAACTGCAATTTTTTCGATCCTTTCCACATCTAATGGCTCTTTATTTTTGATTTCTATATTACTTTGGTAATCATTTGAGCTTTGGATAAAATCGATTGCTACAGTACTTTTCTGATACATCAGCCAACTTTGAACAACAGGAGATAGACTATTTAAAATGATTGAGATGATGAAAATACCTGTTGTGGTATTGATCATACTTGCTTGTTCTCCATATAAGGTCATTGTACTTAAAATCAGAAAGGCACTTAAACTCATCAGTGTAACCATCGATTGATAAACAGAAACTACGTTCAATTCCGTAGTACTATTGCTTAATCGAGCACTTAAGAAACTTTTCATCTTGTCCTTAACAAAGTTTCCTGATTGTTTTGTTTTAGAAAATACATTAATATCTAGAGATGATTTAATATTATTTTCTATCGATGAAGAAAATACGGAAGATTTGCCTATAATATCCATCTCATTGCTTTTGATTGCCTGAATCTTATGTTTCAAATAAATGATATAAACTGTGCTCCAAAATAATAGGGCTAATGCCAGCCAACTTGAAATACTCGCTAAGACAGCAGTCAATACAATGACATAACTAATATTGATTTTAAAATAAAATTTTTGAAATAGGCCGGATACTGAATTGACCAAATTCCAGAAATAGCCTGTAACATTCTCCAAATTCTTTCCAGAATCAAGATCGCTAATCTTCTGATTGTAATAATTCATCAGAATTTTTTCTTGAATGTCATTTTCGAGTTTTACTTTCTGCCTGCCTTCTCTAATATTCACTAAAAAGAATAGATAGATCAGCCAACCTACTATAAAAATTGGTTTTAAGATATCGATAATCGGCGACTTTGGTGTAATGCTTTGCATCAACGATTGAATAAACATCGTTGTTGCAAATGGCAGAATGTATTTCAGAAAGAGTAATAGGATCATGTTAGCTTTTGTTTTAATTGGTAAGCTAGTCATTACTTCTTTATAGAGAATCTGCGCTACACCTGTTTCTTTCTCCTTTGTTCTGAAATTAAAACTGATTTTTTTCTTTTTCTTAGTAACTTGTGTCACATCTTGAATGTCTTCAATACATAATGCATATCCAAGAAAGATAGCTCTTAAATCTTCTTTTTCGTAAACTCTAAGTTTAGGTTCAGCGGGATTAGAAATTGTATAGCGATTGTCTTTGATTTCGTGGACAACAACGTAGTGTGCATATCCCTCGTTTTCAACCACTAACACCATTGGCAACTGTTCCACACTTTCTAACTCTTCAAATTCCCTTACTTCGTAAGAACTGGATACTACGCCATAATGCAGCAATATTTCATTTAACTCTCCCAGAGACAATCCCTGGTCTTTTTTTAGATTATAATGCTGATACAGCTCACTAACATTTTTAATTTTGATTTCAAGTTGATCTAAAATTACTCTCAGTGAGGCAATGCCGCAATCCGTACTTGATTTTTGCATGTAGTGCGCATACATAGTCTTTGCCCCTTCCTATTTTTCAACAGTGATATCCCCCATTGTATCGATTTTTATTTGATCTTTACTTGATTCCTTTGTTTCAGGTACAACTTTGACCTCGCCTTGATCATTTGTTTCTAATTGATAAACACCTTCAAAAGCTGCTTGGATTTTCGCTTCAACACTACCAACTACACTGTCGATTTCTAAAGATTTATAGGTCGCATCTTTCCCTAAGTCAATTGTAAAAAGTAATGGTTCTTTGCCATTAGCCGTGGTCATCAATCTGAATTGATTGAGTTTAGCCAAAGGAATTTCTAACGAATTCTCTTTTTTCACCGTTCCTTTTAAAAATTCTTCGTTTTCTTCAGAGATTTTGCCTGATAAAGAAATCTTCGTCTTCTCATTGCTTGTTTCATTAACAACTACTTTGACCTCTTGTTCAGCTCCTTGCAACGCGATTTTTTCGATTTGAGAATCTGCTAATTCCCATGATAGATCAACTTGACTTGCTGGTTTTCCTGCAGCAAAACTTGTATAACCAAAGAACCCAATTGTTACTAATACCGCTACTAAAATCATAATTTTTTTCTTCATAATAAATCTCTCCTCTTATTTAAATTCTCTATTTTTGAATAATCTAAAGCTGACCAATAACGCGAGTGCGCTATAAATGGCACTGCTGATAAAAATGGTTTGGAATTGACTACTTGAAAGTGCCGATAGATCTGTGACCATGCGTAAATTCGAAAAGAATAAGGTATCTAAAATAAAATCAAATTTAGCAAAGTATGTGGAAATAATGTTTGAAAAAATAGTATCTCCGACAAATGCCAATGAAATAAACGCTGCTACTGAGATATAGGAAGCTTTAAGCCCATTGAATAATAAAATACCAAGACTGCTGGCCGCTAGATATAACGGAAGTTGTGCTAACAATGGTTTCATCGCTGCGCTTAATGAAAAGCCTCCTTTTAAAGCCCATGTTGTAATCATCAAACTGGTTGCATATACTCCAATAAATAAAATTGTTAACAAAAAGGTCAAAATTGTTTTACTGGCAAAGAAAGTACTGCGTTTCATGCCTGAAATCAGCGAATTATTAACTACACGATAACTGAACTCATGTCCCCAGGAAATCATAAAGATATTTGTTAAAAATACTGGTAACAGTAATGCTCCGTTGGATAAGCCTGATTGGATGATCAATTGAGGCGTATTGTCTGAGGAAGCTAAAAACCCAAATGCTATCCCCACAACAACCAGTCCCGCTACTGAATAAAACCCTAGTGAACTTTTAATAATTCTATAAAAATCTGCTTTTAATGTACTAATCATGTTTAGCTCTCCCATCAATTAAGTTTAAGTAATATTCTTCTAAATTTTCTTCTCTATATTCAAAATGCGTGAGATAAATATTATGTTCAAACAATAGCTTGGCAATTGCCGGCATCGTTTCTTTCTCTGCCTTGATCACTATTAAATCGTCTTTTTGTTCTACTTGATAGTTGTTCTTATTTAACAACTGAATCGTTAGTGAAGCCACTGAACTCTTTAGAGAAATACTTCTGCCACATTCTTCTGCTAGTTCCTCACTCGTCAACTCTTTAATTAAACTTCCTTCGTTGATAATGCCATATCTGCTGGCAACTAATGATAGTTCTGTAAGAATATGGCTGGAAATTAGGATCGTTGTTCCAAATTCTTTATTCAAACGATGAATGATTTCTCTTATTTCTACGATTCCTTGGGGATCTAAACCATTTACAGGTTCATCTAGAATCAAAAATTCTGGGTTATCTAGAATAGCCAAGCCGATTCCTAAGCGTTGCTTCATTCCTAAAGAATAGTCTTTAAAGACTTTCTTTTTATCTACATTTGCCAAACCTACAAATTCGAGCACTTCATCGATCCGCTTTTTATTTTTTATGTTTCGTTGAATGGCGTAATATTTTAAATTATCTCTTGCTGATAGATACGGATAACAAACGGGCCCTTCAATAACTGCTCCCATTTTCATTTTGTTTACTGCATTAAATTTCAAGTTTCCTGAACTTTTTTCAATCAATTGTGTGAGAAGACGAATAAAGGTTGTTTTCCCCGCACCATTTTTTCCTATAAAGCCATAAATATCTCCTTTATTGATTGTCATGGAAACTTCATTGACCGCATGATATTCTTTGTAGGTTTTGAATAAATCGTCTGTTTTAACTAAATAATTGCTTCTGCTTGCTACTTTCATTATTTTTCCTCCTCATTTAAGAGCTAATTTTTTCTTGCAGTTCGTTGTTTCGTCTGCCTTACACTACTTATTATAGACAGAATAAAATGCCAGAACGTTTTTTGACTTAAAACGAATAAAACAGCACATTATCGTTGTTTTTCAGTTATTCTCCAACGATAAAGCCAACCTGACTGGCTTTAGCTTGATTGTTGATCGCTTATGCATTCTTAAGCGTTATTACCAAAGACAAAGCATTTACTTTTGGACAAACCATTTTTGCTTCAATCAAAATGTGTTTAGGTTCTCCTTCAGTTTATTTCTAATAATCGAAAGAGCCAGAGGGCTAACTCTGTGAGCTAGCCCTCTGGCTCTTTTAGTTTGAGGCAAGGTCAAGTAATTTTGCCCTTTCTTCTATAAGCATGCCTACCGTTTACGATGTACTCATATTTGCATCTATGCCTAGAACCTTTATTTCGAAACATTCAAATCCGTTTTCAGAATGTGTTCTAACTTCCAAGTCCTATTTAATAGATATAATGAGTTTTTGCTATCTTGTAATTCATAGTTGATAACTTTTCGATTTAATAGTAATAAAATTTTCCCAACTAAGTTATCTTCTTGTTCTTCTTCAACATTTCTCAATAAAATAATGTAGTGAGCGTTCTCCTTCAATTGCTCGTTACTTCTTACTTTTATTATATGAAGACTATCTTCAGTTTTTTTTTTGATATAGGCCATCCCTTCAATAACTACTATAAGTCTCAGATCCATTTCCTCCATATAATCGCTAGGCATCTTCGCTTCCTCGAGAAAATTGAATAACTCTAAAAAAACAAGTTTTTCTTTGTTTGCTTTTTGAATCATATCAAGCGTTTTAAATGGAACTGTAGGTAATTGATCGTACGGTCCTTTCAAAAAATCTAAGAATATTGCTTCATCATATTTTCCCTGCTGACCTCTATTATCTAGCTTAGCTTTGACATTACTATCACCCTTTTTCTATTAGAACTTTTTACCAACTGGACTATAATTGGTAGTTACTTACTATTTTATCTAATATTTTAGTGTTTAGACTTTTTTTCTTAAAGTCTTCATTTGTCAGCTTTTTTTAAAATTATTACGTTCAAGTATGCCTGAACGTAACATTTATAGAAATTCAACAAGATATTCCATATAAAAATTGAAATGAGCTTGCCAAATCACTATTAATGTGATAAATTAAGTTAGTATGAGCTGAAAAATATCGCTCCGAGATCAAAGCAAAGGAGGAAACTAAAAATGGCAAAAGTATGTTACTTTACTGGTCGTAAGACAAGCAGCGGCAATAACCGCTCACATGCAATGAACGCTACTAAACGTACTGTTAAACCTAACTTGCAAAAAGTTCGTGTATTAATAGACGGTAAACCTAAAAAAGTTTGGGTGTCAACTCGTGCTTTGAAATCTGGTAAAATCGAGCGTGCTTAATCTTAACCGAACATAATCAAAAAGCTGAACGGCATGCCGTTCAGCTTTTTTTATTTATTATCTCGACTTTGGATCACAGCAATCATCCCTGTGTCAAATGAAAATCCAGCAGTGTCTCCAACAAATTCATTACTTGCATAAGAAGTAGGAATCGCTACATCTACATGGTCCAACGTATATTTACTTTCCGTTAAAGTCAGGTTTTTAACTGGTGTTAAGCAGCAATAGGCTAGATAATCCATCCTTGCTTCTTTTTTGACCACATACTCTCCTGGAAGATAATAGACAATACTATTTTGATAATCTTTTATGTTTATTTGACGAATAAACTTCTGAAAACGTGGTTCAAACGGCAACCACAGATTTGCTAAGAAGTGATCCAAACGACCTCCTGTTGCTCCTATAATTGTAATACAGGCTTTAGGAAATTTTTCAACAGTGAGCGCCAATGCTAATTGAGTATCTGTATCATCTTTTTCTGCTTTTGCCTGTACCAGCTCTTTTGCTTCTTTTTGGATCAGCTGTTGTTCTTCACAGGTTAAAGAGTCAAAATCCCCCACTGCTAAATCCAAGACCCAACCACGTTTTACGATATACAAACTTCCTCGATCAATGCCTACCAAGTAATCGAAGGTTTCAGCATCAAACTGCGGCCACTCATCAGGCGAACCGCCAGCCACAAGAAGAATATTCATTAATCTAACACAGCTCTCAATGCATCAATCCGGTCTTTCGGACTTTCCGAATTATAAATATAAGAACCTGCTACAAAAACATTGGCACCTGCATCTTTACAGCGTTTAGCTGTCTCAGGAACAATTCCACCATCGACTTCGATATCATACGTATAGCCTTTTGTTTCTTTCCATTCTTTTAATTGAGCGATCTTCTCCAGTGAGCTTTCAATAAACGATTGCCCGCCAAATCCAGGGTTAACGGTCATAATCAAGACCTGATCAACTGAGTCCAATACATACTCAATCGCTGATAGAGGAGTTCCTGGATTGATCACAACTCCCGATTTCACACCAGAAGCGTTGATCATTTGAACTGCACGATGGATATGCGGCGTTGATTCAACATGAACAGTGATAATATCCGCCCCAGCTTTAGCAAAATCCTCAATATAGTTTTCCGGCTGAACGATCATCAAATGAACGTCTAAAGGTAGCTTAGTCACTGGTCGAATCGCTGAAACTACGTTTGGTCCTAAGGTAATATTTGGGACAAATTGGCCATCCATCACATCTACATGAATGTAATCCGCTCCTAATTTTTCAACTAATTGAATATCTCTTTCTAAATTGGCAAAGTCGGCACTTAAAATCGATGGTGCTAGTTTCATTAAAACCACTCCTTGTTCTTTTTTGGTCAATCCTTCAACACTTAAAATGTACTTCCTTATATCAGCTCGTATTTACTAAAACCGAGGGACTACTTTTTTATTTTTTCTTATAAATAGGTCTGCGATTTTCTATTTCTAATAAAAATTGTAAATAATTATCGTATCTTGTTTGAGCAATCATTCCTGATTCTACACGTTTTTTCACTTCACAGCCAGGTTCTTTCCGATGCATACATTCGCGAAATTTGCATAACGATGATGCGTCTACAAATTCGGGAAATTGTTTCGGCAGCTCGGTTGTTTCCATTTCTAAAAAGTCGATTGAACTAAAGCCTGGCGTATCAGCAACTAGACCATCATATAAAGGCAACAGTTCTACATGGCGCGTCGTATGTTTGCCCCGGCCTAGTGATTCAGAAATCTCATCTGTCGCTAATTGTAAGTCAGGTGAAATTCTGTTTAATAAGGTTGATTTACCAGCACCAGATTGCCCCATAAAAACGGTCAAGCGCTCTGGAAAATATTGCTCTAACGCTTGAAGCGCTGCTGCGTCATCAACTTGAGTTGCGGCGATTACTGGATAACCAATTGCACCATAGACTTTTTGAGCATCTGCCACACTAACTGATTCCGTTCCATTCAGTAAATCGACTTTTGTTAAATAAATGATTGGAGCGATTCCTTTATCTTCCAGCGTGACTAAAAAGCGATCCAGTAAATTGTATGAAAAATTAGGTTCGACCATACTCATGACAATCACACCTTGATCCACATTCGCCACTGGTGGACGCACCAGCTCATTATGCCTAGGAAAAACTTCAAGCAAGTAGCCATCCGTTGGATTATCACTTTCAAACATCACTTCATCACCAACTAATGGCGTGATTTTTCGATTGCGAAAATTACCGCGGGCTCTCGTTTGAAAGGTTGCACCCTCTGCATAAATGTAGTAAAAACCGCTTAACGCTTTTCTAATTTGACCTTTCAGAAATGCCACCTCCTCGTTTCTATTGCTTTCATTTTACCATAGGTTTGAGAAAAGCTAAACGCAGGGCTGAAGAAATCCCCTTTTCCCATAAAAAAAGTGATCAAGACAACGTTCATCTTAATCACTTTACGTTACTTATTTAATTATTTCCATCGCTTGTCGGGTCTGTTGCATTTGAGAAATTGACAGTAACAGTTGCTCCTTTAGCAAGAGTTCCTCCTGCACTTGGTGAAGTACTCTCTGCTTTTCCTTTTGATGCATCACCAGAGCCTGTAGCATACGTAAATCCGCTACCTTCTAGCTTTGATTTTGCCTCAGCTTGAGATAGTCCTGTAACGTCCGGAACTGTAACCTCTCCTGGGCCTGAGCTGACACGTAATATAACTTTGCCCGTTTTAATATCAAAAGAAGCGCCCTCTTTTGGATCCTGAGAAATAACTAAGCCTTTAGCCACTGTATCACTCGCTTCATCGACTTGCTCGTACTTAATACCAAGAGCCACTAAATCAGTAACTACATTTTCGTATGAACGTCCGACATAATTACTTAAAGAAATTTTACTTGATTCAGAACTAGTCGTCGTCGTTTTATCCGGTCCAGAGCTTACGGTTAATGTAATCTTCCCTTTTTTAGGATTAAACGGATTACCTGCAGCTGGATTTTGGGCTATCACTAAATCCTTGGCTATTGTATCACTTGGTTTATCCACGCGAGTGATCTGACTTTCTTTTATACCATAGCTCAATAACTCAGTCACCGCATTATTATAACTGTAGCCTAAACTTGCGTAATCAGCTAAATAGATATCATCCGGCCCTTCACTAACAACCAGCGTGATCTCGTCCGTTTTAGGATCGACTTCTTCACCTTTTTCAGGTGTTTGACTAATGACTTTGTCTTCGTCTACTTTCGAATCTGTTTCTTTCGTGATTTTGATTTGACTCTCTTTGAAACCTAATTTGCCCAATGCTTCGATGGCATCTTTATAGTCTTCTCCAGTATAATCATCAAGCTTGATTTTCTTGTTCCCAGAGCTTATATAAAGTTCGATTTCCCGATTTTTTTTCACGGTAGACTCTATGGCTGGATCTGTTTTAACTACTTTTCCTTCCTCAATCGACTCGTCCGGAATTTCTTTCGTCTCATCTTTGACTTTCAATCCAGCATCTTCTAGTATTTTTCGTGCTTCAGCTTCCGTTTTGTCTTCTACATTAGGGATCTTAACTTCACTGCTGCCTCGCCCTGCAAAATAGAGCCCGCCAGCGATGAGCAAAGCCAATACTAACAAGATGATAAAAATGATCAATGGCTTCTTTTTCTTCTTTGCTGCCGCTTCTTGCTGCTCAATTTCTTCATGCTCATTTCGGTCTTCAGGTGGGGTTTCCATCGAATTAAAAGAAGACGGCATCGCCATTTCATCTGTGATCGGCGTTAAAATTTTCGTTTCGCCCATTAAGCCTGTCGGTTGCCATTTGGGTTCATTTAATCGGTTCGCAGCCAATACAGTATATAGATCACGTGACATCTCTTCGGCTGTTTTATAGCGGTCAGCTGGGTCTTTGGCTGTTGCATGTAAGACCACATTTTCCAACGATTGAGGAATATTAGGATCAAACGTTTTAACTGAAGGCATCTCTTCTTGGAAATGCTTCAAAGCAATCGTTACAGCAGACTCTCCATCAAACGGTACATTCCCTGTCAGCATCTCATATAAAATGATGCCCACTGCATAAACATCTGATTGATTGGTCGCCATACTACCTCTTGCTTGTTCAGGAGATAGATAGTGAACAGAACCTAACATCGTATTGGTTTGTGTGATCGATGTTTCCGTTAACGCAATTGCGATTCCGAAATCGGTGATCTTCACAACGCCGCTTTCATCCATCAAAATGTTTTGCGGCTTTAAATCTCTATGAATGATTCTATGTTCATGAGCTAGTGAAACAGCTGATAAAATTTGTTCCATGATATCAACAATTTTTGCATATGGAATTGGGTATTGGGTTTGGATAAATCGTTTCAGATCCATCCCTTTCACATATTCCATGACTAAGTATTGCATGCCGTCTTCTTCGCCTACATCATAGACACTGACGATATTTGGATGAACCAACTCAGTAGCAGCTAAAGCTTCCCTTTGAAAGCGGCGAATGGCTGCTTGATCATTTTGAAAGTCAAAACGCAGCACTTTAACAGCTACGTCACGATCCAAAATCAAGTCATGCGCTAAAAAGACATTCGCCATACCGCCACTACCGATATTGCCAATAATATGATATCGACCATTCAATTTTCTGCCGATTTCGATCATTGGTTTTCCTCCTTAGATGCGTCATGTTCGTCAAAATGAATCACTAAAACAGTAATGTTATCCGCGCCACCCGCTTCATTTGCTGTCGTGATCAATGTTTCAACTTTTTCATTTAATGGTTTTTCTGAAAGTAATATGGCCAAAATATCTTCTTCTGAAACCATGTTTGTCAGCCCATCTGAACATAGTAAAATATAATCATCTGGAACCCAAAGATGATTAGCTACATCAACTTCTACCATTCTCGGCATACCTAACGAGCGAGTCAAGACATTTTTGCGCGGGTGATTGGCTGCCATTTCACGAGTGATCTCACCAGATTTTACCAGCTCATTAACTAGAGAGTGATCTTCTGTTAGCTGACGTAATTGATTATTACGTACCAAATAAGCTCGGCTATCGCCAATATTGGCCAATATGAAGGATTGATTTAGCAGTACTGCACTGACAATCGTCGTTCCCATTCCTAAATATTCTGGTTGAGATTGCCCCTTTTGATAAATCATTTCATTTTCATCTTGGATTTCTTTGATCAGCCATTGCGCGGCTTTTTCAGATGTGTCGATCAGACTCTCCTGCCAGCGCTCACCAAGGTTATTGACCGCCATCTGGCTAGCAACATCACCTGCCTGATGACCGCCCATCCCATCCGCTAAAATAGCTAAAGAAACGCCTGCCTGATTTTCAAATAGACCAGCATAATCTTGATTCGTATTGCGTTTTCGTCCGACATCTGTTTGAAAATTGATTTCCACTATGCTCCACCTCGTTTAACAAACTTTCTGCATACAGCAAATAAAAAATCCATCTGTCCCTAATTGATGTGGGTATAACGTAAGCATTTGATCATGTATAGAAGGCTGAACCGCTTCACTAACACTCACATCGATTTTTTTGAATTCTGGATGTTTTTGTAAAAATGCTGCAACAACTTCCTGATTTTCTTCTTCAGCAATTGTACATGTACTATAGACCATTATACCGCATTCTTTCAATGTTGGGGCGACACTTTCTAGAATTTCTAGTTGAATTTTAGGTAATTGCTCAAAATCCTGAGCCGATTTATTGTATTTAACATCTGGTTTACGGCGCATTAAACCTAATCCAGAACAAGGCGCATCAACTAAGATTCGATCAAAGTAATCGGTTGGAAACTCTTCTCCTACTTTGCGTGCATCTAATTTTTCAGTATCAACAACGTCTTTTACATGCAGACGCTCTGCATTTTGTTTAATCAGCTTGATTTTGTGATCATGGATATCTAAAGACTTCACACGTCCGCCTTGAGCTGAATCAAGAAATGTTGCGATATGAGTCGTTTTACCACCCGGAGCTGCACAGGCATCTAAAACTACGTGATTTTTTTCAATCTGCATCGCTGGTGCCACCAACATCGAACTTTCATCTTGTATCGTTAGTTTCCCTGCTGTAAATAAATAACTGCCTGCTAAAAAGCCTTTTTCAGCCACTACACCATAAGGCGACACTTGGCTGGCTGATGCTTCAATATGATCTTTTTGCAATTCTTCTAATGCATCTGAAATACTGATTTCGCGTGTATCCACACGTCCGCTGACATGACTTTTTTCAAAAAGTGATAAGCCTAATTTTCTTGTTTCTTCTATCCCCATTTGTTTGATTAGCTTTTCCGTTAACCACTTAGGCATACTGATCTCTATTGACAAACGTTCGACAGGATCGTTGATTTTCTCTAAACTTGGTGCACCTTCACGTTGAAATGCCCGAAGTACACCGTTAACAAACTTACCGATTCCGACATTTCCTCTGTGCTTACCGATTTCCACTGCTTCATTAATGATCGCATGATCCGGTATTTTATCTAAAAAGACTAATTGGTAGATCGACAGACTAAGTAAGTTTTTCACCCAACTATCTACTTTTTTAGGCTTTGTAATGAATGGTGTTAAATAATATTCTAATAACAACTTACGGCTGATCGTTCCATAGACAAGCTCCGTAAATAAACGGCTGTCCTTTTCTCCTAAAGCTGACTTATTGATCATTTCATTTAGTAATAAATTCGAATACGCTCCGCCGTTATCTACACGTTCGATCGTTCTTAACGCTACGTAACGAACTGAGCTTTTTACTCTTGTTGGTATTTTTTTCCCCATATTTGACTAGCCCACCTTATCTGATTCTGCGACTGTTTTACCGACTCCGTTTAAGAAATCTTGGATGAATAATTTTCCTTTACCAGATGGTTGAATCACATTTATTGAAAGAACCGTTCCTTCTCCACAAGAGATCCATAGTTCTTTTTTACTGCGTTTTATGATCGTCCCAGGTGTAGCCTCAGTCGTTTCAGCTAGCGGTGTGACTGCCCATAATTTCCAGTTTGTTTCTTTGTAAGTCGTAAATGCTGTCGGCCATGGACGCATTCCACGCACTTGATTATCGACTTGTTCAGCTGTTTTCTGCCAATCGATGCGTTCTTGCTCTCTTGTAATATTCGGTGAGAACGTCACTTTTGTTTCATCTTGAGGAATCGGCGTGATTTCATTGGCTAAAATTTTAGGCAAGGTCTCTAACAACAATTCTTTCCCTACAAGACTTAATTTATCAAACATCGTCCCCACATCATCAGTTTTAGTGATTGGAATCGCCTTTTGAGAAAGAATATCCCCAGCATCCATTTTCTTCACCATTTCCATGATTGTGACACCTGTTTCTTTTTCTCCTTCAATGATCGAATAATGAACAGGCGCACCACCGCGGTATTTTGGCAATAAAGACGCATGGACATTGACTGCACCAAATTTAGGAACATTTAAAATCCTCTCTGGTAAAAATTGACCAAAAGCAGCTGTCACAATCAAATCAGGCGCAAGTTCGATAATCGTTTCCATTTCAGGTGATCCTGAGATTTTTTCTGGCTGTAAAACAAGTAAGCCATGCTTAACTGCGGCTTCTTTTACAGGAGTTGGCGTGATTACTTTTTTTCGTCCGACAGGTCGGTCCGGTTGAGTAACTACCGCTTGAATTTCATAACCATTTTCGATCAATCCTTCTAAAACGGGCACAGAAAATGCTGGTGTCCCCATAAAAATTAGTTTAGTCATCTAAATGTTCCTCCATATATGCATCTAAATCTTCTGGTTTAATTGGGTCAATGATTTTATCGATAAATAATTCACCATTCAAATGATCGATCTCATGTTGAAAAGCTCGGGCAAGATAACCATAAGCAGTTACTTCGACCTCATCTCCTTCACGATCAAAATAACGTACGGTTACTTCATCTGCCCGCTCAACTGTTCCGTATGTTTCTGGAATGCTTAAGCAGCCTTCCACATCGATATCTGTGCCTTTACGCTCGATAATTTCAGGATTGATCAATTCAAACAAGCCTGTTTCTTCATCCACTTCGATCACAGCAAGTTGAAAATTTTTACCGATTTGAGGAGCGGCCAGGCCGATTCCGTCGTGGGCAATCATCGTTTCATACATGTCCTCTAACAGAGTAATTGTTTCATCAGTGATCATCGTCACTGGTTTTGCCTTTTGTTTTAAACGTTCATTAGGGTGTATCACTATTGGATAGCGCATAAGGTTTTCCTTTCTTTGGATCAAGTATCATTATAGTCACACTATGATGCTTGATATAACTAAGAGCTCATATAAAATTCATCGGCTCAGCATCAATCGATAATTTCAAGCCGTGCGCTGTTGCTCTTTGAGTGTCAGTCAGTATTTTTTTTAAGATGTTTTGTAAATTTGGTTCACTTTTGTATTTAATGATTACTTGATAAAAGTAACGATTATTGACTCGCATAATCGCGTTAGGCGTTGGCCCCAGCAAAATACTTTGGTCTGACAAGCCTTCTTTTAATTCTTTCACTATTTCAAACATTTGCTTAGCCGCTTGATTTTCTTCAGGATGACTTGCAGTAATTTGTACTGTAAAGAAAAATGGCGGATAATCCCCGCGGTGGCGTACGTACATTTCTTTTTGATAAAAGTCTTCATAATCTTGGGCTTTGGCTAATTGGATCGCATAATGTTCTGGATTAAAGGACTGAATGATCACTTCTCCTGGCTTTTCTGCCCGTCCTGCCCGTCCGCTAACTTGAGTCAATAACTGAAAGGTCCGCTCACTCGAACGAAAATCTGGAAGATTCAAGGCTGTGTCAGCATTTAATACGCCAACCAATGTCACATTAGGAAAATCCAGTCCCTTAGCGATCATTTGTGTACCTAACAGGATATCTGCTTCATGATTGCCAAACGCCGTCAGAATCTTCTCATGTGCGCCTTTTCGCCGTGTTGTATCTACATCCATCCGCAAAACACGACTTTCAGGGAAAAGAGCTTTTAGTTCTTCTTCCACCTTTTGGGTTCCAGTTCCATAATACCGAATCTTATCGCCGCCACAGTGTGGACAATGGTAAGGAATACGTTCTTCATGGCCGCAGTAATGACATTTCATTGTTTTTGTATCCATGTGCAATGTTAAGGAAATATCACAGTTTGGACAAGGTAAAACATACCCGCAATCTCGGCACATCACAAAAGAGGAATAGCCTCGACGGTTTAATAAAAGAACACTTTGTTCCTTTTTAGCTAGACGATCTTGGATTTTTTCTTGAAGTGCTAGCGAAAAAGAGGAGGTATTTTTATTTTGAATCTCTTCACGCATGTCTACCACATCGATTGTTGGTAACGTCGCAGTCTGGTTGGCTCTTTTCGATAATACTAATCGTTCGTAGACATTTTTCTGTGCTCGCGCCCGTGTTTCTAGTGAAGGAGTCGCACTCCCTAACACTACTGGACAATGATGATAAGCTCCTCGCCAAATGGCTAGATCTCGTGCATGATAACGTGGTGTTTCTTCTTGTTTATAGCTAGCTTCGTGTTCTTCGTCAATAATCACGACACCAAGATTTTCCAAAGGAGCAAAGATAGCAGAGCGCACACCAACGACGACTTGTGCCTCACCACGCTCGATTTTACGCCACTCATCGTATTTCTCACCTTGAGACAAGGCGCTGTGCATCACTGCCACCTGCTCCCCAAAACGGCTTTTAAAACGATGGACCATTTGCGGTGTCAATGAGATTTCTGGAACAAGCATCATAGCTGTTTTCCCTTGGTTCAATACTTCTGCGATCACTTGGAGATAAACCTCAGTTTTCCCACTACCGGTGATGCCTTCCAATAAGTAGGTTTGGCTTGTACCTTGATTTACAGATCCTAGAATTTTATCCACTGCTACTTGCTGCTCATCATTTAAAGCTAATGCTGTCGTTTTTTCAAATGTGTGATCGGCAAACGGGTCACGATAAGCTTCAGTTTCAATAAAAGTCAGCCACTGCCTATTTGCAGCATCATTCAACACAGCTGTACTAAAACCAAGCTCTTTCATTTCTTTAACTGTGGTCATTTTTTCCAAACCTAGTTGCTGTAGGTAATTGATCAGCTGTTCTTTCTTCTGCGAACCTTTTCTAAGTTCCATTCGCGCTTCTTCTAACTGTTCAAAATCTTTCAATGTTTTTATATAGCGAATTATTTTGACTCTGTTACGCGTATTCACTTCATAGCGAATATCCACTTTTTGCTGTTTTCTAAGCTGCATCAATTGGGGTAAAATGTTTCGAGCTAAGGCATCTTCCCAAGCAATTTCATCTAACCCATAGAATAGCTCATTGTGCATGCTTTCTTCTAATTCATCTGTTAAATATATGTATTTACTGTAATCTGCACGCATCACACTCGGCAGCATTGTTTGCAGGCAAGTAATTTTAAAGGCAAATGTTTTTTCCTTCATATAATCAGCGAGCTCTAGCAGTTCAGTGTTGAGTACTGGTTTTAAGTCTAAAACAGAAAGAATCTCTTTCCATTCAAATTTTTGTGCCGCAATCACATCATCGGAGACTTCATCTATTGCTAAAACAAACCCTTGCAGATGCCGATTACCATTACCGAATGGAACTTCCACCCGCATACCAATCGTTAATTGTTGTTCTAAGTTAAAAGGAATCAAATAAGTAAACGGTTGGTCAGTCTGCATCGTTGGTACATCAACGATTACTTGTGCCGCTTTTCTCATAAACATTCCTCCATTCTATAATTATAGTACTGATTTTTTAGAGCTAAACGAACACCATAATCGGCTTTCGAAATTTCTCGCAGAGTAACCGATTCGTTCTGCTTTTCTTTTGATCTAGCTTCTCGAATCACCCCACTAGGAAAATAGACAATCCTCACATGGAATAAAAAGCATTCCACATTCAGATTCCTAATTTTCTCGTGGAGTAACCGATTCGTTCTGCTTTTCTTTGCTTATTGTACTAAAGAATCCGACATTTGTCTTGTGCCTCTGATTTCTGTTACCAAAAATTAAAGCACTTGTTTGCTTATTGCTTTTCACACATATAAAAACTGAGATGAAAACTCTATATAGTCTCATCTCAGTTGCTTATACTTTTATAAACTTTTTTCGTCGCGGATGCGATTTTCAAGTTCTTTTTGTTCTTGTTCGTGTCTCATTTTTTGCTCTTCTTTTGCCATACGCATTCTTTCACGTTTTTCTTCTGGACGTGGATCGTTGATCACTGTTGCGGCATCGATTTCTTCTAAGGCTTGGCCTACGCTTTTTACAGATTCAAAACTTTCTAGCGTTGGTTGTGCACCTTCGTCTAATTCATGGGCACGTTTACTTGCTAGAATAACAAGTGAATATTTTGATGGTACTTCTTTTAATAATGAGTCAATAGATGGTTTTAGCATCATAAAGCTACATCTCCTTCAACATTTTAATATATTTACCAATTACTCGATCAACGCGAAAATGTTCACTCGCGATAATTTCTTTGATTCGTTTCACAGCCAACGGTACTTCATCGTTCACAACGGCATAATCATATAATGCCATCATTTCGATTTCTTCCCGAGCCACACGCATTCGTTCTTCAATCACATCATGGTCATCTGTTCCCCGACCAACGATTCGTGATTTCAACTCAGCTAAGTCTGGCGGTGTTAAAAAAATAAATACGCCGTCCGGCACTTGTTCTTTGACTTGTTCAGCACCTTGGACTTCAATTTCTAAAAAGACATCTTTTCCTTTATCAAGCGTTTGGTTGACGTAAGTTAGCGGTGTTCCGTAGTAATTTCCTACATACTGTGCGTATTCCAGCATCTCACCTGCTTCGATCATTGCTTCAAATTCTTCTTTTGTGCGGAAGTAGTAATCTACTCCTTCTACTTCTCCTTCCCGCATTTTACGGGTAGTCATAGAAATCGAGTACTGAAAATCATTCTCTTCACTATCAAAAATTGCTTTTCGCACTGTTCCCTTACCAACTCCAGAAGGACCCGATAGTACAATTAATAACCCACGCTCTGACATGATGACTTCCTTTCATTAAAAGCTGAATGAGTTCGTTCAGTCTCGAATGAAAAATAGGAAAACAGGACTGAGGCGCTTTCTGCCTCATTCAGGTTTTATCTTTTTTCCGAGAGACTAACTCATGAAGCTAGATAGTTTAAAAGCTAAAGAGGTTCGCCTAGTCTCGAATGAAAAATAGAAAAATCGGCTTATGGCATTGTTTTGCCATGAGACTATTTTGTCTTTTTTTCGAGAGACTAACCTGTGAAGCTAGATAATTTAAAAGCTGGACAGAGTTGTTCGTCTGCACAACTATAAGTTAATAAAGTATTAGTTCTATAATGCACTTTTTTCCAGCAATTTTCAAGGTTTTACTCTATATTATTTTCAAAAAAACATATTTCGCTTTAATTCTAACATTATGCTAGCTAATCCTAGTATAACCAGAACCTCAAATTTTTAACCGTCTGATAATAAAATTCTCAAAAAAAGTATACAGCACCCCTACTTTTCAAGTAGAATAAAGTTATTACTCATTTTCACAATAAAATAACTAACCTGTTTAATTAAGTAAACGTATTAAAAAATGAAGGGATTTAACTCTATGTTCACAAGAAAAACACTTTTGAAGACGACCAGTTGCCTCTTACTACTTGCTTGTATTTTACTCGGGAGTTTTCCCCAGATAAATCATGCTGAAGAAGATTTACTGGATTTTGCAGAAAAATCGGGTTTTCCAGTCAAAGAACCCTATCGTCCAAAAGCTTCGATTGTTATTGATGCTGATTCTGGTCAAATTCTATGGGAAGATCAGCCTGATTTATCATGGAGTCCTGCAAGTATTGCTAAAGTCATGACCATGTACTTAGCTTTTGAGGCGATGGAACAAGAAAAATTCAATCTAGATACAACGGTCACAGCAACAGAACAATATGTTGCCATTTCTCAAATTTATGCATTAAGCAATAATAAAATTTCTTTAGGGGTCGACTACCCTGTTCGCGATCTATTCTCTATGGTTGCTGTTCCTTCTTCAAACGTTGCCACACTGATGCTGGCAAATTTAGTTTCTGACAACGATGAAGCTGATTTCATTCGTAAAATGAATGATAAGGCTGCAGAATTAGGTATGAGTAATACCACTTACTTTAACTGTAGCGGTGCACAAATCAGCGCTTTTGACGGTTTGTACCAAGCACCCGGAATCGATCCCAATGGAGAAAATAAATCCACAGCCAGAGACCTAGCCATTTTGACCTATAATTTAATTAAAAAATATCCCGATATTTTGCAGTTCACCAGCAAACCCGTTGTTAAGACCATGCCAGACACACCTTACGAGGAAACCTTCGAAACGTATAATTACTCATTACCTGGGGCGAAATATGGGTATGACGGCGTAGATGGATTAAAGACTGGTTCAAGTCCGACTGGCGCCTTTAATTATATCGCCACAGCGAAAAAAGGGGATGTCCGACTCATAGAAGTTATTTTAGGGGTCGGCGATTGGTCAGATCAAGCTGGAGAATACGAGCGGCATCTAGCAGGTAATGCGATTTTGGATCACGCATTTTCTACGTATGAATACAAAAAATTACTTTCCAAAGGACCAAACACAATTGATCAAAAAGAAATCATCCTAGAACAGGATTTTTATGGTTTCATTAAAAAAAATACTGAGCCTAGTTTTACGCTGAAAGATGGGCAATTAGCTTTAAAAAGCGATTACGGTCAAGTTTCACCAGAGATTCCTGTTCAAACTGTCAGCTATCAGGAATCCGAACCAAAAGCTGTGGATAACGAGTCAGTTAAAAAAAATACGCGTCAGCCTTCAACCACAAAAAATGCTGACCATAACTATTTGGTTAGTAGTATTTTAGCGGTCTTTGGCATCTTACTCCTGGTTTTTTCTAGAGTCTTTAGAAAACGAGTGGCTGGAGTCAGACGAGGTAGCCGCAAAACATCCACCACAACAACTCGTTTGTTATTTACGGTAGGTGTTCTCTTGATTTTATCCGCGATCAGCGTTTGGATTTTCTTATAAGAAAAGGTGAGAAAAGCAATACTACGCTTTTCCCACCTTTTTTTAACTTATTTTAAAATCCCATATTCGATAAAGTATTCACAACACCCATGATCTCATCATGGCGTTTGATTTTTTTATCCACAGGTCCATCCACTTCTTCAACATCCACTCGGACAACGAAACGACGGTTCAACGTCACATATGTCTCTTCATTCACTCGAATATTTAAGCTATCCTCAGTAATTGACACACACGCATCTTCCCAAACATTAAACGGTTCTTTATCCGAAATGATTTCTCTTTTTACCACGGATTTTCCGCTCAGCTCATGGAATGTTACATCATAATATTTTGACATAATTATTCACCTCTTTATTGTATTATTTTTAATTATAGCTTTAAAAAATAGAATCACAAACTATTTTCCATTATTCGACATTTTGAATTTGTTCGCGAATTTTTTCGAGGATCGTTTTCATCTGAACGACGATGTTTTTGATCTCGATTGGACTTGATTTAGAACCGATCGTATTGACTTCACGATTCATCTCTTGAATCAGAAAATCTAATTCTCGCCCGACTGGTTCTGATTGGATCAATAGTTCTTGTAGTTTATCCACATGAATTGTTAAACGATCCAATTCTTCATGGATATCCCCTTTTTCAAGTAAAATCGCCAGTTCCGTCAACAAACGCGTTTCGTCGACTTGACTGCCTAACCAATCATTCAGCCGCGCTTCGAATTTTTCACGGTAATCTTTTTCATAAATCGCCACAAATCCAGATAATGTATGAACTAAATCGATGAAATCTTGACTATATGTAGTCAAAATTTGCTGGATCTTTTGACCTTCTTGTAGACGACTTGCATCGATTCGTTCAACTGCTTTTCTTGCCACATCTAAAACTAATAAACCAAACGCCTCATCTACTTCTTGTTTTTCTGTGACCTCGATATAATCTGAATTGTTCAACAGTTGATTGATATTTTTTACAGGATCAAATTCTGCTTGTGGATAATTAGCTGTTAACTCTTGTTGAATTTCCCCTAACAATTGATGGATCAGTTCCCAATGAATCAACACTTCTTTGTTGCCGCTGCCAGTTTTGTTACTATTAATATAAACTTCGATCCGGCCACGTTGCAATGTTTCTTTCATCATTTGACGAATAGCCATTTCGTATGGGTTGACCTCTTTAGGCATACGTAACTGAATATCTAAGAAGCGTTGATTCACACTTTTAATCTCTACATCAATTTGATAGGTATCGTTTAAAAATGATTCTTTTCCAAAACCAGTCATACTTTTCATTGACAGGGTGTCCTCTCTACATAGATTTTATTGCGTTAGATAAAATTTCAAACTCTTCATTGGTCAGTGTGATTCCTTTACCCATTTTTTCATGATCTGCCGACCAGTCTCTTAAATCAAATTTTGGTGGGCGGCCGTTCCAACTAACTAAATTAAATTCTTTCCGCCAACCTTGTGTATTTTCTGATAAAACGGCAATTTCTTCTACGATTTCATATGAAAATTCTTGCTTCATTTTTCCTTCACTCCTTGTTTTATAAATTCTCTCATTAAAATTTGTAATACTTGTACAGGTATTTTCTCTAATAAGAAAGCAATCCGCTGAGGCTTTTCTTGTTCATTCGACTCTAACAGTTCGTTCACCAATGATACCTGTTGTTTATCAGAAAGTAAAAAGTAATCTTCATAGTATTTTTTCAACCATTCTTGTACAGAAATCATACCAATACTCTTCACTAGATCCGTTTTCCCATGTTCGCTTTGCTGCATAATAGACGCTAACTCTTTAATTGTATATAGCTTATAAGCAGATATCTCTTGGCTTTTTGCCAACAGCTCGATTAAAACTAATCCGATATTTTCTGTATACACCCTGTCTTTATAAACTCTACGCAATTTCTTACAGATTTTATTTTTTTGTTCCATAGAATTCCATAATTTTATTTGATACGTTTCTTTTATATAAGCAAAAAATGTCTGTTGAAATGCCGTCACGTCACTCAGTGTTTCAGCAAATGTATACCAATAGCCTGTATATTTTTTACCCACGGTCTTCATTGTTTCTAAGTAGCCTAATTGGATATTTCGAGTTGAGCGTATACCATCAAATAATAGCACGGCCCCCATTGTCCAAGGCGTTTGCAAGTTCAAACAATTGACTACTGTCGGGATTTTTACTGGTTTCATGATTCCTGGCCCTTTTACATCCACGATGATACATTCTGTTGCACCGGCAGATAGTGCCAAATCAACGGGAATATTGTTCCGATAGCCACCATCTACGTAATACTTATCTGCAATTTTTGTTGCTGCCATGGCTGGAAAGAACGAGGCTGAAGCCAGCAGCCAACTTTGCCATTGATCACTGTGACAGCTTTTAAAACGAATCTCTTTTTCCTGCATACTCGGCAATTCAGTTGTAACTAAATAAAAGTCGGTGGCCGCTTGCTGCATTTTTTCTTGTGAAAAGGTCTCTTGGATCAGATCTTTCAGCGGTTGTGTGGAGACACCATTCGATTGGATCGCACTGCGGGTGAAAGAGCCGATTTGGCTCATCAGACCGCCTAATGTCTCGCTGGAGACGTCCATGGTTGGAAATGAAAGGATTTTTTGTGTATCGATTTTTTCCCACATATCCTTCGCCACTTCAAAATCCCCCTGCAAAATCAAGGCTCCATTCAGCGCACCGACCGATGTTCCAGTAATGATTTCAATTGAAATATTCAACTCTTTTAATGCTTGCCAAACGCCGATCTGATAAGCGCCCCTAGCTCCTCCTCCGCCTAAAATCAACCCAGTATGATACGCTAGGTCTTTACGAACAGATTTATTTTCAATCACTTTATAACCGTGTTTTAAAAATACTTCCTGTAAATGTATGGTAAGCGCCTGTGGAAAAGTAAATGAAATCGTCGGCTGAAAGTTTTGTTTAAACAATTTATCCACAACTAAAAAAATAGTTCCCCAACTTAATTGGATTGTTTCTTGAGCCAATATATTCGTCACTTGACCTGCTGTTATTGTTATAAACAGGCAAGGAACTTTTCCTCTATAAATAACGTAAGACGTATCACTATTTGCTCGAACCTTACTACTAAAAACCTGCCTTGCTAAGGTATGCGTCTCATAAAAAGGCAGTAGCTGAATACTTCCAGAAAAATACTTAGAGAATATTTTCCATTCTGAAGCAACCATTCGCTCACTTCTCATTACAAACACCTCCATCTGTTAAAGTATACCAAAATTCTTCAAAAATTACTTTTTATTAAAAATATATAAAAAACACACATTTTTGTTCGCTTTTCACGTAAAATGAATATGTATAATTTTTATAGAATTACATAGAGGTTGGGAAACAAAGGAGAATAATATGGGGATAATAGGGATTGATTTAGGAACATCGAATAGTTTGGTATCATTTTGGGACGGAGAGCACGTTCAATTGATCAATAATCAATTTGATCAAGCTTTAACACCGTCTGTTGTAGGTGTCGATGATAATGGGGATATTTTAATCGGCGCAATCGCTAAGGAGCGTCTGATCAGCCACCCTCAATTAACAGCAGCAACTTTTAAACGGTTTATGGGAACCGATAAAAAGTATGATTTAGGCGGACACTCATTTACACCAGTTGAATTGTCTTCATTAGTGCTGCGTAGTTTAAAAGAAGATGCTGAAGCATTTTTGAAGCAAACCTGCAATGAAGTTGTGATCAGCGTACCGGCCTACTTTAACAATATTCAACGAGAGGCTACGATTGAAGCGGCGAAGCTAGCGGGACTGACGGTGCAAAATTTGATTAGTGAACCTACCGCTGCGGCGATGGCGTATGGCTTTCATAAAGAAGCAGATCAATCCATCTTAGTCGTTGACTTGGGTGGTGGCACCTTTGATGTCTCTTTATTAGAAATGTTTGACGGCGTAATGCAGGTAGAAGCTATTGCTGGAGATAATCACTTAGGCGGTGAAGATTTTACGCATGTGATCGTTCAAGACTGCCTGCGTGAGCATAAATTGACTGGTACCGTTTTAGCTGCAACAATACAATCCGTTCTATATCAAAAAGCTGAATTATTGAAACTGACACTGACTACACAGGATGTTTGTTCGTTTGATTTTGACTGGGAAGACCACACGTACTCCTATACGCTTACACAGGAACGCTACAAAGAGCTATGTGAACCACTGTTAGCCAAAATGCGGCAACCTGTCGGGCGCGTTTTAAACGATGGACATATCAACATTCAAGAAATAGATCAAGTGATTTTGATTGGCGGTGCAACGAAAAATCCAATTGTGCGAAACTATTTTGCTCGTTTACTAAAAACAATACCGTATACACAAATCAATCCAGATGAGGCTGTTGGACGCGGTGCAGGCATTCAAGCCGCTCTAAAACAGGATCGCTCGATGGTCAGTGAAATGATTTTAACAGACGTTTGCGGTCATACATTGGGCGTTGATTCAGTAAGTCAAACAAGTACGGGGTATATCGACGGCGTTTTTTCTCCGATCATTGAGCGCAATACCACGATTCCTGTCAGTAAAATGAAGACATTTTATACACTAAGAGATAATCAAGAGTATGTTGCCTTTTCTATCTACCAAGGAGAAAATCCAATGGCAAAAGATAATCTAAAAATTGGGGAATTAGAAATAAAAATTCCAAAAGGACCTGAAAACACACCTATTGACTGTCGCTTCACCTATGACTCTAATGGACTCTTGGAAGTAATTGTCACTGACCTGAGCGGCCGGTCTAAGCAGTTGATCATTGAAAGTGCTCCTGGTAAATTGACTTCACAGCAGATGAAGGAAAGTTTAGCGAAGTTAAATTCCTTGAAAGTTCATCCACGAGATCGTGCTGAAAACCGTTTATTACTTGCCCGTTTAGAAAGACTCTATGCTGAAACAACTGGTATGCAGCGGGAGCAAGTTCAAGCATTATTATTTCATTTTAGAGATGTCTTAGAAAAACAAGAAGAAATTTTAACGAAGCGAACTGCTGCTGAATTAACGCAGCAACTCAACGAACTTGAAAAAGGACTCTGGTTATGAGCTCCTGGAAAATTTTAAGCATCGCTCCGACAAGCGATTAAACAGGCTTATGCTGCTAAGTTAAAATTGCTCATTCCAGGTGCACAACCAGAGGAATTCCGGCAGTTAAAAACCGCTCTCGATTCAGCATTGACTTTAGTAAAAAACGATAGTTTAATAGACAATGAGGATTTCACTCTACCCGCTACAACTACTGAATTAGCAGCAAAATTTAATCAAAACCAATGCAGAGAGTAGTACAACTATTTTCTTTAAAAAATTTCTATTCCCTGACAAAAAACAGCAAAATCTGTTAAAATACACTGACTACCTTTCAGGAAACATGAAAATGGTCATAGAGAAGAAACTGGATGAACCCATCTCTGATCATTTGAGAAGAGGATTTCCTTACGTAGTAAAACAGCCTGAACTGAGATTTATTGTCTCTGATCAAAATCAAGAAAAGGAAGAAAAACTGATCCTTATCTTTGATGATTACGGAAGATTAGAGCATGTTTTTGGCCCAAACTGGGAAGAAGTCGATGAAGAAATGATTCATTATTCTAATCGAGAAGCATTCAAAAATATTCCTACTTTCTTAGAAGAACCTGAACAATGAGACTAGACGCAACTTTTTAAAAAAAAGCTAAGCGCTTCTATTCTTAACCTCGATTAATTACAAAGGATGTTTATATGAAGAAAAGAAACGTATTACTGAAAATCTGCTCGCTAATATTGACTATCAGCTATTTTTCAGGCATTTTTACGGCTACTAGCGCCTATGCCCAAGAAGATATTCTGACAATCACCCAAAACGCGGGCTATCAAACGGATGAGGTTTATAAACCAAAAGCTTCGATTGTCATCGAAGCGCAAACCGGACAGGTCCTTTGGGAAGACAATCCCGATTTAAAATGGAACCCTGCCAGTATTGCTAAATTAATGTCTGTTTATCTAGTTTTCGAAGCGATCGATCAAGGAAAATTCACTTTAGATACAACCATCAAAGCAACAGATAGTGATCAAGCGATTTCACAGATTTACGAATTAAGTAACAATTCAATTGTTTCCGGTGTAGACTACCCAGTCAAAGATCTGCTTTATGCCACACTGGTTCAATCATCAAATGTTGCGACTGTAATGTTAGCAAACCTTGTAACAGCTAACGATGAGGCAAAATTCATCCATATGATGAACGATAAAGCCAAAGAGCTTGGTATGACCAACTCAACTTTTTATAACTGCAGCGGCGCTGAAACAGGCTCTTTCAATGGCTATTATAAACCTGAAGGGATCGACCAAAATGCCGATAATGTGACTACAGCTCGAGATTTAGCTATTTTATCTTATCATTTACTTAAAAATTATCCAGATACAGTGAGCTATACTAGTCCAACTCAAATCACAATCATGGAAAATACACCTTACGCAGAAGTTTTAGAAAATCACAACTATTCTTTACCTGGCCTAGCATATGGCTATGAAGGCGCTGACGGTTTAAAAACTGGTTCTAGTCCAACTGGCGGCTTTAACTATGCAGCAACTGCCAAGCGGGAAGATACACGTTTGATTGAAATCGTACTGGGCGTGGGAAATTGGGAAGACCAAGAAGGTGAATTACAGCGTCACGCTTTTGGTAATGCGATTTTTGACCGAGCGTTTGCTACTTATGAATATAAAAAATTACTATCTAAGGGAAACAATACTGTCAATCAAGAAGAAATTATTTTAGATCAAGACTTTTATGGCGTAATCCAACGAAATACTGAGCCAGCCTTTAAGCTAGCTGCTGACAACGTGACGATGGATACAGGTCTTGCCCAAGTCTCGCCTATGATCAAAGCACCTAGTGTCAGCTTTAAATATGCGAAGAAATTAAAAGCACTACAAAATGCGACACTCTTAAAAAACGGCTCTAAAAAGAATGGCTTATCAACCTTTTTTGTTAATGGTTTACTGATTATTTTAGGTCTCCTATTTGCAGCTTTATCCAAGTTGTTAAAAAAAGAACCTGCAGTAACTGGAAGCACTAAGAGATTCAGTACTTTATTGATCATTGGGATCCTTTTGATCCTTGTAGGAATTGGTTTAAGTGTTTATACAGTGCTTGTTGGACCATGGATTTAATTGGATAAAATAAAGAAGACAGCTGCTATCAAAAAAGGGCTGTCTTCTCTTTATTCATATTATGATATAGAAGAGGTTGGGACAGAAGCGTCTAATCCCGAGAAATAAGAAGGAATTCACGGAAATTGCTCTTCAAATTTTTGTGAATTTCAGCTTATTTCCGAAGGGATTGCTTCTGATTCCACCGTTTATTCGGATAAAAAGAGCCTGGGACATAACTTGAAAAGTTATGTCCCAGGCTCTTTTATCTATCCTTGCCAATATGGGTTAGCAAAAATTTTTTTTTATAAGATTCACACAAATTTGGGTAAGAAAGTTGAGAATTAATAATTAGTTAGTTATTAGGGAATTATTTATTTTTCTTTAGTTGTTTGATTTCTTTTTCGATTTGATCGATTTGTTTGCCTAAAGCTTTTTGTTCGTTTTTATCACGTGATACTTTTTTCTTGTTGATTAATTCTTGTTTTTCTTGGATCAATGCTTGGATTTTAGCTGCATTATCTTCAACTGGTGTAGATGGTGCTGTTGTGTTTCCAGTTGAACCACCTGTTGAACTACCGTTTTTCAACGCTTGGATTTCGCGTTCGATTTCGCCAATACGGATGCCTAATGCTTTTTGTTCATTTTTATCACGTGATACTTTTTTCTTGTTGATTGCTTCTTGTTTTTCTTGAATCAATGCTTGGATTTTTGATGCTGTATCTTCACCTGGCGTTGCTGGTGTTGTTGGTGTTGTAGTGTTTCCAGTTGAACCACCTGTTGAGCTACCGTTTTTTAATGCTTGGATTTCGCGTTCAATTTCACCAATACGGATGCCTAATGCTTGTTGCTCTTGCCAGTTAGTGCTAACTTTTTTCTTGTTGATCAATTCTTGTTTTTCTTGGATCAATGCTTGGATTTTTGATGCTGTATCTTCACCTGGCGTTGTTGGTGTTGTAGTGTTTCCAGTTGAACCACTTGTTGAACCGCCTTTTTTCAATGCTTGGATTTCACGTTCGATTTCGCCGATGCGGATACCTAACGCTTTTTGCTCTTGCCAATCGCGACTAACTTTTTTCTTGTTGATTGCTTCTTGTTTTTCTTGGATCAACGCATTGATTTTTGCAGTGTTATCTACAAGTTGTGCTGAATTAGCATGTACTTGAGTAGCTGTCGCTAAAAATCCTGTTCCTCCGATTGATAAAGCTAAACCAGCAACTACTGCACCTTTTACAAATTTGTTCATTATAAATTCCTCCAATTATTTTTTGTTCGAATACTACTGTTCATATAATAATAGTTCCGATACACAAATTATAACCACACTTCTCTAAAAAGT
This sequence comes from Enterococcus silesiacus, assembly GCF_001886225.1. Lineage (NCBI taxonomy): Bacteria > Bacillati > Bacillota > Bacilli > Lactobacillales > Enterococcaceae > Enterococcus > Enterococcus silesiacus. Next base: position 91,896 of record NZ_JXLC01000006.1, on the reverse strand, counting down.
AAACTATTATTTTATAAATAGTAGCATCAAATATTTTCAAAAATCTCGAAATTTTTGAAAAACGCTGATTTAACAAGGGATTGTATACCGATTTTCTACAAAAAAATATTTATAAAAACGAAAAAAAACTAACTTTTTTACTATAAAATCAGTAGAAAAGTTAGTTTTTTGCTATTAATTCGATTAAATGGTCGTTACATTGAGCCCTTAAATACGTCTGCATTTTTCACAAAATAATCGACTCCTGAATAAATTGTAAAGATCAAGCAGATATATAACATAATTTGATCTATTGGAAAACCAATAGCCGCAAACGGAATATTATTGATAAACAATAGGATGATCGCAACCATCTGTGTTGCCGTTTTAACTTTTCCCGGCCAAGCAGCTGCCATCACTTCCCCGCCTTCAACTAATAGCAAACGCAAACCTGTCACAGCTAGTTCTCTACATACAATGATTGCAACGACCCAAGTAGGTGCTTTGTGTTGTCCCACTAAAACGATAAAAGCTGTCATGACTAACATTTTATCTGCTAATGGATCGGCAAATTTACCAAAATTTGTCACTAAGCCTCGTGCTCGGGCGATTTTTCCATCTAGCCAGTCGGTAATACTTGCCACTGCAAAAATGATTGCTCCAACCAATTGTGTGACTGCTAAAGATGTTCCTGCTATTGTAATAGTACCCCAATCCATCGGTATACTAACGACAGCAATAAAAATAGGAATCATAAATATTCTAATAACTGTTAATTTATTTGGTAAGTTCAATGCCTGTTACCCCTCTCTTCTTTTACTTATTTTACGTTATCTTAGAGATCATGTCACTAAAAACGACACTTTTCTACTTCTAAAAGCTAAACAAATTGAAATAGCTTAAAAAACAGATAACTTAGGTTGAGAAAAAAGTGTTTATTCATATTTTAAGGGATTGAGACGCAACTCTTTGAGTCATGTCTCAATCCCAATCACAAGCGGTTCAGTTACAACTACTGCGCTTTGTTTGATGCACTTTCTTCAACCGCTAGAATGCTAAGAGTTAAAGGCTTTTGTGCCAAACTCAGTTATTTTTTACAGATTTGTAAAGTCGTCTATTGTTTATTGTGGTTGCTGAGATTGTTCCGGTTGTTCTGACTGCCCAGTTTGCGCATAGGCAAGAGTCATATTGATATTTCTTTGTCCAATACCAGTATTATTAGGGTTAAATTCCGCTTTTTGGCCATCTAATTTAAATTCCATGTACTCAGATGCTCCTAGGCTCACAACTATTTGAGTTGTACCTGCTGGAACTTCAACAGATTTTGGCTGGCCCGGTTGAATTGTCTCTTGATAAAAGTAACCATTGTCATTATTAGCTGCTGTAGCAATATAGATGCCCACCCAACAAGGCGCAGTAACAGCATTAAATTCAAGTTTGGCTGGAGTGGCAACATTTGTCGCACTCATATTTACAGTCACTCCTGATTCACTAATAAAATTCACTTCAGTTGGCGCTTTAGGTTCAGATGATGAACTTGACGTTGACGCCTCTGTACTGCTTGAAACAGGTGCCTGACTTGATTCAGAGCTTGGTTCTGAATCAGATTCTCTGATTATTTCAGAAGCTGGCGGCTGGATCATAGGGCTCGCCTGTTGATCTTGCCAAGTAATATAAAACACAACAATTGCAATTGCTAAACCAATCAAAGAAAAAATGATTGCAGGTAAACTTCGCATAAAACGTTTTGTTTGACTGTTTTCATCGTACATTTGAGTTCTTGATTCATCTAAAGTTTCATACTGAACAGCTGATTCTATGTCTTCTGGCTCATCGATTCCATCATAAATTTCTACTAATTCATTGCCATCTAAGCCTACTGCACTTGCATACTGACGAATAAATGCGCGCACGTAAAAAGTGCCTGGCATAGAATCAAAATCGTTTTCTTCAATAGCGATTAAATAGCGCTTTTGTGTTTTTGTAATTTGCTGCAGCTCGTCTAAAGACATATTTTGCTGCAGTCGTGCATCTCTTAATTTTTTCCCTATATTTACGCTGGCCACTCGTCCATCTTCTCCAGTCTCTCTAATTTCTCAATTTTACTTACCTGATTTATTAGGTAAATCTTCAATCTTGTAGTTTACTTATCTCATAAATATCTCTGAATAGACACTTCTTTGACTGCTCTTTATTAAGCATTAAAATTGGTGTCTGCTTTATGTATTACAATTACGGTAAAATAAGTTATTTTCTAAAATCGTCTGATCAAAAAAATCAAATATTCTATTCACCTAGTATTCTAAGGATACCATAAAAAAATACTGATGAGCATAACATTTTTGAAAGTTTTCCACTAAATATCGGACTTTTTTTATTTAACATAAAATGATTTCTAACAAGTCTTTACTATGTTCGTTGATGCGCTATTCATTATTCCCCTCACAGCTTGTTTCTTTATTGTAAGTTCTGATGATTTTCTCACAAATCAGGAAAATCATCAGAACTAAAAAATTAAGATTAATCTTTAATAGCACTCTTTTTATTTTTTAGGGTACATATAAAAACGGCTCAAACCATCTTTGTTGATAAAGCGCTGCGCCAGTTCTTTCACATCAGCCAATTGAATACTTTCAATTACTTCTGGCGTGTCAAACAATGTCGTCTCACCATACAGTGATTGTGAAAACTGATTGGCAATATATTCTAATGAATTTAACGATTGGAAATATTTTCCGATCATTTTCTTCTTCAGTAAGGTCAGATTCTCATCCGTTAATTCCGAACTTTCAGAAACGTTTAAAAGGATTTCTTCAATTCGCTCTGCTAATTGCTCAGGTTGATCACTGTCGCCGCCAAAATCAGCAAAATGGAAGCTGCGGTCTAAACTAAATTCATACCCGAAACTATCGTCCAATAATCCTTCATTATACAAAGTCAAATAGTTTTGAGATGTATTACCGAATAACAACTGGAATAATAAGTTTGCTGTGGTTTTGTATTTAAGTAGTTCTTTGCCGTCTTCCGGAACCTCATCTAAGCCTTTCAACCCAACAATAACTTTTGAACGGCTAATGGCCATCTCAAGCGAGCTTTCCTTAATGATATCTGCTGCTGTTTCTTTAGGAAAATGCCGCTTGATCGGTGCCGCTTTGGTAAATTCTTTAGCAGACTGATTGTTGCGGATAAACGTCATCATCTCTTGTGGATCCATTTTCCCAACAACAAATAATGTCATGTTACTTGGATGATAAAATGTATTGTAACAAGTGTATAGATCCTCTGCAGTGATTTCATCAATACTTTCCACGGTTCCAGCAATATCAATATGCAATGGATGTTTTGGGTACAGATTACCTAATGTGCCGAAAAATAAGCGCCAGTTAGAATCATCTAGATACATTTGGATTTCTTGTCCAATGATCCCTTTTTCTTTCTCTACCGTTTCTTTGGTAAAGTAAGGATCTTGAACAAAATCTAATAACGTTTCTAAATTTTTCTCTACCTGATCTGTTGTTGAAAACAAGTAGCTCGTTTTGGTAAAGCTTGTAAAGGCATTAGCAGACGCACCTTGACGACCAAATTGTTGAAAAACATCGCCATCTTCTTTTTCAAACATTTTATGTTCCAGAAAATGCGCGATTCCATCTGGGACTTTCACAAAATCTTTTTCCCCGATCGGAACAAATTCATTATCAATCGAACCATAGTTTGTCGTAAACAAGCCATAGGTCTTGTTGTACTCTTTTTTAGGCAACAAATAAACGGTCAATCCATTATCCAACACTTCTGTATAAAGGACTTCGTTGATTTGGGAATATTCTTTTTTATTCATCAACTTTTTCTCCTTCCAAAAAGAAAATGGCTTGTAATTGCACCAATTTGGCAACTCGCTGAACATCGGCTAACGTTACTGCTTCCATCCGGCGAATCCACTCGTCATCTTTTAAACGAAGGTGAGGAATTAAATCATTTAAATATTCATTTTCCAATACAGCCCCTGCATTATCTAAAGAAAGTAGGTATTGATTTTTCAACATTGCTTTCGTTTGTTCAATTTCTAAATCCGTTACGTTTCCTTGGCGGATATTCTCCAACTCAGCCGCAATCAAATGAAGTACCTGATTCCGATTCTTGCCGTCGATCCCCGTCTGAACACTTAATAATCCACGGAAGGTATCGATACTGCTTGAAGCATAGTACGCTAAATTTTCTTTTTCACGAACATTCATAAATAATTTAGAATGCGGGTAACCTCCGAATACACCATTAAAAATTTGCAACGCAAAATAGTTTTCATCACCATAATAAACATCAGTATGGTACCCTAAATTTAATTTTGATTGTGCCAGTTGTTCTTGTTCTGAACGTTCTTCGATCACGTTTCTAGACGGCTGTGCATAAAAAATATCTGCAATTCCAGCTGCTCGATCGTAAAATGGCAACTTACTAAACAAGGCTTTCATCTCAGCCTCATCCACGTCTCCCAAGACAAAAATATCCACTTGGTCTTCTTGGATCATTTGCTGATGATACGCTGCAATACTAGCTGCAGTTTCCTTTTCCAAATCTTCAATGGTACCAAAACTTGGAATTTTTTGATCTTCTGATTGGCTGAAATACAAATTTTGCAACGCTAAAGAAGAATAGACTTGTTTATCTTCTGAAATGCTTTCGTAATAGGCCTTTAGATTTTCTTTTTCACGTTGGAATGTTTCAGCTTCAAATTGCCCGTCAATGATATTAGGGTAAAATAAAATTTCCTTTAAAAATGCAACTGCATCTACCAAAACATGACTATTTTCCAAATATTTATCGTTGACTAAGTTCAATGAAAGATTCAACCAATGTAAATTGCCTTTTTTATTCACGTTAATTCCAAAACTAGCTCCGTATAGCTCTGCTAATTTTCCGCTCAACTTCACCTGATCTGGATAATTCAAACTATTGGTTTCCATCAAACTGGATAAAAGTGTCCGTTTTGTGATCGTTTCTTTATCTAAACGCGTATTGAAACGAACTAAAATACGCACTGTCTTGTATTTTTCTGTTGGAACAACATGTAAGTTGACCCCTTGTGCTAATGCAATCGGCATCTTGTCAGCTCCTCTTTGCTTTTCATCATAATAAAGCCCAGCATGAAATACAATCATCTGGCCGCTTTTAAATGTTTTTTTAAGATTTTCTATAACTATTTAATTATAGCACAGCTCAATGGTCTTTCATCGATGTAAGAGTCTTTCATTTCAATTTTTTTTATTTCTTTTGTATACTGAACTTGAGAAAGGATGGATGAACTTATGATTAAAGAATTTAAAGAATTTATTATGCGTGGAAATGTCCTAGATTTAGCTGTTGGGGTCGTTATTGGGTCTGCTTTTACTGCCATTGTTACGCAAATCGTTAACGGATTGATTACGCCGCTCGTTAGTTTAGTTTTCGTATTGACTACTGGAGAAAAAAGTGCCGATGATGCATTAGGAGCACTTGTTTTCAATGTTAAAGGTGTAGCATTCAATATTGGCGATGTGATCAGTGCTCTTATTACATTTTTAATTACCGCCTTTGTTTTATTCCTGATTGTAAAAGCTGTTAACAAGATGAAGAAAAAACCACAAGATGGGGAAGAAGAAGTTACTGGACCGACAACGGATGATTTATTAGAACAAATCCGTGATTTACTAGCAGCACAAAATACTGCGAAAACAAGTGGTGTTATAAAAGATACTACTAAGAAGATTGAAGAATAACTCAAATTAGTACAATAGCAAACTTTCCTAACAAGTGCACTCTGCATTTTTTGGGAAAGTTTTTTTGATTACAATAAAGCAGGCTGAATCAAAATAGTTAAAAAAGTTGACACACATTTTTTCATGCGTGCCAACTTTTTATTTCGTCTCTTCTCATATCAATATGAGGAATATCGTCTTCTAAATATACATCAGAAATCGCTTCAAACCCAAAAGCCCCGTAAAACTCTGTCAGGTGAGCTTGGGCACCAATGATGATTGGTCGGTTTGGATAATGCTCCTCGATTACTTTCAATGTTTCTTCTAAAAGCTTATTTCCTAATTTTTTTCCACGATAATCTGGATTTACGATTACTCTGCCAAAGCTCACTGTCTCTCCTTTATCGATGATTCGAGTATAACCGACAATATCTGGCCCATCCTGCAGCCAAGTATGCCAAGCAAATTCGTCGGCGTCATCTACCTCTTGATAGGGACAGTTTTGTTCAACCACAAACTCAGCAATTCTAAGCTTGACAATTTCTAAAAATTCTTTAGTCGTCAACTGCGTAAATTTTTTTACATGATATTCCATTACATGACCTCCTTAGCACTTCATACTAGTGTAGAAATAATCGTTTGAGTTATCAAATGAACAATTGTACGCCATTCCACAGATTTAACAGCAATACCAAAAGAATGACAAGCTGAAACACTTGCGTCACTCTTTCAGAAGAAACTTTTCCACTAATCAATGCCCCAACAAAACCACCTAAAATAGCAGCTGGAATCACATACAATAAGATAGCTAGATCGAATCGCCCAAAGCCCGTTGTTTGAGCAATCGTAAATAATTTTGCTGCCTGCGAAAAGAAAATCGTAATGATCGAATAAACAGTTGCTTCTTTAATCGGAATCCCAAAACACAGCATCAATAATGCCACATTGATCGGTCCGCCGCCAATTCCCAATAAAGTAGAAATAAAGCCTAAAAATAGCCCGACAATCACATACCAGATGGGACGAGACAACCTTAAGGAACGCTCATTGCCAATCTTTGTATAGAAATAAGCAAATACCAGCGTTACAATCGTCAAAATGATTTGGATCAATTGAACATATTTTTCATCAGAAAATAACCGCAGCAAGGATTCAAAGACCGAATTCCCAGAAATCCCGCCTATTACAGAACCTAAAGAGACTAATACAGCAATTGGCATTTGCAGCTTTAAGCCATTTTTCAGCTGCCTCAGTGTAGAAACAATCGACATCGTAAAAACTGCTACGCTAGAATAAAATGAAATAGCTGCCAACGGGTGAAAATGCAACGTATCTAGTACAGGCTTGATGATCACTCCGCCACCCATACCCGAAATAGCACCAACCGTATTCGCTAAAATAATGACAATAAAATAGATTATACCTATATACACAGTGCGCTCATCTCCTGAGGTTGGGACAGAAGCGTTTAACTCCGAGAACAAGTAGAGACTGTTCTACATCAGCCTGTACCTCGCTGTATTTTACAGCGATTTCAGCTTATTTGCGAAGCCTTCAACTCTTAGTGCTTTAACACTTAGAATTTGATGTGATCGAAGTGTAACGTAGTAGTTGCTTCTGCTCCCACCGTTTATTAGAATTCCTTGAGACTGGGAAGTGACTCGAAGAGGTATGTCCCAGTCTTTCTTTATGCTTTTCTTCTTCTAGCAAAATCAACAAACTTGAATTTATCCAGTCTATGCCTTGATTCCGTGTACTCAAAACAACGCGTATCTTCTAAACTCACAACACTGCGAACAACTACAACGTGGGTATCCTCATTAATGCTCATCAACTTTTGATCAGCTTCTGTTACCGCTTCGACGGTGATCTCTTTTTGTGCATAGCTAATGGCCAAACCTAAATCGTTCTCAAAATAGTCATAAATAGAATCAGCTGCCCGCTCTTCAGGCAACTCTTGAATAATTTCTTTTAGTAAGTAATCAATATCAACGATCACTACTTCTCCATCGATCTCTCTTTGGCGCACAAGACGCCAAACCGCAGCATCTTTCTGCCAACCAGTCAAACGTGCTAATGATTCACTGGTTTTCTCTTCTTCCAGTTCTACAACTCTGGTTATGCTATGTATTTGCTGGGCATTCTGTAATTCCTTATAACTGATTACTCCAGAAATCGGCAAATCAAATTTTCTGACATTTAAAACGATCGATCCTTTACCTTGCTTTTTTTGGATATACCCTGCGTTGATTAGTAAATTCAATGCTTTACGGATCGTTTCTCTTGAAACAGAGTATTGCTCAACCAATTGATTTTCACTTGGCAGTAATGTTCCTGGTTGATAATCTCCTTCCAGAATGCCTTTCTCAAGTTCTAAAAATATATCATGAAATTTATTCATGTCCACCCCTCCACCCTAGGATACTCAAAGAAAATGATAGCACATTCTCCTCTAAAAAAATAGCATTCTCAATGACTAAACGCCTCAACTAAAACATTTTGTTTGCACCTTTGCTTGTATTTAGAAACAATTCATATTATAATGAAAACGAAAACAACAACATGTCTATACAAGTTAAAAAATAAATCTTAGTCAGGAGTCACCACTATGCACTATTTATTCCTCTCACTTACACAAGATACTTTATATGTTCAAGAAAAAAAACAGCAGCTACATGTGTCCCAACAGGAATTTTCATTCTCTGATTTTGATGTTCCAAACACAATTGAACACTTAGCCGTGCGGATCAACGAGCAGTTTCCAACCATCAGTGGTGCCGTTTTAGATACAATCCCACCCGAATTTTATATTGAAAACCCACATGTAACGCCTTTAAATGCAGGTGTCGAAAATCTTATCAAACATTTTTCGGAATTACTGAATTGCCCAATTCTTACAATTTCTGAGCAGCTTGCTGCCGTAGATTTAGCCACAGCATTTAAGGAAAAAGCCGAGTATTCTACTTGGCACTTAGATTATTTCGGATACACACCTGGCAAAGAAGAATATTCCGTTGAGTCATTACTGACAACAGGCAATGGCTTTATGGGATTGCGTGGTACGATACCCGAAATGACTCTTACAAAAGAGCACTATCCTGCCACTTATATTGCTGGTCTTTACAATGAAGAGCAATCAGAGATTGCAGGTCAAATTGTTGAAAACGAAGACTTTGTCAACACGCCGAACAACCAATATATTAGTATCAAAGTTGCTGGAACAGATGAATGGTTGTCGCTTGAAAATGCGGTATTACATCACCTACACCGGAATCTAGATTTAAAAAGCGGCTTATTCACTTCTCATATGATCATTGAAGATGCACACCAGCATCAAGTGAAAATCACCGCGCATAAAATCGTAAACATGGCACAAATGAATAACTATAGTATCAAATATTCAGTCACCCCGTTGAACTTCTCTAAAGATATAACACTCAAGATTGAAACTGACGGCTCTGTCTATAACTTTAATGTTGAAAGATACCGCAACCTAACGGCTAAACACTTTCATATCACACACTTAGAAGCAGAGAAAAATAAAACAATACTAGAAGTGCAAACCAATCATTCAAACATTAGCATCCGTCAGTCAGCCAAAATCATTGGTGATTTTTTTGAAGCCGATACCATCAGACATTCGATAAACGACAAAAAGATCGAACAAGAGATTTTATTTTATGCCGAACAAAACAAGACGTATACGCTTGAAAAGCACGTCCAAGTCCAAGCTTCCATAGCTGAAGCAACTTGGGAAAATCCCGCTGCTCAAGCTACCTCTTTTGATTCAGAATTTGCTGAAAGTAAGCATGCTTGGAAAGAACTATGGGAAAAAGCAGATATTCAAGTGACAGGCGACCTGATGTCTCAAAAATTATTACGGATCCACACCTATCATCTACTTGTTTCAGCGTCTCCATTCAGTAATGATCAGTTGGACGTTTCTGTCACTGCTCGTGGCTTGCATGGTGAGGCCTATCGCGGTCATATTTTCTGGGATGAGATTTTTATCTTACCTTTTTATATTCTACATTTCCCTGATACAGCGAAACAGCTTTTGATGTATCGGTATAATCGCCTAAGTAAAGCAAAAGAGAATGCTCAGGAAAGTGGCTATGACGGTGCTATGTATCCGTGGCAATCTGGCCTTGATGGTAGTGAGGACACCCAAAAACTTCATTTGAATCCACTGAACGGCGAGTGGGGCGAAGATCACAGTATTCTGCAGCGTCACGTGTCACTCGCAATCGCGTACAATATCTGGATGTATTGGAACAACTCTGGCGATGATCAATTCATCAAAGCTTATGGTGCTGAAATGTTGCTGGAAATCGCGAATTTCTGGCGCAGTGCCGCAACTTTCGATGAAAAAACGGACCGCTACTTTATCGACAAAGTCATGGGACCAGATGAATTTCACGAAGCATACCCTAACAGCACAGAAAGTGGTTTGAAAAACAATGCTTATACGAATATCATGGTTGTTTGGTTATTTGAAGAGTTAGAAAATATCCTTTCACTATTAAATACGCAAGAACAGACAGCATTATTTAATAAAACGCACACTACACAAGAAAATCTGGCAAAAATGAAAGATATTCGTAAGCGTCTAGCTCTCGAAATCAATGAAGACGGGATCATTGCCCAATATGAAGGCTATTTTGCCTTAAAAGAAGTCGATTGGGAACAAGCAAAAGAAAAATATGGCAATATTTACCGCATGGACCGGATTTTAAAAGCGGAAGGACAGTCGCCAGATGATTATAAAGTGGCCAAACAAGCAGATACTTTAATGTTGTTTTATAATTTAAACAAAGAAAAGATTGATGAAATTTTAGCAGAGCTTGGCTACGATCTACCTGCCGATTATCTTGAAAAAAATCTTTTGTACTATCTAGATAGAACCTCTCACGGCTCTACACTCTCAAGAATCGTTCATGCTCAGCTAGCTGAAGAGGTTGCTTTTCATGACTTGTCTTGGAAGCTGTATCAAGAGGCTTTACATTCAGATTATCAGGATATCCAGGGCGGAACGACCGCAGAAGGTATCCATACAGGGGTTATGGCGGCAACGATCTATGTTACTCTCACCACTTATGCTGGGATCGATATCAAAAAGAACGACCTTACGATCAAACCTAATTTACCGAAAAATTGGGCTGATATGACTTTTAACATCGATCACAAAGGAATTCACTATCATTTGACCGTTTCAAAACAGTCTGTTCGTATTTGTCCCTCACAAGACACAACGATACTAGTCAAAGATCAACCTTACCAAGTGATTGCCCATGAAGAAACAACCATCAACTACTAATTATCAGATAGGAGAATACACATGAAAAAAGGTTTTGTCTTCGACTTAGATGGCGTTATCACCGATACCGCCAAGTTTCACTATATTGCTTGGAAAAATCTCGCAAAAAAATTAGGGATCACAATCAACGAAACTTTTAATGAAACCCTAAAAGGAATCAGCCGTATGGATTCTTTGGATAAAATTTTAGCTTATGGACAACGGGAAAATGAGTTTACTACAGCCGAAAAAGAAGCATTGGCTCAAAAGAAAAATGATGAATACGTTAAACTTCTAGCAGATCTTTCAGAAACGGACTTATTACCAGGGGTTCACGACTTTTTAGTCCAAGCAAAAGAACGCAACATCCCTTGTTCAATTGCTTCAGCGTCCAAAAACGCGCCAATGATTTTAGAAAAATTAGGTGTTCTTGATTTCTTCGGACATATCGTTGATCCAGAAACATTAAAAAAGGGCAAACCTGATCCAGAAATTTTCGTAAAAGCAGCGGAAAGTATCAATGTTGCCCCTAAAGATGCAATTGGTTTTGAGGATGCTCAAGCAGGGATTGAAGGAATCAAAGCCGCTGGCATGTATGCTGTAGGGATTTCTGCTACAGAAACGTTAAAAGGGGCAGACTTTCAGGTTACTTCCATGACTGAGTTAGATATCGAGCAACTAATCAATCAATAAAACGAAAAAAGAAGTAGCGATATACTTAGACGCTACTTCTTTTTCTCTCTTCATGACATCAAAACAAGTTTCTTCCACTTACGAATTTTAGTTCGGAAATTGGTAAACGGTGCCACAGTATTGATATGCACCCATTTGTATAAGGGCCACATCGCTTTGGTCGTAGCATAATTTCTCTGCCCTGCTTCAAACAACTCCTCATCAGACAATGTTTCCAACCAGGCGCATACCTGATTGACAGACTCTCTCAACATTTTTCTTTGTTCTGCGATACTGTATTTACCGTATTTTTCATAAAACGACTGATATAAGCCACCTAAATTATTCCATTTATACCCTGGCGCAGGCGTTTGGACTACTTTTCCTGTCTGTTCATCTTGCTCCCATTGAAGAATCAAATTTACCCAGCCAAGTTGATAAGACAAATTTTCGGAAGGGGTTTTATCTACCTCTTCAATTCGCTTGTCTTTTTGTGCTTCAGGCACATCGATAAATTCCTCATCGTATTTCTCATATCTTTTTTTGATTTCTGCAATCAACTCTTCTGAATTTTCATATGTGCGCATCTTTAAACTCCTTTGCTATTTAAAACTCTTTCTAAACTGACCTTAGTCAAACAAGGTTCCCTGGTTTGAAACATACGGTGCTTGATAATTGTGTATGATTTTTTCCATCTGATAGTCCATTCCTAATTTATCACAAAGTGTATAGAATTTACTCGTGATTTGGGCTTGATTCTGAATCCCGCAGAAATAATTACGATCATAATTTTCTTTATACTTCATTAAAATCTCTGGAAAATAGTGCGCTAAAAATGTAAAATAATGTTCTTTTTGCCGATCTCTTAAGGTCATTCCGAAAAAAGGATAAACGTATTTAGCGCCGGCTTCTGCTGCTTTTAAAACAACTAGTTCAATTGTTGACCAATCATCGGTGAGAAACGGCAGCATCGGCATCAGGATCACCCCCGTATAAATTCCACTAGTTGCTAATTGCCGGACAGCTTCTAAGCGTTGGGATGGCAGACTGACCGCCCGCTCGATTTTTTTTGCTAATTCATCATCCATCGTACTGACAGATAGGCTGACATTGACTGGCGAGTGTTGCGCAATTCTTTCTAAGAGCTGATGATCACGTGTAACTAAACTACTTTTAGTTGCAATCGAAACACCATAACCAAAATGATGAAATAATTCCAATGACCGTAACGTCAATTTTTGACTACGTTCAAAAAAATTATATGGATCTGACATCGAGCCTGTGCCGACAATCCCTTTTTTCTTTTTGCTAGACAGCTCTTTACTTAAAATCTCGATTGCTTGCTTTTTGCCGCGAACCTTCTCAAAGTGATCGATCTGATAACACTCACTTCTTGAATCACAATAGACGCAACCATGATGGCACCCTTTGTAAAGATTCATCGTGTAATCTGTTCCAAACCACTCATTTGTTCTACTTTTTGATAAGATAGATTTTGCCGAAATATAGTCCATTATGTTAACTGTATAGTAAACTAGAAACAGCTACTTGCCACCTCCTTTGATTAACCTAGTTTTATTTTAAACCTTGACACAATGTGAAAGTCAACTATTTTAAAGTATAATAGATCTAGTTTGTAATTCTAGATTCGTTTAAGGAGTAACTATGTTTAAAATCAGTGAATTTTCTAAATTAACCAATATCAGCCCACGTATGCTTAGACATTATGACAAGCTAAATTTATTAAAACCCGAGATTATTCAGGCAGAAAACGGCTACCGCTACTATACACCTGAGCAAATTACTCAAGCAAATCAACTTCTTTCACTCAAAAATATTGGCATTCCACTAAAAGAAATCAAACCCTTTTTAGATGGTAAAGCTGATTTGGCTGATTATTTAACAAAACATCGAACATTACTGGAAACTGAGCTTGCTGAAAAGAAACTACAACTTGCTTATTTAGATTTATTGGAAGAAAAAAAGACACCTTCAGAAAAAGACGCAATGAATTATCCAATCGAAGAAAAAAAGATACCTGATCTGTTTGTGCTTGCTTATCGGCAAGAAGTTGCCTCTTACTATGAAGAAGAACAACTTTGGCAACAACTCTTTTCAACTATCCGCACTGAAGATTTAGCTAAACTGGGCCAATCTATTGCAGTCTTTCGTGACACTACTTCTGATATGATAGATATCGAAGTCATGATCAGTACTCCAAAAACACTCGGACACAAATATCCGCAGATTAAAACCTTCTCTCCAGGATTGATTGCTTCTGTTGTAACAAATGGTGCTTACGCTACCATGCCAACTATTCATGCCGATATGGCGAACTGGCTGAAAGTGAATGGCTACGTACATACTGGCAATATCTTTAACATTTATCACTCTAGCCCAGCTACTGAGGAACAGGAGCAATTTTATATTACAGAGGTTTGTTACCCTATAAAAAGACCGAAATAATAATATTTTTTTAATTTCCCAATGATACTATATAGTTTACAAGCCATTTTATATCCATTCTTTTTGATGTGACCTTTCAGATTAACAGAGAAAAATAAATTAAATCAGTTTCATAACGACGAACTTAAAGCGCATGGGTACTTAGTCCTCATGCGCTTTTTTTGCTATAAAAACCAGGCTTTTATTTGACTAGTCCTTTTAAGACTTTTTTGACTACTTTAAAGTCTTCATCCAAAAGAATCAAGTCAGCGTCATATCCCACAGCAATCTTACCAATTTTCTTTTCTCCTAGTATATCGGCTGGCGTAGTTGCCCCCATTTTAATTGCATCGTCTAACGGAATGCCCATTTCCACACTTAGTTTAAGCGCCTCATTCATCGTCACGGTGCTAGATGCTAAGGTGCCATCTTTTAAGCGCGCCACACCATTTTCTACAGTGACCTGATGTCCGCCAAATTCGTAAGCACCATCTCCCACGCCCATAGCTTGTAAAGCGTCTGTGATCAACACCATCCCATCTGCTCCTTTTATTTTGTGTAGCAGGCGGACGATTCCCGGATGTAAATGGATCCCATCAACGATTGCTTGAACACTTACGCTATCATTTTCAAGAGCTGCGGTAACCAAACCTGGTGCGCGGTGATGGATCGGTGGCATTGCGTTAAAGCAGTGCGTAATGTGTGTCGCACCCTGTTGAAACGCTTCTTGCGCTTCTTCATAAGTTGCATCAGAATGGGCAATGGCAACGACAACGTTTTTTTGTTTTAAATAAGTGATCAATTCCAAGCTGCCTGGTAATTCTGGTGCTATGGTAACCATTTTGATCAAATCACCTGCTCGTTCAAAAATCAGTTCCATTTCTTTTAAGTCTGGGTTTCTTAGATAATTCGGGTCCTGCATGCCTTTTCGTTTAACGTTTAGATAAGGTCCTTCTAAATGGATACCTAAAATTTTTGCTCCTATTTCACGCCCAACAACTTCTTTGGTTCGGTCGATCATCGTCAATAATGCTTCTAACGAAGAAGTGACTGACGTTACCAAAAAACCAGTACAACCAGTTTCCAAACATTTTTTCGACACTTCTTGAATACTTTTTGTCGTGCCATCCATCATATCAAAATTATTGGCTCCGTGAATGTGGACATCGATCATTCCGGGGATCAGTAATTGATTTTGACCATCGATGCGATGATTTATGCCTTCGTTAGAAATAGTGTTAGCCCCTGCTGGTTCTATCTCTGAAATACTTTCATTTTCTATCAAGATATCGACTAATTCTAGGCCATCCTCTTTACTTATCGTTATGTTTTGAATAAGTGTTTTCATTTTTTTCCACCTTCTACAAGAATAATGTTGACTTCATTTTTTTGCAATTGTCTGGTGATTGGATCTGGCAATGGCTTATCTGTGATCAATAGATCGATTTTTACAAAATCCAGTTTAAAATTGGTCGTGTTTCTCACTTTAGAGCTGTCAAGTACAACGCAGGTTCTTTTCGCATTTTTGATAATGGTGTGCTTTAATTCGATGTCTTCTAATTCAGAGTAAAACAATCCAGCATCACTGATGCCTGATGCACCAATAAATGCGAGGTCAAAATAAAAACTAGCTAGTTGAGCGATCACTGATGTCCCTATCAGTAAGTGCGAGTTAGAATTGAAGTATCCTCCTAACAGATAGACTTCCTGTTTATTATTGACTTCTGTCGCTGATATCGCATTGTCGATCGAGTTGGTGACAATCAGGACATCTTCTTGCGTAAGTTCTTTTGCGATAAATTGAACAGTAGTAGAAACATCTAGCCAAATGGTTTGATTATCTGCTATTTCTTTGACTGCTTTACGCGCAATTCGAATTTTTTCTTGACTGTTTACAACTAATCGTTTGGAGTAATCTTCGATTTTTGTCTTAATGATCGGCAGTGCAATTCCTCCGCGATATCTTTCAGCCAAACCGTCATTAACGATCAATAAGATATCTCGACGAATACTGTCTTTAGATATTTGGAAATAATCGGCTAATTCGGCTGCATCCAGCTTTTCCTTCTCTTGTAGTAACTCTAAAATTTTTGCGATTCGTTCTTTTTGATTCATACGTTACCTCCTGATTTATTTTGAGTATAACAAAAAATCTTCCGTTTGCATATTACTAAGTTTTCCGATTGTTTTTTTAAGTTTTTGTAAGTAAAAAAAGACCTTCATTTAAAAGTCTTTTTTACAACGGTATTCATTTGATGATCGATCGTGTACAACATAGGTTGACTGTAGACATAAACAACATCATATTGTCTGTCGTTTTTTGTCCTATAGATATGTTTGGCTAGTTGCTCAATGCTTTTTTCATCTTCACCAAATACAAAAATAAATAAATTATTTTCTTTGTATAGCTTATAATTACCGCTTTGGAGTTTTTCAACTTTATTATCATAAGCTTCTATTAAATTAAATAATGAATGCCAATTAGTAATCGAAATCGCGACCTTTTTCTTGGTGTTATCTGGCAATGGTAAATTGATTCTAAGGACATCATCTCCATATCTTTCCTTGATGATCTCAAGGATTTGCTTATCATTATGGACATTTATTTCATCAATATTCAGCGCTTCTAGCACACTTTCTTTTAATGATTGGGTCACTTCTACACCAATATTCTGTGTTGGATTTTGAATATCTGGTTTATCTAAAAGGATTGCTTCTTGGTATTTTTCGGGTTCTGCTTTTCGTAGAATTTCTAATGCTTCCCGTTCATCTGGACGTTCCATTATAGACATATGATTGCTCCTGTTCATGCTTTGTTATAGTCACATTATACTAAAATTTTGGATAAATCAACTCCATAAAACAACATAAAAAAGCTGAACATTCAGTTATTTTAGGATGTTCAGCTTTTTTTTATTATCTATACAAAGATTCTTTTTTACACCAGCCAATTGCTGTTAGAAACACTAAAAATAAGCCTGTAACTAAAGTCAAATTCGTACTAGAATCATTGGTTGCCGGTAATTGTTTTCCGGTTGGTTTTGTTGTTCCAACAGGCTTTGTTGAAGCGGTAGTATTTTCAGTGATGTTCACTTCGACCACTTGCGCTCCTTCTTCTACGTAAAATTCGTACCCAGGATATTTTTCAGCCAGCTTTTTCATTGTTTCATCTGACCAATTGTACATATACATAAATGATGTAGTCCCAGCTTTTAGCGCTTTCCAGTTTCCTGCTGAATCAACCTCAATGATTGATGAATCATTGATAGTTGGAGCAAACGAACCTGTAGACTCTTTAATTCCTTCAATTGGTTTTACTTTGATTTGTCCAGTATCACCAACTCTTCCATCAATAGAAGTAAGCTCGATTTTTGGCGTGATATTTAATGTTCCTGCTGGCTTCACTTCTACTTTAATTAGACTGGCAATATCTCTTGTTACCATTGTACTGCCTGGATTTTTATCTTGAATCTCTTTACTTGATTCATCTGATAATTGGAAATCTAATACAAATTCCACTGTGCCCGTTTTTAAAGCTGTCCATTTTCCATCTGACTCTACTGTGATTATTTCTTTGGCATTATACGGAATATAGGCTAGATAGGTTCCTGTGAGATTTGTGAGGCCCCCCATCGGAGCCACTTTAAATTGCCCTGTTTCACCTATTTTTGCGCTGATTGTTCCAACATTGAAACTGGGAGTGATATCGACACTCTTTTCTTTTGCTGCTGTCACTTCGACGGGTACTTCCTGAATAGTCCCTTTTTTGACCAGTTGATGATCAGGATATTTTTCTTTGATTTTTTGTAGTGACTCTTTATCCCACTCAAAATCCAATGTTGCTTTAGTAATACCCGATTTCAATCCTTGCCATTGACCTCGATCATTGATCGAAAGGATACTTTGGTCAGCTACAGTGGTCTTGAACGTCCCTTTAAGGTCTTTCATTCCCTCGACTTGTTCAACCTCCACGGTGCCTTTGCTGCCAATCTCTGTTTTGATTTCTTTGATTTTAAATTTTGGTGTAAGGTCGATTTCCTTTTTTGCTTCAGTGATTTTTGTTTTCACTTCTGATGTTTTGGTCACTTCTACTTCTTTAGAGCTTTCCTCTATAGCAAATGAAGTTGTCGAAAATGATAAGCATACTGAGCTAAACAAGATTCCCAACATCAAGTTTTTTATTGTTTTCATTGATACTCCTCCATTTCCATTATAATTCTCACACTTTCATCTTAACAAATCCTAATCACCAGAGCAACAACTGTTTGAACAAAAAGACTGGTTTAAGTATTTTACTTAAACCAGCCTTATATTCTTATTTAGGCATTACCTCTGCCGGAATCGCAGATTGATATTTTTCCCCACCAACGGTTGCTTGGTGTTCTGCTTTTGCTTGTGCGACTAATTCAGGATTAGTTAATAAATCATAAGCCGTTGTTGCGATCGTTTTACCTGCTGCTAGTAATCCTTTGTGTGCCACAGATGATTTACCATTAGCAACCCATTGCCATGAATGCGGCGGTGTGCCTTGTGGTTCACAGCCCACCAAGACTTGAGCGGTTGGACACACCCAGCTAACATCTCCCACATCCGTTGAACCAGACGTTGCTTCTGAGAAAACTAAGGGGCTGATTTGATCTAGAACTGGCATTGTTCCAAGCCGTTCTATTTCTTCTTCACTAGCGGTTGGATTGCTTTGTCTTGCTCTAGTTATTAAGTTTGCTTTTGTCGCTTCATTTAAGCTGTCATAATATCTTTGGCTATATTCTTGGTCCTCTTTTGTTAAATTCAAGTTGCCGAATTCTTTAAAATTTTCATACATCGCTGTGGTAACCGCTTGGTTTGGTAAATAGTTAGCACAGGCAGAGTCAAACACGATTTCAAGTTCTGTTTCTGTCATCAACGCTGCACCTTCTGCGATTTTGTTGACACGCTTGTAGATTTCTTCTGCTTGTTCTAGTTTTGGTGCACGGATAAAGTAATATAAGCTCGATGTCGGTTGGACTACATTCGCAGACTCTCCACCAGCATCCATAAAGGCATAGTGGACACGACCTTCATCAATGATGTGTTCACGTAAAAATTGAACCCCAATATTCATTAATTCTGCCGCATCAAGCGCACTGCGTCCTTGTTCTGGTGCTGCCGCTGCATGGGCTGATATCCCTTTGAAGTTATAATAAATTTGATAAACAGCTAAGCTGCTCAATCCCCAAGCCATACTTGTATCCATCGGATGCCACGAAAGAGCAACATCAAGGCAGTCAAATACGCCGTCTCTAGCCATGAAGGCTTTACCATAGCCACTTTCTTCAGCCGGACAACCAAATAATTTGATCGTACCCGTTAATTGTTCTTGTTTCATCAAATCCTTAACGCCAATAGCACCAGCTAACGCACCTGTGCCTAGTAAGTTGTGGCCGCAGCCATGTCCATTTCCACCTTCTATTTCTGCTTTTTGCTCGCCTAAATCAGCGACTTGGCTTAGATTGCCTAAAGCATCGTATTCAGCCAAAACGCCAATGACAGGATTGCCGCTGCCGTAAGTTGCAACAAATGAATGTTCCATATTTGCGACGCCTTTTTCAATCGAGAAGCCTTCTTTTTCTAAAATTTCTAAAAAAGGTTTTACAGATTCAGTTGTTGCAAATCTCGTTTCTGGTGTCCCCCAAATCTGATCAGCTGCTGCGATAAATTGCTCTTTTTTTGTATCAATCAATGCTGAAATTTGTTGTTTTGCGTTCATTCTTCGTTCTTCCTTTCTTAGTCACATTCAATTTTTGCTTTTTTATTTAACCTAACGATCGATTCCAAACAACTCTTTTGCGATTCGTTTTCCGGTTTTTGTTCCAGCTAATCCGCCGATCCCAGTTTCACGAATATCCGCTGGCATACTCCGACCCACGCGGTACATTGTTTCGACCACTTCATCTGCAGGAATCTCACTTTCGATTCCGGCCAGCGCCATTTCTGCTGCACTGATGGCATTCGACGTGCCGCCTGCATTTCTTTTGATGCAAGGGATTTCTACCAGTCCAGCAACTGGATCACAGGCCAAACCGATCAAATTATTCAAAGCAATCGCAAAGGCGTGACTGGCTTGTTCCGGTGTTCCACCAGCCATTTCAACTAAAGCGGCCGCCGCCATGCCAGAGGCCGAGCCGATTTCCGCCTGACAGCCACCTTCTGCACCAGAAATCATGGCATTATTGGCTGTGACAAAGCCAAAAGCTGCCGCTGTAAATAGAAAATGCAGCATCTCTTCACGGCTTGATCTGAATTTTTCACTAAACGCCAATAATACTCCTGGCACAACTCCGGCCGAACCTGCTGTTGGTGTAGCGCAAATCATACCCATCGCCGCATTGACCTCATTAGTGGCCACTGCATAGCATAAAGCTTTCACAAAGGTATTGTCTGTTAAAACAGTTTTTTGATCTAAATAGGTCTGCAGTTTTTTAGCATCATATCCAGTTAAACCAGAATGTGAGCGAACGCCTTGAATCCCTTTAGCAGCGGCCGCTTCCATTGTTTCTAAGTTCAGTGTCATTTGATTCATGATCTCAGCTCTACTGCGCCCAGACGTTTCTATTTCCTGTCTGATCATTATTTCTGCTATGGTGCACTGATTCAGTTGTGCTCGTTGTACAAGTTCTTCAATTGATTCAAACAAACTATTCACGTCCTCTAATTTAGCCGGTCGTCGGTATAACTGCTGTTACCCCCGGTATCCCTTTAATTTTTGCTACTAATTTCTGACTAATATCACTAAACGTTTCAACAAAGAAGATCGTCTCCTTGTTCAATTGCTGAATCTGTACAAAAGTCGGATTTTCTAAAGCATCTTCAACACCCGAAACCGCCAATTTAGGCTGATCTGAGGTAAAAACTAAGCCATTTCCTTTTTTCTGACCCAAAAGAGTTGAATGATGATTGATCTCTGTTAGTTGAATACTACCGCCACCAATCGAAATAGCTGTTATATTCAGCTTTTCTTGGTCATCAATCAATGCCAGATTAACTGTATTGGCATGTTCTGTTTCCTTAGCGCTAACCAAAAATTCAATCATTACCCCTTGCTTTTCAGCAAGCTCAATCGCTTCTGGAATCCGTTCATCATGTGTTTCAAACCCTAAAACTCCTGCAACAATTGCGACTGCTGTGCCATGACCTTTGTACGTTTCAGCAAATGAGCCGTAGAAAGTAACGACTAACTTTTTAGGTGTATATTTATAAAGCGCTCTTGCCAGATTACCAATTCTAACCGCTCCAGCCGTGTGCGAGCTAGACGGGCCGACCATGATTGGACCAATGATATCAAAAGCACTTTTATACTTAAACTGTTTCTCTGACATTACGCTTCTTTTTTCACTCCTAAGGCACACAGGCCGCAAAGAAGACTAGCTGCTGCCATAAAGCCAAACGCTAATGTAAATGAACCTCCAGCGGCTTTAATCAATTGTCCTAAAATCATTGGTGCTAAAAACCCGCCCAAGGTTCCACCTGTATTAATGATGCCAATTGAAGACCCAATGATCGATGGATCCATGATTTTATGCGGCCATGTGAAGATTGCTGTAAAGGCACTTACTGAAACCATACTTACAGCGATCAAACAAATCATTGATAATACCAAATTATTTGATGCAACAAAGGCAACCACTAAAATTGCAGCTAAAACTGTTGTACTAAGAATAAACATGCGTTCTTTACCTAAAAATAGTTTTGACAACAACGCACCTGCAAACATCGTCGCTGCGGTTTGGAAGACTGCGTTAACGGCTAATAGATAACCAATTGTTTTAATATCAATTGCAAATTTTTGTGCTAAAAAGCTTGGCAACCATGACATATTTCCATAAAGCAGAAAATTTAACAATAGCATTGCTACGAATAATACTAATACATTACGGTTCGTGATTACCTGACTAAACTTAATTGCTGGTTTATTGCTTGTCCCTGTTTTTGCGCTAGTTGCTTGTTTGGGAACAAAAATACCTACCAGTACAAATGCAACCGCAAATAATGTTCCTAATGCTAAGTACCCATAACGCCAATTTGCATTGATCAAATTAGTCCCCAAGGTGAATGCTAAAATACCACCGATACCTGATGTTGATAGAATCAATGATTGGATAAAGGTTCTACGTTCTTGCGGGAAATTATCGGCAATTGATTTTGAACAGCTGGGCGGATAACCACCATGACCTAGACCCGCAAAAAAGCGGATAGCTATAAATAACATCAAGCTGCTCACTGCACCAAATGCGAATGAAAAAATTGAAATAATTGCTAGTGACAGCATTAACACCTTTTTTGCGCCGATTTTATCTGCTAACCAACCACCGGGAATCTGCATCAACGAATAACCTAGGAAAAAGAATGACATGATCATTCCTGTTTGACCAGCATCCAAATTAAACTCTTTGGCCATTGGTAAAACTGCGGTAGAGATCATACTCTTATCCATATAAATCATCGAATAACCAGCCATTAAGGCAAAAATCAACCCAGCACTACTTTTGTTTGCTACTGTTTTTTCAACTTGTGTCTCCATTTTTTTCCTCCATAGTTCAAATATAAGAAAACGTTTTCCGTACATTTATTATACGAAACAATTCACAAATACAAATCACTTTAATTGCTTGATATAGTCTTAATATTTTGATCATGGAGAAAAATAAATAAAAAAAGCAAAAAAGTAGTAGTCTTTTTTGCTTTTCTGAATGCTAATTCAATTTGTTTATTTCCTTTTGACCTCACCTGAGCGACGTTCTTTAATGTCATGTTCTTCAGAGATATTTTTTTGTTGTTGGGCAACATCGTAGACTCTTGTGGTGGGGTCTTGATTAATACCACCAGATCCAGTATTTACCATTGTTCCCCAGCCTTTTTTAAGTGGAGTCTTCCCTTGTGCCCGTAGCTGATCGTTTTTTTCTCTAATCCGTTGATGCTTTACTCGTCTGCGATCATCAAAAAAATCTGAGATTTTATCAAATATTTTCAAAGTTATCACTCCTCAATAGTCATATTATTTTTAAGATCCTAATATTAAATCAATGCTGAGACTCATTTTTCAGATGCCTCTTTTCCTCAATACAAAGGCTGAAACAAATACAACTGACACGCATTTAACGTCAAGGTCGCTTCCAATTCATAGCCAAAGGAATCGATTCGCTCTTTTTTCAGCTCAAACTTAGGAACGATCTTTTGCTCCAAATATTTCTGCAACTCATGATCCAACTCTGCTTGCCCCCCAACTCTGATCCAATCATTATAAATCCCACCATGATCTTTATCCAAGACATATTCCCGAATCAAATAATGGCCCACAGGGAGCCCGCTTAAATGAATCCTGACTTTTTTTGTCTGATACTGAACTTGAAATGTATCAACTGAATACAATGGATCTAGATAGCTAGAATTATAAAGTAACAGCTGATACTGTCCTTGATTTCGTGTCAAAATATAGCCATCTCCACTAGCAACTAGCTCACCTTTTAGATGGTTTAAAAATCGTAGTGAAAAGAATAGCGGTCGCCTCAGCTCCTCATAAAGAAACACAGATAAACTACTGTCTTCTCTTGTATGCGTCTGTCGTTCCTTTACCTTGATGTTCAGCCAAAAGGCAATTCCCGTCACTTCTTTTGACAATTCAACAATCGATTCCAAAATCAGTGCAGAACGGAAAAACGTTCCAGAAAAAGTATTTCCTTCCCCCACTAATGTATTCCAATCGGTTAAAAATAACTCTGGTGTCCAATCCGAAAAAAAGGCATTTTTTTCTATTTGATGCGCGGTGATGACCGACTTTACTCTACTTAAAATAGCTTGTTGGTATTTTTTAAAACGCAACGCATGTTCCTCTTTGATCACTGCTGTTGCATACGGATCCGCATGGAAACTAATAAATTCTGGGAGACAGCGCTGTGTTCCCTGCTCATAAATAAAGGCCTGATATTGCTCGTATTCTGTTTCATCTAACGAACGCAATGACATCAAGCCTACTTTACAGCCAGGAACTAACTGTTTCAGCTTACGATAAAAATAATGATAGCCCCAGCGACTACCATCATTCCAGAGCCCACTTACTTTAGGAAATGACCATTGAAGGTACCACTGATTTACTTCCTCTCGGCCATAGCGATTCACGAAATGACGAATGATTTTCAATTGCTTATCACACCATAACTGAACTTCTTCCTTTTCAGTATACTCCTCAGGTAAATAAAGCTGGATCATCGGCTTCAGCTGGATTTTCACTAAAAAATCGAACCATTGATTGTTTAAAATATACTCAGATACCATCAAAATATCATTTTCAAAATTTGTTTCTTCGCAAAAACCTTCAAATTGAACTAAATCAAAGCTCAAATCCTTTTGTAAAATACACAATTCACGCTGTACACCATTCGCTAAACCTTCTCCAGCAGGACCGATTTTTATGATTTTTTTACTGCTGTGATAATTTGGTTGTGGCGCCGAAGGTAAAACTAACTCTAAGCGCTGCTCAAGCGCAGCATTTTCATCTTCGATATCTTTTTCCACTAAATATTTTGCCAGCTCTTGTAAGGCTGCTGCTCCAGTTATTTCCTGATAGTCGGCATTTTCTGTCGTCTGTTTCAACTGATTTGTCGTCACAGAATATTTTTTACGAAAACTTGCTGGTGTCAACCCATACTGTTTTTTAAAGACTTGATGAAAATTTTTTGCATTTGAAAAACCATTATTCAAAGCGACCTTGATCACAGATTGTGAGGTTAGCACCAAACTTTCCGCTGCATGCATCAAGCGGATTTGATTTAGATACTCCGTAAAATTGAGCCCAACTTGTTTTTTAAACGAACGCGATAAATGATAATAGGAGATTCCACTCTTTTCAGCCAACGATTCTAATGAAATCGGCTGATCATAATTCTTTTGAATTTCTTCCAATAACTGATTCATCCGATCATCTGCAAGTTCTGTCGTAACACACGGCGCAGGCACCATTTCTTTTTTGAATTCCTTGACTAATTGTTTTAACACGGTAAATAAATGCTGATACATAGCCAATTCTGTCTCTTCATTTTGCTTAAAGTATGCAGCCATTAAATGAACCAAGGCTTCTCGTAGTTGTTGAAATTTTTCTCCCTCAGGTATGTCGGCTTCTGTTGATGAACAATCAATATACGGCAACCAGTTCTCTTTAAAATGCGGAGTGAGCGGTGTTCTTGAAATACGCAAAGATAATAATAAGTTTTTATCCGAACTCTTTACTTGATATTGCTGGCGTGGATTAATAACTAAGATATCATCTGAATTTAATTGATATTCTTTTTCCCCGACCGTAACGACCATGCTGCCGCTAAGCATTAGAAAAAGAGTTAAATAATCACTCATTTGCGGTGGTGCATAGCTAACTTTCATCAAGGATAGATGAAATGGAAATTGCTTGGATTCTCCCATCAACAGTCCCCTCCTGACCTCTTGTGCTTTGTTTAACAAAATATAGCATCAAATCTCCATTGAAACAAGCTGTCTTTTTGACAGAAAATTGTCTATACTATGAATAATTAAAAAATGATGGCACTTTATCTAGCGATACAGGCGATCGCTACGCTCTACTTCAATCTCATCAATTGCCAAAATCTAAAGATTCGAGTTCTGCGAAAAAAGAGAACGTTCAACTAGGAGGAAAAAATGAAAACCAGTCAAGGAGATGTATTTAGACGTAGGGAAAATTTGATTGAGCATTTAAAACACAGCGAACGTTTAACTGTTAATGAGCTTGCAATATTTTTTAACGTTTCTG
Source organism: Enterococcus silesiacus (assembly GCF_001886225.1). NCBI lineage: Bacteria > Bacillati > Bacillota > Bacilli > Lactobacillales > Enterococcaceae > Enterococcus > Enterococcus silesiacus. The sequence continues at coordinate 65,981 of NZ_JXLC01000006.1, read as the reverse complement.
CTGTAACAATTAGACGAGACTTGCTCTTTTTAGAAAAGAAAAAGATGATCGAACGGTTTTACGGTGGGGTCAGACTGCTTCCTAATGATGAATTGAACCACTCCATCAAACAAGAAGGAGCGGTCTTTCCACTAGCTGCCTTTATTGAGAAAATCAAACCATTTTTAGTGCCTGGAGCACAGCTGTTTATTGGTTCCGGACATTTTTCTAATGAATTGATTTATGCATTATCTTTTTTTGACCTGACTATTTTGACTAACGATGTTTCTGCCATTTCTATCGATCACACTGAGAAAAAAGCATTGATTTCGATCAGCGGCGGTGAATTAGAAAAAAATACTAACGCACTGGTTGGAGATTTTGCTACTCATTCGTTTAATAAAGTGGAAGCTGACCTTTGCATCATTGAAGCGGCTGGCTTTAATACTCATGAAGTAACCACCAAGACACTAAATGAATCGTTCATTTATCGAACCATGATTCAACATACCAATGGGCGTAAAATTGTCTATACACCTTCCGCTTATTTAGAGTCGATCAGCTCATTTATGATCGATAAAACAGCGTTATTCGATACTTTATATACAGACTCATTAATCACACCAACTATTTTGAACAGCTATCAAGCACAAGGAATCTCCATTGAAGTGTTAACTGAATAAAAAAGGTATACTGAAAGAGTTCGTTTTCTTGTATCCACACCTTTTGAACTGTTCATAAAAATTCTTTCATGAACAGTTCTTTTGATTGTATTGAATTTACCCAAGTAATCACTTATTCTAAAGCCAAAGAAAACGCTTCACAAAAAAACTATTGATTGGAGAAAACTATGACACATACATTTCCAGAAAATTTTCTATGGGGCGCGTCCATTTCCGCCCATCAAACAGAAGGCGCTTATCAAAGCGACGGTAAAGGCTTAAGTGTGCAAGACACACGCCAAAGAGATAATCATGACATCGCAGATTTTACTGTGGCTGTGGATCACTATCATCACTATAAAGAGGATATTCGCTTGTTAGCTGAGATGGGCATCAAGGTTTTCCGTTTCTCAATTGCTTGGACACGCATTTTTCCAAATGGACGTGGTGAAATCAATCAAAAAGGATTGCAACATTATAGCGACGTCATTGACGAGTTATTAAAATACGATATTCAACCGTATATTACATTAAATCACTTTGACTTACCTCAAGCGTTAGAAGATGAAGGCGGTTGGAGCGTTCGCAGTACCGTAGATGCCTTCAAAATTTATGCTGAGACCTTATTTGATGCATACGGTGACCGCGTAAAGCATTGGCTAACGATCAATGAGCCAAACATCATGCTTTTAGTCGATAAAAAAATTCTAGGTAAAGAGATCCCATTACAAGAAAAATACCAACAATTCCATCACCTAATGATCGCTGAAAAATATGCCTTCAAACGGTGCCATGAATTAATCGAAGGCGGACAAATTGGTCCTGTACCGAATATTTCTCTTGTCTATCCAGCAACTAGCAAACCAATGGACAATCAAGCCGCGCTTTATTTTAACAGCGTTCGTAACTGGGCTTATCTAGATTTTTCTTGTTTCGGTCGTTATAACGCGGTCTTCAAAGACTATTTAAACCGTAATAATATCACGATTGAATATGCCGCTGAAGATCAAGAATTGATGGAAAATAACTTCCCAGATTTTGTTGCCATGAATTTTTACACCACTGTCACTGTAGAAAAACCAACTGAAAAAGACGGTATGGCAAACGGTATCAGCGATCAGCAAAGTGAAGATATCATGGAATGGGGCTTTTATAAAGGCTTTACCAATCCTTATTTGAAGAAAAATGAATTCAATTGGACCATCGATCCAGACGGCTTAAAAACCACGTTGCAGACACTGTATGATCGCTATCACTTGCCGATCATTATTACCGAGAATGGTTTAGGGGCAAAAGATGAACTAACAGCTGACGGCAAGATTCACGATCCGTACCGAATCAGCTACTTGGAACAACATATCGAGCAATGTCTACAGGCCATCGAAGCTGGCGTTGACTTGATTGGTTACAGTCCATGGTCAGCGATCGATCTAATCAGTGTTCACGAAGGCATCAGCAAGCGCTATGGTTTTATTTATGTCGATCGCACAGAACACGATAAAAAAGAACTTACTCGCTATAAAAAAGACAGTTTTTACTGGTATCAAACATTGATCGAAACAAATCAACTGCCCTCATAAGGAAAGGAGAAAAAAATGAATAAAGTATTTACATTTTTGGAAACGAAACTAATGCCGCCTTTGAATAAAGTTGCAAACTTGCGCTTTATTCGAGCGATCATGCAAGCTGGGATCATTACGGTGCCGTTTACGATCGTCGGATCGATTTTTCTGATCATCAATAATTTGCCGCAAATCATTCCGCCGCTAGCACCGTTTTTTGAGAATACGATTTTGAAATTCGCACCGATTTATAGTGTGGCTACCACCATGTCGATCGGCTCGATTGCGATTTTTTACTGTTTGGCGACTGCTTATTATTTGACGGATATTTATCGGAAAGAAGAAAGTGACGGACTGAGTAGTTTTGTTGGAGCAATTTTAGGATTGTTTGCCTTTTTAATGACGATTGTACAAACAGATATCGTCAATGGCGGTGCTCAGCTGATACAATCGGAAAGTGAAACATCGATTGTTTATAATGGGGTCGCACTTGGCGGTTGGGTCACTCGTTTTAGTGGCGTTGGGATTTTTATTGGGATCATCACAGCCGTTATTTCTACTCAGATTTATCGTTGGTGTGTGAAAAAAAATATTACGATTCGGATGCCAGAAGGCGTTCCTGATGGTGTAAGTAAAGCTTTTGCTTCATTGATTCCTGCTATTTTTATTGCGTTTGTGATGTTATTTATCAATACGATTTTAGCTGTGTTCCATACTGATTTACATGGATTGTTATCAAAACCATTTGAGTTTGTTAAAGATTTGACCGGTTCTTGGTTGGGAATTATTGTAATTATGTTATTGATCCATCTACTTTGGGCCGTTGGAGTTCATGGAACGGCTGTGATCAAGAATAGTTTTATCAACCCGATTTTATTGGTGGCATTAACAGAGAATATTGATGGCGGATCAAATATTTTCGCTGGAGATTTTGTGAATATGTATATCTTTATCGGTGGTGCTGGTAGTACGCTTGGATTGGTTTTGTTGATGATTTTCGCAGCAAAATCCGATCAGTTAAAAGTACTGGGTAAAGCGGCAGTGCTGCCAGGCTTGTTTAATATCAATGAGCCGGTGATTTTCGGGGCACCGATCGTTTATAATCCTTATTTGATCATCCCGTTTATTGTGACGCCTTTGATCAATGTCACGATTGCTTATTTTGCTTCTTCTCTTGGATTGGTGAATAAAGTAATTACTGGGATTCCTTGGATTTCGCCTGTGGGAATCGGGGCGTTTCTGGGAACTGGCGGTGATTTTAGAGCGGTGCTGATTGCTTTTATTAACTTAGCTGTTTCGATTGTTTGTTATTATCCATTTTTCAAAATGTATGATGGAAAATTGTATGGGGAACAGATGGCGGCTTTGGAGAAGGATTAATTGGAATTGAATGTAGATAAAGTTGTATAATCTGTAACCATAAAAACTGCCGTAAAAATCAACGTATCGCTTAACAAGTGTACATTAGTAAATGAAAAATCAAACGCACTGTATAACAACATTGCGATATAAAACGAATTTGATATTTTACGCAATAAAAGCCGACAAACATCATTCTTCTGCATTTTTACATACAGAAAAATAATGTCTGTCGACTTTTATTGATTAATGTTAACGGCGTTTTGTTTCAAACAACGGACTAACTGGTTTGTTTTCATGGATACGTTTAATGGCATCACCAATTAATTCACCAACACTGATTTCATCGATTTTGTCGATTTTACGATCATCAGAAAGATAGATAGAATCTGTTACAACTAAACGTTTGATAGCAGAATCTTCAATACGTTGTAAAGCAGGTCCTGATAAAACTGGGTGTGTACATGAAGCATACACTTCTTTTGCGCCAGCTTCTTGTAACGCATTGGCAGCGAGTGAAATTGTCCCAGCTGTGTCGATCATGTCATCGATCAAGACACAAATTTTGCCTTCTACATGTCCAATAATGTTCATTACTTCAGCGACATTCGCTTTTGGACGGCGTTTGTCGATGATTGCGATCGGTGATTTCAAGTATTCCGCAAGTTTACGGGCACGTGTCACACCACCATGGTCAGGAGATACAACCACAACATCATCGCCTTGAATGCCGTGTTCCATGAAGTAATCTGCGATCAATGGAGCGCCCATCAAGTGATCCACTGGAATATCGAAGAATCCTTGAATTTGAACGGCATGTAAATCTAATGTCAACATTCTAGTTGCTCCTGCTTTTTCAAGCATATTTGCTACAAGTTTCGCTGTGATCGGTTCACGGGCACGTGCTTTACGATCTTGACGTGCATAACCATAATAAGGCATTACAACGTTGATTGTTTTTGCACTAGCACGTTTTAACGCATCGATCATGATCAACAATTCCATTAAATTATCGTTAACTGGACTACTTGTTGATTGGATGATATAAACGTGAGAGCCACGAATACTTTCTTCAATATTTACTTGAATTTCACCATCACTGAATTGAGTGACAGAAGATTTTCCTAATTCGACACCGACAGCTGCAGCGATTTTTTCCGCTAATGGACGATTCGAGTTAAGAGAAAAGATTTTCAATCTAGGATCAAAATAATGTTTTGACATGAGGACCTCCACTTTCTTTTACTGAACAATAGTTTCCTTATAAATAGTAGTCACTTTTTCAAAATAAATCAAGTGATTTTGAGGCATTCCTCTAAATTAATACGATTTTCTAATAAAAATAGACCAGAAACGATCGAAAAAAATAGTTTATAAACTATTTTTTCTTTTTAATTGTTGACATACTGTTGGCACACCGAAATGTTAAAGTTAAACTATCTAACCTGCTGAGCTAATTTCTTGGGAAAAAGAGCACTGCGTGTAACTATAAATGTCACATTCAAATTTCCTTATTATCTGCCAGAACTAACTAGCTCATTCAGGTTTTAAATTAAGGAGTGTTCAAATGAAAAAAATATTTTTAGCTTCATCTTTTAAGGATGTTTCAGAACAATTTCAATCATTTATGAAAAAAGACCTAAAAGGAAAAACTGTTACATTTATTCCAACAGCTAGTCTACCAGAAAAACAAACTTTCTTTGTTGAAGCTGCGATAAAAAGCTTTGCAACATTGGGTATGGTGATCGATGAACTAGAGATCTCTCAAGCAACACCCACCGAAATAAGACAAAAACTTGAATCCAACGATGTCATTTATGTGACAGGCGGAAATACTTTTTTTCTATTACAAGAATTAAAGAAATCTGGCGCTGATATATTGATCCAACAACAAGTAGCCGACGGGAAAATTTATATCGGCGAATCAGCTGGAGCCGTAGTTGCCTCACCTAATATTGAATATATCAAAGCCATGGATGATGTCAAAAAGGCACCAGAACTTGAGTCTTTCCAATCGCTAAATTTAGTTGATATTTCACCAGTACCCCATTATGCCAGCTTTCCCTTCAAAGAAGTAGTGGAGAACATCATTACAAACTACGATACTGATTTAAAGCTGATTCCAATCTCAAATAAACAAGCAATCTTAATCGATGGTGACAATATAATACGAGAATAAATTTAAAAAAAGAGTCAAGAAAAAATCAGGAGCTTCAAAACTTGATCAACCTACCTCCAAAAATTAGACTCAAAATCTAACTTTTGGAGGTCTTTTTATATGACAAAATATAGTTTTAAATTAATAAATGGATTTTTTTAACATTATAATATAAAATCCCTACATTTCATGGTGACAAAACAAATGATATAGATTACCATTTAGGTGATACACCAAAATGAAAGCGGATTAAAATAGGAGGTTTTTAAGTGAAGAAGTCATTGTTACGCAAAAGGTGGTTTAGTTTACAACTATTGGTTGCTATTATTTTCTGTGCTAGTGGGACGACAACTGCCCTAGCAATTGAGAATCAATCAAATCCTGAAACTACGCAAAAGAGTATCACAAAAAAGGCCCAGAAATTAACGATTTTAGGGACATCCGACGTCCACGGCCAGCTATGGGACTGGTCTTATGAAGATGATAAACAAACACCTGTCGGGCTTTCTCAAGTCAGTACTGTTGTACAAAACATCCGTTCAGAAAATCCGAATGGAACCATTCTGATCGATAATGGAGATATGAACCAAGGAACAATCTTGACAGATGATCTTTATAACAAAACACCTTTGATCGGTCGACCGAATCCTATGATCAAAGCTATGAATTACATGAAATATGATGCAATGGTGTTGGGGAACCATGAATTCAATTTTGGCTTAGATTTAATCAAAAAACTGGATAATGAAGCTGCGTTTCCGATCTTATCAGCCAACACTTATGTCAAAGAGTCCAAAAGTCGCTTTGTTGGCGGAACGACTAAAAAAGATATTGATTTAGACGGCGATGGCAGCAAAGATTTAACTGTCGGTATCATCGGTCTGACAACACCGCAAATTCCTTTATGGGATGGGGCTAAAGTAGACAGCTTATATTTCAATCCCTTGAAAGAAGAAGCAGAAAAAGCTGTTGCTGAGCTAAAAGACGATACGGATATCATCGTCGCGTCGATCCACGCTGGTCGTCAAAATTCTGACCCTGCTGCAAGTGCCGATCAAGTCATCAATTATGTCCCAGGTATCGACGCCTACATTTTAGGGCATGATCACCGGTCTTTCGCAGAACAAATCCAAGGGCCAAACGGACTTGTTCCAGTAGCAGGACCTAAAGATACTGGAACAGAGATGGTCAAAATCGAGCTTGATATTGAAAAAGCAGGAGACAAATGGCAAGTCAAAAACAGTGATGCTGCTATTGTAAGCACCAAAACGGTACCAGCAGATGAGGCATTAAAAGCTGAAACGAAAGAATACCATGACAAAACAAGAGAATTTATCTCTGAAAAAATCGGAACAGCAACTGGAAACTTTTTACCCGCTGAAGAAGTGAAAGGAATCCCAGAAGCTCAACTTCGTCCGACTGCGATGATTTCTCTGATCAACAATGTCCAACGAAAAGCAACAGGCGCTCAACTAGCCGCTTCTGCGCTCTTTAAAGCGGACAGTAAGTTGAATGCAGGAGATATCTCATACTCAAACATCTTTGATATTTATAAATACCCTAACACACTAGTCAGTGTCAATATAACTGGGGAAAACCTACTGAAATACATGGAAAATCAGGCGGATTACTACAATACACCTAGCCCAGATGATTTAACAATCAGCTTTAATGAAAAAATTCGTGTGTATAACTATGACATTTTTTCAGGAATTTCTTATAAGATCGATATTTCTAAACCACATGGTGAGCGGATTATCAATCCAACGATTGACGGCAAACCAGTCGATCTTACAGCAAACTATACCATTGCTATGAATAATTACCGTTATGAAGGTTTACTAACACAGGGAATCGTTACGGGGGAACCAATCAAATCAACTGATCCAGAAACACTGCGCGGATTGATCGCAGATTATATTCGTGAAAAACAAACTCTTGACCCCACAGTTGAAATTGAGAATAACTGGGAAGTAATTGGCTATCATTTTAATAAAAACTGGCGTGATTTGGCTGTTAAATTAGTCAATGACGGAACATTGCAGACAGAGCCTGCTGCAGATGGCCGAACACCAAATGTCAAACCGATCACCAAACAAGAGGTGATCAATGCAGGTTTTTCGCCCGAATCATTCACCATCATGCATACTAATGATGTGCATGGACGTTTAGAAGGCAATGGGAAAGATGTTTTAGGAATGGCTCGTTTGAAAACCTATAAAGAATTGGTTCAACCAGATCTTTTGATTGACGCAGGCGATGTCTTCCAAGGTCTGCCGATTTCTAATTTCTCTAAAGGAATGGATATGGCAGACGTAATGAATGAAGTGGGCTACGATGCTATAGCCGTCGGTAACCATGAATTTGACTTTGGTTTTGAAACAGCCATGGAATACAAGAACAGACTGAATTTCCCAATCTTATCCAACAACACATTTAAAAATGGGGAATTGGTCTTTGAACCTTACACAATCGTTGATAAAAATGGAAAAAAATACGCTATTATCGGCGTAACAACACCTGAAACAGCAACTAAAACTCACCCAAACAATGTAAAAGATGTAACGTTTGCCGATCCAATCGCTGAAACGAAAAAGGCGATCAATAAAATCAAAAATTCAGGAGAAGCAGTTACTGCCTATGTTGTTACGGGACATTTAGGAATCGATGAAACCACCCCTCATGAATGGCGTGGCGATACGTTGGCTGAAACACTAAGTAAAGAATTTTCCGATTTGAATATTACTGTTTTGGATGGTCATTCACATACAGCCGTGGATGGCGGGAAAAAATTTGGCAACGTGATGTACACACAAACTGGAAATTATCTAAACAACGTCGGTTTAGTTGATGTTGATTTGACAGATCTCAACATCAAAACGGCTTCATTAACACCCGCAGACACATTAGCAGATCTAGAAGAAAATCCTGCTGTTAAAGCGTTAGTTGATCAAGCTAAAAAGAACTTTGAAGCCTGGGGCTCAGAAGTTGTGATTGAAAATAATCCTTATCAATTTAACGGTGAGCGCGACAATATTCGAACCAGAGAAACGAATTTGGGCAATCTGATTGGCGATGCAATGTTAACTTACGGACAGCATGGCTTCAAAAACAAAACCGATTTCGCGGTCACAAATGGTGGCGGTATCCGAGCAAATATTGAACCTGGCAAAGTGACGTTAGGTGATATCATTGCTGTAATGCCATTTGGCAACAGCATCTCTCAAATCAGCGTTACAGGTGCCGAAGTCAAAGATATGTTTGAGCTATCCCTTCGTTCAATGGCTCAAAAAGACGAAACTGGCAAAGTCATATTAGATGACTACAATCAACCAAAACTTGGGGCAAATGGCGGTTTCCTTCATGTCTCTAGCACGATTCGTGTACATTATGATTCAACTAAAAAAGGTTCTTTACTGCCAGCAGACGAAGGCAATGGAACAGATAAAACCATTGTTGGAGAACGAGTATTGCAAATTGAAGTCCAAGACCACACGACTGGAAAATTTGCCCCAATTGATGAAAAAGCAACATATTATATGGCTACGAATGACTTCTTAGCAGCTGGCGGCGATGGTTACGATATGCTAGGCGGCGAACGTGAAGAAGGCCCTTCTTTAGATACCGTCTTGATCGATCATCTAAAACAAGGAACAAACCTTCGTCTATACAATGCCGCAATAAATATCGATCTCGCACAATACAAAGAAGCCTTTCCAGGCGAACGAATCATCTCCATTTCAGAAGCTGAATTTAATAAGAAAAACAAACCCGAACCTGTACCAAATCCAGATCCAAAAAATCCAACGAAACCAGATGAGATAAAAGTAGCCAAACCTGTTGGAAAAACAGCAGATTATCCGAAAATGGGTGAAACAATTGTCGCTTATAGTGGTTTAGGTTTACTTATCATTGGTCTTTCTGGTTATGGTTTTTATGAATATAATCGGAAACGGAACATTGGATAGCTAAAAAGATGGTTGCCAAATATTGGTGACCATCTTTCTGTTTTTATGAAGTAAATTTTCAAATCTTAATTATTTTTGACTACTTTACTATGTAACAGCTTCGCACATACCACTTGCTTCAATGACACTATTTCTCATCACTGATACCTCATGAGAAAACGCATTGCCAGCTTGTCCTTTTACCATATCTGGAGCATTTTGAACAAAGGTTTCAACACTACTTCCTAGATCAAATTGCTCTGTCTTTATTATATTTTGCATTTGAGCAGCTTCTTCTTTTAAAGGATTAAATACACTGACACATTTCGCTTGTAGTGCTATTTTTTGTACCCTTTTTTTCTCTAATTTTTGGTATTGTTCTAGTTGAATTTTATATAGCGTAACTGTAGCTGAATTTGGTTCCTTTAAGTTTGATTCAAACGTAATTTTTTGCTGTAAACTTGAAATAACGTCACTATATGATTCTCCACCAACAGTCAAATCCATCCCTAATAAATTCATTTTTTTCTCCCTTTCATTAAAACGACGTTGCGATTTGTTCATCTGCAGCTTCTGCTTTAACAGCTGCCATGCGTAAACTATGGGCAAATTCGCCTAGATTATCTCCAATCGTTACCATCTTGTCCTTTAACTCTTTGACTACCTCTGGATTATGAGCATAGTATTGCTCCCCTTTAGAGTATGGTGCGACCGACTTCAAAATATCTTGAATTTCATGATCTTCTAATTCAGAATAAGCTCCACCACTAGCTTCACTGCGGATATGTTTTTGTAAAGCCATCACTTCTTCTCCTTCATCCCACTCATATTGTTCAATTGTTTTTTTTATACCTAATGCCGTACTTTTCATAGCATCATATTGTGCAGCGGTTGCCCGAAGCAATGCTGGAGCAAATAAACGCATGATACTTCCATCACCATTAAACATGTTCATGAAAGTATCAGTAGGGTGTCCGCCCAATGTTAATAAACTCATGATAAACGTTTCTAACTCTTTATTACTTTTCGTGAGAACTCTCTTTCCAACTAAAGGCATGCCAAATTGATCAAAATTTCCAACGCTATCATTCATATGAGTGTAATTTGTAATTTTATCTGTGGCATGTCCAGCATCAACCCATTTTTTTGCTTTTTCACTCAGTAATCGATAAATATTTGGAGCAGAAAAGACTGTAGCGTACTCTCCAAATTCAGCAGCAACATAGGAAGCTAAACCAGCACCTAAACTATGTCCTGTGTAATCAAATGTTGCATTTTTGAAGCGCGGATCATTTTTTACTTGTTCAGCAAAAGCTAATGCTGTATCGAATTGACTATTGACTTCAACCGGAACACGTATAGTCGTCCCAGGAACATGCACATTTTGGTATTTATCTTTTTGACCCATGGTGACTTGTTGGACATCAGCACTTAGGTCACCATCCATATCAGCCAGATTGGTTCCTTTATAAGAAATCGTGATATTGGAAAGATCGGGTTTGCCGTTAACGATAGGCGCAACAGCGATCCCTTCTGCTCCATTTTTATCAGGATTATTTAAAACCTCTACCACTTCATATTGTCTATTATCTGATCCCTTAATTTTTGTACCTATGGGGTAGTTTTGATAAGTTTCTGAAGCTATAACTAAAAAATCTTTATCAGTCTTAGGCATTAATAATAGTTATCCTTTATGTTATACTTGTATTTAATTATGACATAAAAAGGACACATTGACTATGAAAACTAGGTATAAATTTTTAATTGGGATAGGAATAATAATAATTGGGGTGATGGGATTGAATTACTACAGCTATAAAGACTATATGGAAAAACAAAAGGTGCGCATCGAATTGTTTTTTAATTACAATTATAATATCGATTCTCTTACCTTTACTAAAACTAAAAAAAATCCTATGGGAACATTAGTCTTTTATGGTTACTTTAATAATCATAAAGATAATAATTTTACTGCATCAATAATGCCTTATCAAAAAGAGTTTGAAGGGAACATTGCCATTAATGGCGTATTTGATAACGAAAATGCGAAATTTGATAATGGAAAAACATATTCTGTTTCTGAAATAGAAAAGATCCAACGTAAGGAACGCCGAGAAAATCAATTAACTGACTCTAGTTCTTGGTTCTCCGATTCAACTGGTTTATCAAAGTACACTGAATGAATTTTAACAACTCATTTTTTTTTAGAACAGCAGATTATCCAGTTTCAACTTCAGTTCAAACTGGATAATCTGCTGAAGCTATAATGAAATAGCCTTTATCAATTTTGCTCATGATAATGGCTCTCTTTTTGTTATGCTTATGAATAATTCTGATACAAAAAGGACACATTGACTATGAAAACTAGATATAAATTTTTGATTGCGATAGGAATAATGGTAGTAGGGATAGCAGGATTGAATCGCTACAGCTATAACAATTATACGAACAAACAAAAAGAACGAATCGAGTTATTTTTTAATTACAATTATAATATCGATTCTCTTACTTTTACTAAAACTAAAAAAAATCCTATGGGAACACTAGTCTTTTATGGTTATTTTAATAATGATAAAGAAAATGATTTTTCAGCATCAATAATGCCTTATCAAAAAGAATTTGAAAGAAACAATGTCATGGATGGTAAGTTTTCAAGAAAAAATGATAAATTTAAGGATAGAAAAACCTATACTGTTTCTGAAATAGAAAAGATCCAACGTAAGGAACGGCGAAAAAATAGCGAAGAAAACTCTAGTTCTGGGTTCTCCGATTCAGCGTACACTGAATGAATTTTACAACTCACTATCATAAATAAAAAAAAGATGACTACCAAGGATTTGGCAATCATCTTTTTTCGCTTACTTCTCGTTATTCATATAAGGCATGTTCTTCCCATAACCTTCTTTATTCACTTGTCTAGCCCGAGCAATCGCTAGATCAAACTCTGCCACATCCTCTGTAATCGTAGAGCCTGCCGCAATAACAGAATTCGCTGCAACGTTCACAGGTGCGATCAAACTTGTTGATGAGCCAATAAACGCGTGATCACCAACTGTTGTGCGATGTTTATCTTTTCCATCATAATTAACGAAAACTACACCACAACCAACGTTAATATTTTTACCTAAGTCTGCATCACCAACATACGTCAAATGTCCCACTTTGGTATCTTCTGCCACGGTCGCATTCTTGATTTCCACAAAGTTTCCAACATGGACACGTTCACCGATTTCAGCTTTTGGACGGATATGGGCAAATGGCCCTACATCTGCATTTTTGCGAATAATGCTTTCTTCGACAACTGATTGTGTGATTTTTACGTTATCCTCGATCACGCTATCAACGATTTCCGAATTTGCGCCGATAAAACAGTCATCGCCAATCACTGTCTTGCCTTTTAAATGGACACCGGCTTCAATCACTGTATCTGAACCGATCACGACACCTTCGTCAATATACGTTGAATCAGAATCAACGAATGAAACACCATTTCTCATATGCATTGTATTCAAACGGCGGTGCATGATTTTATTCGCCTCTGCTAAAGCCACACGATCATTGATCCCCATCGCTTCTTCAAAATCAGCCATTTGGTAGGCAGCCACTGTTTTGCCTTCTTTTTTAAGAATCTCAATGATATCTGTTAAGTAATATTCACCTTGAGCATTGTTGGTATTGATTTTAGACAACGCATTAAACAAGGCTTCATTATCAAAACAAAACGTTCCAGTATTGATTTCCTGCACACGAGCTTCTTGTTCAGACGCATCTTTTTGCTCCACAATTTTTTCAACGATCCCTACATGATCACGAATGATACGACCGTATCCAGTTGGATCTTCCGCATGAGCGGTCAAAATCGTCGCACTCGCGTTTTTTCCTTGATGATAATCAAACAGGTTCGCTAATGTTTCAGCAGTTAATAGCGGCGTGTCACCTGTAATGACAAGTGTTGTACCTTGTTTGCCAGCTAAGTGCGATTCTGCTTGTAACACCGCATGTCCTGTCCCTAATTGTTCTGCTTGTAAAGCATATTGGCTACGTTCACCTAAATGGCTCTTGATTGCTTCTGCACCATGACCTACGATCGTCACAACTTCACTTGGATTCGTTTTTTCCACTTGATCCATGATGTGTTCTACCATCGGTTTGCCAGCGACAGGGTGTAACACTTTATAAAGTTTCGATTTCATGCGTGTTCCTTTACCAGCAGCCAGGATGATGACATATCTGTTTTCCAATTGCTTCACTCCTAAGATTTGTTTTATTTTCAATCGTTTATTTTTAATTTAAAATAGCACCATGTTTTAGTTTAGCTTACTCTTTCCGGTTTTTCAACTGAACCAATTGCTTTTTTGCTATACCAATTTATAATTTTGAGTGTTTGCGTTATAATAAAGGAAAATTATGTTAGCACACAGAGCGAAGAGAATCAACTCTTTCTGTCAACGATCGTTATGCCATGCACAATCTAGCTACGCGGGCTAGTCCCTCGGAAAAAAGATAAAAATTGTATGTGACAAAAAGCGTCTCATACAATTTTTCCTATTTTTCTGTCGAGACTGAACGAGCCCACTTCGCTTTTAATTTTATCACTTGAATGATAGAGAGGAAATCCATTATGACAAAACAAATACAGCCATATCAATTTAATTTTATTAGAAAACAAGCCAATATTTTGCTACAAGCTCATTTATCTGTAAATGATAAAAATACAATCAAAACACTGCAAGCAATCGTTCTTGAGAAAATCAATGAACAGTTTGGTGCAGATAAAGAACAGTTACAGCCTTTATTAGAAGGATTTTTAGAAGCTGCGACTTCTAAGCCTAGACTGGAACACTATTTGGAAGAATTAAAAGAAACGGTTATTCCGTTTGATCCGCCTTCAAAACAACAGCTGACAAAGCTCTTTAAAAAGACCAAGAAATTGAAAATTCCCGAGTGGGAAACAATGGATTTGAGAGATTATACCTTTTACAGTTGGAATGATAGTGGAAAACAACAAAAATTTATTATCGCTTCAATCGATGGACAGCTAGTCGGCGTTTCCGGAACGATTGCTCCTACGACTCAAAAAGGCATTTGCCCGATTTGTCATGAAACGTCAGAAGTTGCGATGTTTCTGTCTAAGGTGAAAGAATCTGGTGATGGTATGTACACCAAGCGTGGGAATTATATTTGCTATGACAGTGAGAAATGTAACCATAATATTGAGCGTAGAGAAGAGTTAGAAGCATTCGTTCAAAATGTGAAATTTATGAAATAAGATAAGAGCAGAGCAGAAAGACAAATCTATTTTTATTGAAGATTGAAGCAAGCACTCAGTTATCTGTTGCTTTCGTTACTTTAGCGTTTATAATAGATGATTTTTCACTGTTTTAATGTACTTTTATATTCTTTTCATGTACAATAATAATGAAAAGAGAGATATGTCTTAGCATATCCCTCTTGTGTAGAACCGTTTAAGACGGTAGCAAGTTTTAATTATAAATTAGTAACCGTTATCTCGCCAAAGATATGAGCGGTTACTTTTTTTTGTCGTTTTTAAGCATATCTACAATCAACTTAATCAAAGCAATGGTAAACATACCAAAACTTATAATCAATTGAATTGTATCTAATGCGGACAAAAGGCTTTCTCCTTTCGTTGATTTCAGTACTTACTTTCATAAGCACCACCACCCTTCGGAAGTAGCCACCGTCATAGCTTTTCTACACCAATTAGTATATCACACTTAAAGAGTTTCTCTTCTTTTTTATTGTAAATTATACATTTTTTTGTACGTTTTTAATAGGTATCTACATTCAATCTCCAACACAAGAAAAACTCAAAAAATTCCACTTCTTTTGTCAATCTTGTCCTTTTTTCCACCTTTTTTTGACTATTTGAATTCTTTTACTCTATTTTATTGACTATTCCAACCTCTTTAAGTTAGAATAAATTTACAACATAAAATAAAAAAAGGCGCCCTGTCAGAAGACGGTCATCTTCTAAACAGAGCCCTGTATTATCAGCACAAACTAATAATACAAGTTGCCTCGCCAATAATTGCTTATTGACTACCTTTATTGTACTAAAAGCAAGAACTGATTTCCATTCTTTTCTGCTTACTCAATAACGACAGTGAATGGTTATTTAACGAACGCTTCATGGTATTAGTAGCTGACTAATATCATTTTTTTGTGTTTAAAATCAGGTAATTAGAGCGAAAAACAAAATAAAAAGGCACTCTGCATAAGGGCGGTCACCCGAATACAGAGCCTCATATTATCAGCACAAACTAATAATATAAGTTGCCCTAGTCAATATTTTCATATCGACTCTTTCATTTTACTCAATTTTTGTAAGAAATACTAGTGTTTTTTTACAGGTCTTGGGAATTTGAAGTAGTTGGTGGTTATTTGTTGCACTTTTGCACGGTATTAGTTGGTAGCTAATGCCGTATTTTTTTCGCTCTTTTTATAAATAGCAAGCACCTCTCTCCTTTTTCAATACGATATTTTCGTATTGGCATTCTACCAATTGGTGCTTGCGAGCGGATGTTACTAGAATCGATCACTACCATACGTTCATCATTTGATCTAAACAGGCAGCCAAGTCAATATGCGTACAAAGGGACACGAATCAGAAACGAATCAATAAGTATTTTTTAGTTTACCCGATTGAATGGTGCGATGTAACGATTGGCTTCTGCTACATCCGTATGCTTAACGATCCGTCTGGCGGAAGCTGGGTCATTAAGTCAAAAAAATTCACAGGGCTGCAGAACCTGAGAATTTCAAATAGCTGTTTATCACTTCAGAAACACCCAACCATTTTTTTACTACCACAAGATAAACAGCTGTTTGTTTTTTCTCTTTTTCAACAATCATTCTTATTTTTTATCGCTCATCTGAAGATTATTTAACTGCTTCAAAATATCACTATTCGGATGACTCTTTTCATTTTCCCAATTTGAAATACTTTGTCTCGTTACATACAACATATCCGCTAATTCCTGTTGCGTTAAATTCAATTGTTCTCGCTTCTTTTTTACTTCTGTAACCATTGTCTTCTCCCTACTTGTTATACTATACACTTATTATAGGGCTTTTATTTTAGAAAAAACAATAGTGATTTTGAATAGTTACAATTCGTTTTTCTGATATTTGAAGTACCAGCAGATCCAATACATATATTTGGAAAAAGACACTATTCCGTGCTACTCTAACACTACACAAGGGCAATGAACCGCCTTTTTGGCTAGGTTGCTTAATTTATAGAAGAAGGGTGTAGATAATGATGAATGTAGAGGATATTGTAAAAAAAGTAAAAGAACTGGTTGGAGAAGGTAATATTGAGAAAGCTACTCAATATATTGAAGATCACAAAGATGAACTTGGCGATCAATACGATAAGGTAAAAGACCTCATTTCCAAAGCAGATATTGGCGGTATGTTGGATAAGGTGAAGAATTTTTTTAAATAATATGATCGCAGTTTCCCTTTTTCTGAATTATCACTAATAGATGATTGATTTTATTAAATAAAAAGTGCCTCTTCTGTGAAATACACAGAGCAAGGCACTTTTTAACATTTTTATCTTTATATCTCCAAATAAACTTTAATCCAAATAAGTCGTCGCCATCTCTTTGTAAATATCGACCATTTCAAGATAGTTATTTACATCTACATATTCGTCCACTTGGTGAGGCGTTTCATTACCTGGACCAAAAATAATTACAGGAAAGACTTTTTTGCCTTTGGTAAATTCAGCGGCATCGGTTGTGCCAGACACCCCAACCATTGGGATATCAACATCGACTTGTTTTTTCGCTACTTGTTGGGCGATTTTTGCGATATCAGAATCTTTTTCGCTTTTCACTGAAATTTTATTGGCTTCGATACTCAAGGTTAAATGATACGTATCTTTTTGGTTCAGCTCATCGATCAGTTCATTCATTTTTTTAATAACAACGTCATTATCATAACCAGGAATCGTTCTGATATTTCCTTGAAGACTGGCTTCACTTGGGATACTGTTGATTTGTTCCCCACCGGAAATCATCGTTACATTATAGATAAAATCGCCTAAGACTTCATCTGTATGAACTTCACTACGGAATAATTGGTTCGCTCTTGAATAGAAATCATTTAGATGATCGATCGCATTTACACCTAGTTGAGGCATTGAGCTGTGGGCATTTTTACCTTGACTGGCTACTTTAAAATTGATTGATCCTTTGTGGGCATAAACGATACCAGCGTAGCCGGAAGGTTCACCAATCACCATTGAAGTCACATCATCGACGTAGCCTTCTTTGGTTAATTGTTCTGCTCCTAATTCACCGACTTCTTCACCTACTGTGGCGATTAAACGTAAACGTCCATTGAAGTCTGCTTTTTCTTCTTTTAACTCGATCATAGCAATTGCCATAGCAGCTAAGCCACTCTTCATATCACATGTGCCACGACCATACATCTTGCCATCACGAATTTCAGGTTTGAACGGATCTGAGGTCCAGTCAGCTTCATTCCCTGCTGAAACCACATCCATATGTCCTGAAAACGCTAAGACTTTTTCATTATTTTTATTGCCGATCTCAACAATTAAGTTGTCACGGTCTTTGTCATATTCTAAAAAGCTTGAGTCGATGCCATGTTTTTTGAATAGCTTGCTTAAATACTCAGCGACTTCTTTTTCATTGCCATTAACTGACTTGATTGCGACGATGTCTTTTAAGATTTGGATTTTTTCTTGTTTTTCCATTATGTTTGCCTTCTTTCATATGATTCATTCAGTTTCTCATCGTGTGTGAAAAAAACTGGATAAATATGCTTACAGGTTAACTATACACCTAAATGGAAAATTCGTTAAATAAAATCGGTTTCTTTTAAAACAGATTTATTTATTAGTTGCCACTATTAATAGCAAATCTATTCTTAAGCATAGATTGTCTTTTCACAGTTAATATTTTTATCTTAAAGGAATTTCAGATTTTTTTACATCTGAAAAATTCAATTCGGGTGCTTTTTTCAAAATAAATGGAACCCAATTATAATAATTTTCAAAATTCACTCCGAATATCACTTTTTCTAAACTTATCGTATTTACTTCTAAAAATAACTTAGGATTATTTGGATCATGTTTGGCATGTGTAAAATCTTTCGTCATTTGTAAAAGTCGATATTCATTCTCATAATTATATTTTTTATTCTTAACTAAGAACTTTATTTTGTCTAATTCGATAGATAAAAACGTGTTGAATGTAGTGGAAATTGTTTCTTGACCATGAATTTTGCTAATTACGTAAAAAATATTATCAACTAACAGTTTTATTTGAAGATCTTCTTTAGTCGCTAAATCATCATCATTTTTTAAATATTGAATTTTATACGTTAAAGGAGACGTTTCAATAAATTGGTAGTTTTTATCATCAAAATACTCATCATCTTCAATATTATTATTCTCTTCTTGTCCGTACAAACTTTCGTCTTCAGAAATTGGTAGTTGCTTAAAGCCTAATGAAATACCTTTGTTATCATCACCGTACATTTTCCACATAGGAATATCATCTTTATTTTTTGTTAAAGAGGATATAAATGCATGACTGACATCATTTCTAACATCGCATATATTATGAATTAATTTGGAAATAGTTTCTTCACAGTGCTCATTTTTTTCCTCTAGTTTCATTCTTAATAGATTTGATAGAAACTTCCCTTCTTCTGGATCATTCATATATTCAGTATTATATAATCGTATATTGATATTGGTGTCTTTAGTATCCTCTTGTAATTTTAGTAGACTAGATAATGTATTGATAGAAGTATACTGATACAAGACAACATCATCTTTTAATAGTAATGAACTTTTAAAATAGTTTATGTTAATGATTATTTTGATAATAGCTTTAAAAATTGACTGGGTATCGGTCATTGAACTAGTTGTTTCTTTAATTAGTTTCTGTAAAAAATTATTATTATAGTTCGTCATTGAATTAATAATTTCTTCATAATCAAGCTCATATTCCTTATTATTTTCTATAATTTTTATCATGGTATCATATGAGACTTGTTCAATTCCTATTTTTTGTAAGAGATCGGTCAACGCACCAGAATAGTTTTTGGTAATTTCGAAGGCTGAAGCTAAATTATTATTATACTTAATGTTTTTAGGATCTAATTTTATTGCCTTTTGATAATATTTAATAGCTTGGTTATGTTTTTCTTGTTTGGTCAATATAAGACCGACTTTATTATAAGCAGAAGCATTGGCTGGATTTAATTCTATTACTTCTTTAAAGACCTCTATAGCTTTATCATATTCTTTTTTCCTGTATAATGTATTCCCTAAATTATTATAATACATCGTATTACTTTTCTTTAAATCTATTGCTTTTTGATAAGCTTCTACTGCTCCTTCATATTTTTCTTGTTTATCTAACGCATTTCCTAAATTATTATAGGCAGAGGCATAATTAGGATTCAATTCTATTGCTTTTTGATAGACCTTTATTGCCTGATCATATTTTTTTTGTTTGTATAATGTATTCCCTAAATTATAATAGATAGTGGCATTATTAGGATTTAATTCCATTACTTTTTGGTAGACTTCTACTGCTTCTTCATATTTTCCTTGTTTGTCTAAGGCTATTCCTAAGTTATTATAGGCAGAGGTATAATTAGGATTTAATTCTATTGCTTTTTTATAGGCTTGTACTACTTCTTCATATTTTCCTTGTTTGTATAACCTATTTCCTAATTTATAATAGGTAGAGGCATGGTCAGGATTTGATTCTATTGCTTTTTTATACGCCTCTACTGCTTCTTCATATTTTCCTTGTTTGTCTAATATATTTCCTAATTTATAATAGGCAGATGCATAATCAGGATTTAATTCTATTGCCTTTTGATAGGCTTCTACTGCTTCTTCATATTTTCCTTGTTCTTCTAATACACACCCCAAATTATAATAAGTAGTGGCATGAGTAGGATTTAATTCTATTGCCTTTCGATAAGCCTCTCCTGCTTCTTGATATTTTTTTTGTTTTTCTAATGCATTTCCTAAATTATAGTAACGTAATACGTCATCTGAGGTTGACTCACTCAATTCTTTATTACGTTCTTCTTTATTTTCTATATTATTCAAATCCATACTATTTGAATCCCCTATTCTATATTTATGGTACAACAAACAAATTGTTTTATTTATTGTACCATAAATAAAACAATTTGATAAATCAGTTTCATAGTATGACCTGACAGCATCTGTCTTAACAAGCATACTTTTTTATCAATCTTGTACTTGAATACCCCCATTCATCACTCATAAATTAGGTGTCCTCGAAATCATCTTCCGACTCATTCTCCATTAGGTTGAATACATAATCTAATGTTCCAGTTCTTTGTAAATATAATTCTTCTTGTATTGCCTGCCATTCTCTTTTAGAGATCATAACAACACCGTCATTAGTACCGATTTGGGAATTAAGGGTTACTTCCAATTCTTTGTTGGAAGCCGCAATATCTTTTAAAACATTAAACATATCTTTTATAAAATTCGTAGGGGTAATTACTTCCATGTTTAACACCTCCATGCGTACATATTAACGTACATCCATTTTTTTCAAGCTTTCTCTCATAAATATAACGATTTTATGTATTTTCAGCTGATTAAAAAGGATATCATTTGCCACTTTCTCAATAAAAAAACCAGCTCATCATTTCTGATAGCTGGTTCCAATTCTATTCGTCAAAATAATTCCCAGGAACTACATTGATCGTTTTCGTCCGTGTATCCACATCTTCTACATAAAGCAATGACGTATAATCTTCGATCGCACGTTGTCCTTTAAATTTAGATTCCGCAAACACTGTGATCCCAACAAGCTCTGCCTCAAATTCTTCGATCAGGCTCTTCATTCCGTTAACGGTTCCGCCGCCTTTCATGAAGTCATCCACGACTAGCACTCTTGAACCACGTTTTAAGCTGCGTTTTGATAATTCCATTTTTTCGATTCGTTCAGATGAACCAGAAACGTAATTCACACTAACAGTTGAGCCTTCAGTGATTTTTGAATCACGACGCACGATGACAAACGGCACATTCAAGTAATACGAAACCGCTTGAGCGATCGGTACCCCTTTTGTCGCCACTGTCATAACAGCATCGATTTTTTCACCTAAATATTTAGAAGCAATGATTCTCCCAACTTGGCGCAATAATTCTGGCTGTCCCAATAAATCAGAAAGATAGACATATCCTCCTGGCAACAGACGATCTTGTTCTGATAAACGTTCACACAAAGCCAATACCAATTCTTTTGATTCCTCAAAGGGAATTTCCGGGATAAAACGCACACCACCGGCTGCTCCTGGAATTGTTTCAAGAATTCCTGTACCTCGTTGCTTAAATGTTTTTTTAATGATCGCTAAATCTTCACTGATCGATGATTTAGCTGATTTATAGCGCTGTGCAAAATGGGTCAAAGAAACCAATGTATGGGGATGATCCAACAAGTACTGTGTCATATCAATCAATCGTTCGCTTCTCCGAATTTTAGAATCTGTCACTTCTTCTCCTCTTTCCTTTAAGGTTTATTATTCGTTTGAATAATGATTATCCCTTATTTTTTATAGGTTCGTTATTCATTATTTTTCAACAAGTAAAATAAATGATACTTCCTCATAATCTATCGTTCCCTATTATAGGGTGTTTTGCAAAAAAAATCGAGCATTTTTTGAAAAAAACGAAAAATAGTTCGCAATTTAAGAAACAAAAAAGAAGATAAGGAAAAAAACTTTCGTTTTTCCCTTATCTCCAGCTACCTTATTTACGTTTCTCTTTGACTCATTTTCTTATTTCGTTGCATCGTTACAACTAATTTTCGGACGATACTGACAAGAATAAATAATGCGATAAAAATCAATGTGATGCTGGCACTTGGCGGTGTTTCTAAATAATAAGACCCCGTCAATCCTGTTAGCATGCCAATCAATCCCATGATAACACTAATAATAATGACCGTATTAAATCCTTTACCAATGCGCATCCCGATTGCAGCCGGTAAAACCATGATCGCTGATATCAATAACGCGCCCGCAATTGGGATCATTACAGCGATTGCTACACCTGTGATCACGTTGAACAGCATCGACATCCAGTGAATGGGTAATCCGTCCACATGGGCTGTATCTTCATCAAAGGTCAACACATACATCGGACGTTTGAATAAGACAAACAAAATCACTAATACTACAAATAGAACCGCCAAAATAACGACCTGCTGCCATGTGATCGTCACGATCGAGCCAAATAGATACGACTGGATACTGGCCGCTGAATTTCCTCCGCTGAGGTTCATCAGCACCAAAGCTAAAGCTAAGCCACCGGACATTAAAATCGCAATCGAAATTTCCGAATACGTACTATAGATCATTCGTAGATATTCTAAAATAATAGCGGCAATGATCACGACAACCAGTGTCATGATATCTGGATTCCAATTTAAGAAGAATCCTAAAGCAACTCCAGCGAGTGATACATGAGAAAGAGTATCCGCCATTAAAGATTGTCTTCTGATCACAAGAAACACACCTAACATTGGTGCAATAACCGAAATAAAGGTTGCAGCTAAGAAGGCTTTTCTCATGAACTCATATGAAAGCATCTCCAAAATCATTTTCCTCCTTGTTACATAAAGCTTTAGAAGCCTATTATATTTTGTGGGAACAGTCGTGAGAACACTAAGGTCTCTTTTCCTGCACCATTACGTTTTAATAACTCAAATCGTAAGAGTTACGATTAAGTAGCAAGATATACTTTAGCATTATAAAAACAACTAGTCAAGAGAATTATTCTAAATAATCTGATCTACCCTTTTTACCACTTCTACATCTTCATTTGACTATAAAGGTAATTCGAAACTTTGGTGTATTGCTCTAAATTTTGTTCACATCCAACCTTGCTTTAGAAAGATTCCATCATATAAATTCATATCAATATTGTGCTTTCTCAAAATCTCAATTCAGTAGAAACACGCTACTTTAAGCTATCCTTTCGTATCAGTCTTACGAATTTTTTCATTGCTAAATACATTTTTGTCTTCAAACTGCTTGTGTAGAATTTAAACTCTCCTATAAGTTCGACTGCGTATCCGTTAAAAGCTTCTTTAAACTTAAGAACACCATCACTGCCATCGAAGTTTCCTTCTATCCCATAAAAATTATATAAAGGAATGTTATTTTCCGCTGTATATTTAAGCATTTCATCTTGTATCAAAAAAGGAGCATACATATTTTTATACTGCTCAACTGTTCCAGAAAACAAGTATACAACTTCATGAGGGCATATTAAAAATAGCGCACATGCCAAAATAATTGTATTATTAACGTTTTTTTGCTGGATAAGTAACGCTTCAGCGATTCTTTTTTCGTATGTTACTTTTTGCGATAACAATTCCTTTTTTTGATTCGCTTTTTTCTTATAACCTTTCTTCAATTTATTATCGTGTTCATCCAAATATGAATTCAGGTCTTTGATTTTTTTCGATAATTTATCCTTTTTTTGAAGTAAACCATCCAAGTAATTTTGTATATTTAGTTCAGCAATTAAAAATTTTGCTTGGTCTCCATAAATTTTATATACTTGTTCATAATATAAAAGAGATTTATCATGAAAATTTCTTCTTTCGCTAGTTTCTTCTGTAATTTTTTTGAACATGGATAATTCACTATAATCTAAGTTTCTTACTTTGATGCCAAACTGATTCGTTTTTTTCAGACTATAAACAGCTTCCTTATTGTAAGTTTTTGCTAGTTCTTTATAAGAAAATCCTTTAATATCTTTTGCATAAATCCAAAAAGGATTTCCGTTATCATTAAATCCTCTCTTCGCAGGTTCATAGTCGAATCCTTCTTCTGAAAAAAATTGAACTGCTTTATTATCAATTTCTCCAATCTGATTTCCTACGTTGTCAAACATTCCATGTCTAATATTTGGTTGGATTATCATATATATTCCATTATTTTTTTTTACAAATTTTTTCATACCTGATATGAATACTTTAAAATTATTCTCTTCACTAGGCATCTCAAATCCAGAAATATTATACTCAAAACCAACTCTTAGTTTCAGTCTTGTTGCTACAGCTGCATAAACAACTTTGCCACACTGATCTTTTAATCCTACAAAAAATACTGATTGTCCTCTAGTTTTCTTTAAATCAGCCATTTCTATTGTTTGTAAATAATTTCCTTTTTTTGTTTTTTCCGTATACTCCACAAATTCTTTTCTACTTATCTCATCACTAAAATGCATAAAAATTCCCCCAAGACATGTCTTTACTTCATCTTAAGAGTGTGCAAAAAACGATAGATAGTTTCAATTATTTAATTATTTTTACCTATTTTTCATTTAATAATATAATCATATCTTTTAGTCATGTATTTAACCTTATTATAGACTAAATATAAAAGATACAGACAATAAAGAAAATATGGAAACAAATAGCCCAAAATGATAACAACAACTTAGAAAATTACCTTCTAGAAGATAATGGAAGCTCTCAACAACCACCCGTCTCAACCTTTGAAACAGGTAAGGCGGATACAGATGCAAATAATTCAACTATTGATAATGCATCGACAGCACAGGGAACCTCTTTTGGTTCACGAGAAGAAGACGTTGCTTATTCTAGAAAACTTAGTACCTTGATAAATTAGCAGGCGACCAAGCGCTAATACATTTACTACAAAATACTGATTCAAAAATAAAATAACCTTTATTAACAAAAAACAAAAAAAGTTGTATGATGATACTATCTGAACATTTGGAGGTATTTTTGTGGAGCTAGATATTATTACTAAAGGAAAACAGCTTTCTGAAAATGAAAAGCAGATCCTTTCCTATTTGATTACAAATATAGAACTACTTGATGGTGTATCGTTGCGAAAAATTGCCACCGAAACCTATACTTCACCTGCAACCATTGTACGTTTGGCCCAAAAATTGGACTTTTCAGGATACACTGAGCTTTTTTATTACTTAAAAAATAGCCAGCCTAATACCCAGATGACCTCAAAAGCTACGATTGATTATCATATTGATACGCAAAGAATTGAAGCCTCAATCAAAGAAATGAAAACTATTTACGTAAAAAACAAAGACAAATTTATTACTATCTACGCAACTGGTTTTTCTAGTATCATAGCAGAATATCTCTACAAAAAATTATTAGTCAATGGAATCAAAACCTTATTTGTTAGCGCTTCAGATTCTGCCGGAATCATTAACAATAACATCGACAACATCAGTATGTTAATAACTATTTCTAAATCAGGCGAGACCCAAAAAGTTATTGAGAAGATGACTCATTCAAAAGAAAACAATATTCCGATTATTTTGTTTACCGGCAATGGACAGCATCGGGCAAATGCTCTGGCATCACTTGTTTTTGAAGTAGAAGATGAACGACCACTTGATAGTCAAAATACCCATTATAATAGTTTTTTTGGAAAACTATTATTGCTGATGGAGTACATCGTAGAAGAGTTCGTCCGGGATTAAGCTGATTTGTTTTTTAGATTATTGGCACCCAAAATAATGCCGATAAAAATGAAAAAACCATTTTTATCGGCAAATTAGTCTCTTAAACTTCCCTAAGCAAAGTAATCGTTAAATAAACGGTTATACTCTACTTGTTGTTTTTCATCACTAATAATTTCTTTAACGGGCACTTCCTGTACCTGATTTGAGCCATAAATTAAATAGTATAAGCCAAAAATCGGTTCATTGAAGGCTGATAACCAACACTTGGCATCAAGTATATTAGCTGTCATTTCGCATAACATTTCCGTTTTAAAAAAGCCACCACTCAATGAGAACTCGCTTACGTCTCCGAGCATTTCTTTTAATATTTTTAGATTCATCAATACCCCTTCGACAACTGCTCGAGAAAGATCTGCCTGAGTATGAGTAATTGAAAAATTTTTAAAATGCGCCCGCTTATTTGTTGACCAAAAAGGGGCTCGTTCCCCGTTGATATAAGGAAAAAAACGTAAGCCATTAGCGCCGATAGGCGAAGCTTGGATTTTAGCTGTTAAGGTTTCATAAAAAGTCTTTGGATCATCCGTCAGAATGTTACTTGCCCACTCTAACACGCATCCACCATTATTTGAGGGTGCACCAATTACATAGTAATTCTCATTTAGGTAGTAACAAAAATTTTGCTTATTTGCATCAAAACGCTTTTCACTAGTTATTTTCCGAACGGCAGCACTAGTACCAATCGTTAAACTATTTGGTATCCCAGTCGCCATATAGCCCGCATAAGCCGCTAAACAACCATCACTTGCGCCAATAACTACCTCAGTCTCTTCCGATAGTTTGAGATTTTCTGCAACGTCTTTTAAGATCGGTAGAGAAGCTGTTGTATCAGCCAATTCGCCCAATTGATTTTCATGAATGTCCAAGTAATTTAAAATTTCTTTATCCCAGTTCAATTCACTCAAATTTAATAAGCCTGTTGCTGATGCCGTTGCATAATCAATCAAGTAGTTTCCTGTAAAAACCTGCATAACTAGCTCTTTCAGCCCATACCACTTCGTCGTACTTGGGTACAGGCTTTGTCGTTGAAAATGAAGTAGTTTCGCAAACGGTGACATAAAATGATTCGGTGTTCCCGTTTTCAAATAGAACTTCTGAGCTAGCGGACTTTCTTTAACTATTTCGATCGTTGCTTCCGCTTGTGAATCAGACCAAATAAATATTTTCTCATGAAGCGTTAACGGATGAGTTACTGGCATCAAGCTATGCATGGCAACGCTAAAACTGATTTTTCGTACCTGTTGCAGAAACCTTGGCGATATTTCTTTGATAGCTAGATAAATTACATTGATAATTTCACCTGAGAGCTGGTAGTTTGAGCCATCGCTGTCATTGTATGTTTTAATCCCATAAGCCTTTTGATACAGCAATTTATGTTGTTTAATAATCCCTATTTTAATTGCGGTTGTACCGATATCAATAGCTAACAAGCCATCGTTCATCATGACTCTTCCTTCACAAATGCATGACCACCAAACTGATTTCTCAATAAAGCGATCACTTTTTCATTTATTTTCTCATTGTCACTTGATGAATAGCGTGTCATTAACGATTGCGTAATGACTGGGATTGCTAAATTTAAGCGTAAGGCTTCTTCGACCGTCCATTTTCCTTCACCAGAAGATGGCACGATCCCTGCAATCATTGAAAAATCGGTCGTTTCCTTAAATAGATTTTCAGTCAATTCCATCAACCAAGAACGAATAACTGAACCATGATTAAACACTTTGGCTACTTCTCCTAATTGGTAGTCATAAGGGCTGTGATGTAATACGTTAAATCCTTCACCAATCGACTGCATAATGCCGTATTCGATGCCATTATGCACCATTTTTAAGTAATGACCACTACCAGCTGGGCCACAATAGAGGTAACCATTCTCTACACATAAATCAGCAAATAAATCCTCAAGCTCTTTAAAGATCATCTCTGCTCCGCCAACCATCATACAAGCCCCAGTTCGAGCGCCTTCCATTCCTCCTGAAGTACCCACATCTAAAAAGTGAATCCCTTTTGTCTGACAATACTCAAAATTCTGTTTGCTGTCTAGGTACTTTGAATTCCCTGCGTCTATGATAATATCGCCTAGTACCAATTTCTCACAGCATGCCTTGATCATGTGATTCGTCGTTTCACCCGCAGGCAACATAATCCAAACAATTCCGCGACTCTTTTTTTCTGAAAATAATGCATCTATATTTGAATAAAATGCCCCATACTGCTTCTCAAATTCTGATTTCACTTGCTGGTTTAGATCCATACCAGAAAGCTGATACCCTTCTTTTTGGCTCAAATTTTCAGCAATACCTAACCCCATTTTACCTAAACCAATTAATGCTACATCCATACGAAATCCTCCTCATTTTAAAAGGGTACCTCAGGAAAACCAGAAGTACCCTTCGCTTTAAAATTTAGTGTAATTCTGGCCAATAATCACCATTTTCACTAATTAAATCATCCAATAATTCTTTCGCTACTTGAGCGCTTGGAACAGTTTTGGATAATGTTAACGCTTGCCACATCTTTTGATAGCTATTTTCAGCATAGGCTTCAACAACCAACTTTTCTACTGTTACTTGTTGGAACATCAACGCTTGCTGGAATTGCGGAATAATCCCTTGAGTCAATGCTTCTGGCCCATCATTTCCTACAATACAAGGAACTTCTACCATTGCATCATCAGGAAAGTTAGCGATTGCGCCATTATTTTCTACAATCATTACCATCCGTTCATGTGTGTTAAAAGCAATTGCTCTTGCTAAATCTACAATAAATGACGCATGTGCATCAATTTCAAAAGCAATTCCTTCCGCTGAACCTTGAGCAGTAATTTTTTTTGCATGATCAAAAACATGTTTCTCCCGATTTTCCATTACTTCATTTGAACGAGTATATTCTGGATGCTCCATCATGTGATCTAGCACATAATCTGGGTATAAATAATACTTTAGATACGTATTCGGTAAATAGTCTGGCGCTACTGCTAATAAATCTTTTGCTTTTCTATGCGTTTCCTGCCAGCTTGGATCTGTATGCTGAGTATCCACTTCTACTTGTGTTAAATAGCCATTTTCTGCGACATAATCACGAATTTGATCAATATATTCATGTCCTGATTGATCTTTCACGCTTGTCCACCAGCCAAAATGATTTAAACCAAAATAACGAACTTCTAGTTCTGCTGGTGTTTTTCCAACGATTTGAGACATCCGACGTAACGTCCCTACAGGCATATCACAAATATTTAAAATTTTAGAATCCGGACGTAATACGCGGCAAGCTTCTGCAACAATTGCTGCCGGGTTAGAATAATTCAACATCCAGCACTCTGGAGAATATTTTTCCATGTAATCAATAATTTCCAACATCCCAGTAATGCTACGCATTCCATAGGCAATTCCACCAGGACCACATGTTTCTTGTCCAAAAACGCCATGGCGTAAAGGCACTTTTTCGTCTTTTTCACGCATTGCATACTTTCCAACACGAATATGCGCCATACAAAAATCCACATCAGAAAAGGCTGCTTCAGGATCTGTCGTATAAGAGAAATCAATTTCAGGTGCTTGTTCTCTGAGTAAAATCGCTAACGCATCCCCCAAGGTTTTTTGACGTTCTTCATCATTATCGTATAGTTTTAATGTCCTTAGTGGAAAACGATCTTGATTATCCAAAAGCATCATGACGATTCCAGGTGTAAACGTACTTCCTCCACCGGCTATTACTACTGAAAATTTTTTCATTATTCTTCTTCCTCTCTACCTAAATATTTTTCTAGATTTTCACGAATTTGCGGAACGGTTAAGCCATAAACTACATGAACACTTTCCCCATTCTTAATGACCCCTTTCGCCTCTGTTTCTACCTTCAACAGCTCTTCATCAACTAACGCTGGATTTACAACTTTTAAACGTAAACGAGTATAACAATTGTCAATCGATTTAATATTCTCGTCTCCACCTAACCCCTTAACGATCACAGCTGACAACTGGTCTGAATCTGATATTATTTGTCCATTTAAGCCATCTGAATTGCTTGGGACAGGTTGCGCTTGTTGCTTTTGCTTATATTCTTTTTTAGTAAATAATTTAGTTTCCTGTCCTGAATCTTCTCTGCCAACCGTTTTCAAGTTGAGCTTAGTGATCAGCAGCTTAAACGTGAAATAATAGATGAAAAAGAAGCAAATACCGACGGCAATGTAGACAGGCCATCTAGTCTTTTCAATTCCTAAAGGTAAGTTGTATAAAACAAAATCAATAAAACCATTCGGACCAATCGCTCTTGAACCCAACATATTTAAAGCGACCATACTCAACCCACTTAAAGCAGAATGAATAACAAAGAGCATCGGTGCCACAAACATAAATGAAAATTCAATTGGTTCAGTCACACCTGCAATAAATGAGGTCACTACGGCCGGAATCAAAATGGCTTTTACTTTAAATTTATTTTCTGGTTTTGCTGTCTGATACATGGCCAAACAAGCGCCCACCAATCCAAACATCTTAGAAATACCACGTGCATCCCAGATAACACTTGACGATAATACTTTGATTGCTGGATCCGCGATTTCCGCAAAATAAATATTCCGTGCCCCTTCAAACACCTGACCACCAATATCTGCCACTCCACCAAGAGACGTGTATAAAAATGGTGTATAAACTAAATGATGCAAGCCTGTTGGAATGAGCAAACGCTCCAAGGTACCATAAATAAAAATCCCAAAGTTCCCTGTTTCCTTGATCACACCGCCTAAATTATCGATGCCAGTTT
The DNA here is from genome assembly GCF_001886225.1 of Enterococcus silesiacus. NCBI lineage: Bacteria > Bacillati > Bacillota > Bacilli > Lactobacillales > Enterococcaceae > Enterococcus > Enterococcus silesiacus. The sequence continues at coordinate 34,950 of NZ_JXLC01000006.1, read as the reverse complement.
GAACGATCGGCCAAACAAATGAAAAGACAATTGCTAACGCTACTAATAATGGAATTAAGATAATAAAAACAAAACGAGCACCGCCGTAAACTTGAAACGCATTATTAAACACTGTATCAATAAATCGATTATGGACTAAAGCCACAACCAACCCTAAAATAATCCCTAAAAATACCCCCATATCCAACACTTGAATCCCTAAAACCAACGTTTGACCAGAACCTTGAAGTTCAGCTGGATCAACCAACATCCCACGCAGTTCCATAAACTTATTCATTGCATAAAGAAAAACTAAATACCCTAATAAAGAAGTAAATGCTGCTTCAGCCTTTTTTTTATTTGCAAGACCTAAAGCAATCCCCACACAAAAAATAATGCCTAAATTCGTTAAAATTGGTAATAATGATGCGGATAAAATACTACCAAAACCCATAGTGACTGGATTATCCAAAAATGGTAACCGCTCAATTAACCGTGGATTGGTAAAAACATTTCCAATTGCAATTAAAATCCCAGCGATTGGCAAGATCAATACCGGTACAAACATTGCTTTTGAAAATTTCTGCATTGAATCCATGATTTTTGCTTTCATTGTGTAATCTCCTTTTTTTAATTTTGTAACCCTATTATATGAAACCTCTTTCAAAAGATATATAGTATGCGCTTACTTATAAACGTATTTCAAAAGTTGAAACATATTTCATGAAGCATAGTCGTTTTTTAATTATGTAAAACAAAAAAACTTGTGGAAATTTCCACAAGTTTTAGGACGCTATTTTTTCAGCACAATAGAAATTAAATACCTCTGCATAATTCATTTAAACAGTATACTGGCACATTTTATGCGATATCTGAACTCATATGAAAGCATCTCCACTCGGAGTCCTCTTTACGAACCAAACGGATTTGTCGATCTGCATAAGATTTGATATCTTCATGATCGTGAGTAATCATCAAAATCGCTTTACCATGATCATGAGCATTATGTTTTAAAAGGCGATAAAATTCGTTTCTAGACGTTTCATCCATCCCTGTTGTTGGTTCATCTAAAATAAATAAATCAGGGTCTGTCGCAAAAATACGCGCTAAACTGATGCGTTGTTTCTGTCCACCAGAAAGTTCACCGATCCGTTTATGACGCATGTCCCACATGCCAACTGCTTTCAAGGCTTTTTCCACATGCTGATGGTCTCTTTTTGTCAATGGTTTAAACCAGCGATTACGTGGAAAACGGCCTGAGCGCACTAACTCGATCACGGTACTTGGAAACCCTGCATTAAATGACGCCACTTGCTGAGGAATATAACCAATACTCAGTTTTTCACCTGTTGTATTTTCTTTTGCGATCGTGATTTTTCCTTTAGTTGGTTTTAATAACCCTAAAGTACTCTTGATCAATGTCGATTTGGCTGCACCGTTTTCTCCTGTTAGAATCACAAATTCACCAGGATCGACATAATAGGAAACGTCCTCCAAGACTGGCTCATCATCATAATAAAATGTAAGGTCTTTGACTTCTAGATAATGCATGACTCTACTCCTTCTTTAACCTGATAAACTACTTAAATCGGGAGAAAAAACTGGCTATCTTTTGTCCCGATTCTACTTACTTAACGCTTTTCTTCAATGCTTCAAGGTTGGCTTTCATCGCTGAAATGTAATCTTCACCTTGATCTTGTTCTTTTTGGGTAATACTTTCTAACGGATTAAGCACCGCAAGTTCTACCCCTGTTTCACTTGCTAAGGTTTCAGCAACTTTTGATGAAGCAGATGTTTCAAAATAAATCACTGACACATTATGTTCTTTAATATATTTTTTCAACTCGGCTAAACGACTTGGTGATGGTTCTTGGTCTGGTGAAATTCCAGCAATCGATTCTTGTGTCAACCCGTATTGTTTTGCTAAATAGCCAAACGCAGCATGTTGTGTGACAAACGTTTTGTTTTTAGCATTCGTAAATGCTTCTTTATATTCTGAATCTAACTCTTTTAATTTTTCACTATACGCTGTCGCATTTTTCTCAAATGTTTCTTTTTTATCTGGGTATTTTTTGACTAGTGCATCGCGAATCGCTTCAACTTCTTTTTGGGCTAAAACTGGATCTAGCCAAACATGAGGATCTAATTCGTGATCATGGTCATGTTCCTCGTGATCTGCTTCTTCTTCGTCATGATCATGAGCAGCACCAGCCATTAAATCGATCGAACCTGCTGCTTCTACGACAGCAACTTTTTTCTCATCAACATTTTCTAAAACATCTTTGACCCACGTCTCTAATTCATGACTGTTGTACACAAACACATCTGCATCTGTGATCTTGGCAATATCTTTGGCACTTGGCTCATAGTCATGAGGTTCTGTTCCAGCTGGGATCAATAATTGAACATCTCCAGCGTCACCGACCACGTTTTTAGCAAAATCGTACATTGGGTAAAAAGTTGTCACGACTTTTATTGTATCACTTTTCCCAGAATTGTCTTGCTCTTTTGTCTGCCCACAAGCAGTTAGTGTCAACATAGCTGCCATTAAAAGGAATCCTACAATATATTTCCAGTTGTTTTTTCTCATCTCTTTTAGCCCCATTTCGATTTGTCTTATTCAAATCGTAATATTTACGATTTAGTAGCAAGAACTAATTTACCAGAAGGGAAAGCGAACGTCAAGAGAAAACAGAAAAAAAGATTATTACTATAGCTGAAAGCTTTCGCCTCGATCTTAGAGAAAATGTTCAAGAACAGTCAGAAGAATACCTTTCACGCCATCAGAAAAAAGATAACGATGGGAAACATGTACCCTCAAAAACAAATACATGTCTCTTTTTGACTTGTTTATAATGCACAAAAAACCACTCAATCGAATGGTTTTTTTACGTATATATTCTAAGTTTTCATTTTAACGTCCGCACAATATACACTTCATCACAAAAGCCTTTTAGCCCGTTATAAATTCGTTGTGCTCGGGTCTTCTTCTCACATAATGCAAAGACCGTTGGACCACTGCCGCTCATTAACGCTGCATCTGCTCCATATTTCAACATCCGATCTTTGATTTGCTGAATCACTGGGTGACGTTTGATCGTCACGCCTTCTAAAGCATTGCCGATTTTTTCAGTCATCAACTGATAATCATCCGTTTCAACTGCTCGCTTCAATCCAATAATATCAGGATGTTGAACGCTGTTAAACGATAAACTGCTAAAAATCGAACTAGTAGAAACACTCATTTTGGGTTTTACTAAAACGACCCAACATTGAGGCATCGCTGGTAAAAACTCGATTTTTTCCCCACGTCCTGTGACAAAAGCCGTCCCACCATGAATACAGTAAGGAACATCCGAGCCAATTACACTCCCCAATTCCGCTAGCTCTTCCACTGACAAACCCAAATTCCATAAGCGGTTCAATCCTCGTAAGGCTGCGGCACAGTCACTGCTGCCTCCAGCTAAACCTGCTGCTACGGGGATTCTTTTTTCTATGTAAATTTTAACTCCCTGAGTAAGATGAAACGTGTTCTTCAACAGTTCTGCGGCTTGATACACATGATTTCTTCTATCCACTGGTAAAAAGGAGCTATTTGTTTCGATCACTATTTCGTTTTTCGGCAACAGTTCAAAGGTCAGCCGATCGGCTAAATCTACACTAGCCATGATCATCTCTAGTTCATGATAACCATCTTGTCTTTTATAGAGAGCATCCAACCCCAAGTTGATTTTTGCGGGCGCTTTTTCTATGATTTCCATTCTTTTTCACCTATTCTAATCCATTACCTAACCATCTTCACAATCTTTTAAATTCTACCATATGTTGTTAGAGAAGTATATATTAGATAAAGAATTGAAACGATTTTCAAAGACAACACAAATAAAGCCGTAAATCACTTCATTGTTGAAGGATATACGGCTCTTTAATTGTTCTTGAACTTCTTTTTTAATGCTTAGACAATCTCACTTCTATGTGTGATGATTTTATTGACAATGCCGTATTCAAGCGCTTCTTCAGCATTTAACCAGTAATCTCTTGCTGTATCATTTTTGACTTGCTCAATATCTTTACCAGTCTCTTTCGCTATAAGCTGGTTGATTTTCTCTCTTGTGCGAATGATTTCTTTGGCCGTGATTTCCATATCGCTGGATTGGCCTTGTGTTCCACCTGAGGGTTCGTGAATCATAAAGCGGGTATTTGGCAAACAATAACGACGCTCTTTTTCACTGGATAAGTAGATAAGCGCCCCTGCACTAACTACCCAACCTGAACCAATAATGTTCACTTTTGGTTTGATAAAATTAATCATGTCAAAGATCAGATAACCAGAATCAACATGCCCTCCGTTACTGCTGATAAACAAATTAATTGGTTCATCATTGATTGATTCTAGTAATAGTAACTGCGTACAGACTTCTTTTGCCATTTGCTCATTGATTTCACTGGAAATAATGATCGTTCTAGTCCCCATCATTTTTTCAGCCAATAAATCTGGTTGTTTTTGTTCTTCTTTGACCTTTTCTTGTTCACTCATTACATATCCTCCTTTGTGTATCTAGCGAAAGTCTAACATAACTTTACTTCATACACAAATTACGATTTCAGAGCTTCAGCTAGCATTTCTCAACAAAAATCATATATCGATGAATATAGATGCATTTTTCGATTATAGTTAACCCCATGATAAATAAATACGCACGAAGGAGGAAAATATGAAAAGAAATAAAGGTGTTCTAAGCGGTATACTAGCTTATATTATCTGGGGGGTGCTTCCCTTGTATTGGAAAGTGGTAAAAAATGTTGATTCGAGGGACTTACTTGCCTATCGAATCATCTTCTCATGTATTGTCCTTCTTGGATCAATCCTTTTATTTGGAAAAACCAAAGCAATCGTTCAAGAAACCAAAATTTTATTTAAAAGTAAAAGCAAACTTGCTTATCTCCTACTAGGAGTTATTTTAATTTCGGTCAATTGGTTATTGTTCATTACTACTGTAAATTCTGGCAATACCCTTGATGCAAGTTTAGGCTACTATATCAATCCTATCCTGAGTGTTATCTTAGGGATCTATCTATTAAAGGAAAAAGCGAGCAATTTTATTTTGGTAGCTGCTGGATTTGGTCTAGCAGGTGTCATCCTATTATCTATATACACCGGCCATATTCCATTCAATGCACTATTAATTGCTGGAACGTTTGGCTTTTACGGACTAACAAAGAAAAAAACGACTATTTCATCTCTAACTAGTTTATTTTGGGAAACTTTGCTACTTAGCCCTTTTGCCTGTTATTACTTGTACTTTTACGCAGAGACCAGTTATTTTACTTATCCTGTTTCTGAACAATTGTTATTACTAATATCTGGGATCCTGACTGTGATTCCGCTATTTCTTTTCTCGATTGCGAACAAAAATAGCGATTATATCACACTTGGCTTTATTCAATACATTGGGCCTTCGATCATGCTATTTCTAGCAATATTTGTTTTTGGAGAGCATTTTTCAACTACTCAACTGTTAGGCTTTGTTCTTATCTGGATTGGCATTGGGATTTATCTACGGTCAGTAAAAAAGGTTGAATAACCGGTTGGAACAGACACTGCTTCTTAAGAATTAGACATCTCTGTCCCAACCTCGATGAAATTAAGTGAATAAATAAGGGCTTAGATTTAGCAAAGAGTCCTATCAATTATTTTACAGCGTTACTATTTAAGAAATTCTTGGAACCTAAAATTCTTACCTAAATGTTTATCTGTGGTCGCATACTCCCTAAATTTGTAAATCAACGGATGCCATTTTTCCACATCGATATGGGTCTCATCGGCTAAGATTTCTTCCGAAACATGAATTGCCTGCACTGTTGTTTCAATTATGGCATAATTTTTTCGTACCATAATATCGGTCACACAAGCTTCTATTTGAATCAGACATTCTGCTATACGTGCAGTAGATACTGAAATACCAGCTAATTTGGAAAATTTTGCCAATCGAAACTTATTCTCGCAATAATCATATCCTAATTGCTTTTTATATTCAGGAACCGTTGGATTTCCAGTCTTTTTATCAATCTTTTCGATTTGCTCCCATATGCTTTGATCGGCAATATTTAACGTTAAATCACTACCGACTTTTAAGTTGTGGAATCCTTGATTATCCAAGCCTAGACCTAAAACTACGGACCGATCAAGTGTCCATGTTGAGCTGATTGGCGTTAAATCGTCTGAACCAGTATCTTTATTTCTAGTCGTCATTAAAACTACTGGAAAGCCATAATAGAAAGAATTTTTATTGAGTTGTTTGTACATACTTAGCACCTCTTCTTGTAAGATGTAAATAGTATATAATAAGGATATCTCGATGCAGATTGAGGTATTCAGTGGAATTGAAAGGTAGGGAATATAGATGCAGGGGTTTCCTGATATTAGTCAAATAACGAAAATATTAAGTGATGAATCGCGTATTCAAATCATAACAATTCTAATGGATAAACGCTACCATACTGTTCACGAACTTGCTAAGTTAGTTCACATTAAAGATCACACAGCCTCTTATCATTTGAAAAAAATGGCTGGACAGGGCTGGCTCACATCCCATAAACAAGGGAGATCTGTTTATTACTGTCTATCCAATGATGAGATTGCTGAATTAATGGAACAGTTAATGCACCTTAGTCCGATAAAACCTATTACATCATATAATAAAAGTACAGAATATAAACAGTTAAAAGCTGGCCGAAGTTGTTACTGCCATCTAGCTGGTGAATTGGGTGTGCAGTTTTTTGATCAGTTACGCCAACTACAGTTTCTGATTTTAGAGAATGATCAGTTATCTCTGACTAGTGCGGGAGAAACATTTTTTACTGAGTTGAGCATTAATACTCATGATTTAAAAAAGAAACCAGGTATATTCGCTAAACCCTGTCTTGATTGGACGGAACGAAGGTTCCATTTAGCTGGACATCTGGGCACCACTTTTTTTAATGAATGCATTGCCCGTGAATGGCTAATTAAACACCCGCAAAATCGTAGTATTGTTCTAAGTAGAGCTGGATTAAAATGGTTTCAATCATTCTTTGCCTTAGAAAATAAAATTTAGTTATACCAAAAAGAGTAGAGCCAAAGCGAAAACGCTTTAGCTCTACTCTTTAAAATTAATAAATTCTAGACTGCTTCACTGACAAATTCAATCTCTACTGTGCGTGTCAACACATCTGAATAACTATAAGAAACTCGTTCAAATGAGTTTTCATCTGGATCTAAATCTACAACGAAGACAGATGGATACGTTTCTGTCAAAATACCATTACGTTCTGTTTGACGCTTTCTGCCGGTCTGAGCAACTAATGTGATTTTGCTGCCGATACGACATTCTAGATCTTTTTTAATGGAAGCTAAAGTTGTTGGCATTGCATTCACCTCAGATGACATTATACCACATATCAATAAAAATAACAAGTTTACCATAGCATAAAATGAAATGCAACTAATTATAATTTATAAATGGATAATTATTTGATGTGAAAAATGTAAAACTTCTCATTTAATCATAAATAATCGCTTTTAGCTTCCTTTTGGCCCGATCATATGCACTTCTAACAGTGATTTCGCGGCTATCTGTGTCTTTAGCAATCTCTTCTAATTCTTTACCATTCATGTATTCTTGAAATGTGGTACGTTCAAACGGTGACAACATGACTGGCAGCTGTTCTAACTTCTCCCGAATGATCATTTGCTCTAATACATCTGTTTCTTCTACCCTTATGTAATCGAAAAATGATTCTCCCTGTTTCTCCATTTTTTGATCTAAAGAGACTGACTGTGTGTCGATCGTTCGTTTGAGTGCGCATTGTTTTCTAACCAGACTGCGAATATGGTTTTCAAAGTTTGACTTAAAAAACTTCCCAATTGAAACATCATGAGCCTCTTCGTATTTTTCTAGCGAACGATGAAAGATGATTCGCCCCTCTTGCAACCAATCTTCTCGATCAAAATCTTTCAGATAATACTTTTTTTGAAACTTATACACTACTGGATGATACTTATGATACAAACGATCAAACTTTACTGTGTCCCCTTTTAGAATGTCTTCGTACTTATTCATTACCAACCTTCTCCTTTCAAGCATTCTACCAAAATGCTTAAAAAAAGAGTAACATTTTATTATTAAAAAGTTGATTAAAATAGGATATTAATCTTTATTTTTGGACAATTCGTCCAGTTTTTCGGACAACTTCGACAATTGATCAATATTCCATGGAGAATTTCGCCGAAAATCTTGAAAATGAATATCTGTTGCATGAACTGCAATCGTACGTTCTGTTTTTTGAACATTTTTATACAACTCATTGGCCGACGCTCGTAACGCACCCTTTGAAAAAACTAGCCATTGTTCTGCCAGATCGCTCGTTGCTACAGTTACTTGAGTCAACCGATCATTCTTTTCTCCTGCGATACGCTCAATGTAGCTATCAGCTGTTTCTTCTTCCTTCGTGAAAACGACAGTTAACTGGTACTTTTTATACGTTTGCTGAATTCCTGGAACTAGCTGTGCATCAAAAACAACAATGACTTCTAAATTCTCATATTTTGCATAATTTGATAAACGCTGCAGTAAAACTTCTCTAGCATCTTCAAGCTTATTCTGATTCTTGAGCTGAACCAATTCAGGCCAAGAGCCGATCATATTATAACCATCCACGATCAGTAACTGTTTTTTCATTTTGATTTGTCACCTTCTTTATATCAAAAGTCGAGAAAAAGCATTGCGTAGTTTCAAGCGTTTCACCTAGTCTGCTTCAAACATAATCGGTATTAAGCTCAGCGCTTTGTAAAAAATACTGTCTGCTTTTTCCCGCCGTTTACCAGAATGATTAAAGGGGATTTCGTCCACGATAAGCTTCATACATCAACAAACCAGCCGCAACACCAGCATTCAAGCTTTGAACATGCCCGCTCATTGGAATCGTCAATAATTCGTCAACTTCTTTATGCAGTCCTTGACTCATCCCACGACCCTCATTACCGATTATTAAAGCAATTGCGCCTTGGGTATTCCACTGACGGTAATCAGTCCCATTCATATCTGTGCCAAAAATCCAAAAACTATTTTCTTTCAGTGTAGCAATGCTTTGCGTTAAGTTCGTTACACGAGCGACAGGGATGTATTCCACAGCTCCAGTTGAAGCTTTTGCAACAACTGGCGTAATTCCCACCGCGCGATGTTTAGGAATAATGATCCCATCAACACCTGTTGCATCTGCCGTTCTCAATATAGAACCAAAATTGTGGGGATCTTCCAAGCTGTCTAAAATCAAGAAAAATGGCGTCTCAGTCTTTTCTTTTGTCCGATCAAGTAATTCATCTAATGTTAAATATTCATACGCTGTAATCGCTAAAACAACGCCCTGATGCACACCGTGGTTTGTCATAGTATCTAATTTTTGTTTTGGCACCCATTTGACAGGCACTGCGTTTTCTTTTGCCAGTAATTTTAGTTGTTCGACTTTTTCACTCTTGCTGTCTTCTTGTAAAAATAATTTGTTGCCGCGCCCCTGCTGAATTGCTTCAACCGTCGCATGATTGCCGAAAACAAAATTCTCTTCAATTGTTTCTTGAGAAACTTCTCGTTCTTTTTTTACGTTTTCTTTTTTGAACGGTTGATTTTTTGGTGATTTATTTCCTTTAAAAGAACGCTTTTTATCATTTCTCATTTTCTTCACCCACTTTTTTTATGCACCAATCGATCAATTCTTCTAAACGTTCGGTTTGCTTCGTTAAATGTAAATACCCCATCAATGATTCAAATCCGGTCGCGATTCGATAGGTTGTAATATCAGCATTTTTAGCTGAGGTGTGACTTTTAGCATTACGTCCACGTTTGTACATCAGCTCTTCATTTTCTGTCAACAGCTGCTCATCAAGCATTGCTTGAATCAAAAAAGCCTGTGCCTTTGCTGAAACATAATGCGTCGCCATACGGTGTAAAATATTCGGTTTGGTTTGCCCTAGTTCAACTAAGTAGTCGCGGATGTAAATCTCATAGATTGCGTCTCCAACATAAGCCAAAGCTAAACCGTTTAATTGTGTATAATCTCTCATTCACTTCTTCTCCATCTTGTTCCTTGGGCTGTGTCTTCCAAGGTTATTCCTTTGTCTTTTAATAAATCACGAATCTCATCACTGCGGGCAAAGTCGCGATTGGCACGTGCTTGATTGCGTTCTTCGATCAATTGATCAATATCATCATCTAGCAGTTCTTCTGATAAAAAGAAGATACCAAAAATACTTAACCATTGTGTGAACTGTTCTAGCGCTTTTTCAATTACCAATGCTGATACAGCTTCTTGCTCACTATACTGATTTAGCCATTTAGCCATTTCGTAAACGACAGTGATGCCATTTGCTGCGTTAAAATCATCATCCATTTCAGTGGTGAAACGCGTTTCTAACTCTACTAATTCATGCAACTTTTGAGTATCTTCATCAAGTGCTACTACTGCATTAGATTTTCTAAAAGACAAATTCTCAAACGCATTTTTTAATTTTTGTAAATTGACACCCGCTTCTTTCATCGTTGTTTCGCTATAACGAATCGGGCGCCGGTATTGTGTGGTGGCCATAAAGAAACGCAAAACTTGTGGGTCAACTTCCTTCACTAGTTCATGGACTGTGACAAAGTTTCCTAACGATTTGCTCATTTTTTCATCGTCTTCACCAATCGTTACAAAACCATTATGCATCCAATAATTAGCAAATGTTTGACCTGTTTTCGCTTCACTTTGGGCGATTTCATTTTCATGATGAGGAAACTCAAGGTCTTGTCCGCCACCATGGATATCAATTGTATCACCTAAATGTTTGGTTGCCATAACAGAACACTCGATGTGCCAGCCTGGACGCCCTGCTCCCCACGGTGAATCCCAAGAAATCTCACCTTCTTTGGCCCCTTTCCATAAGGCAAAATCTAGTGGATCTTCTTTCAACTCTTTTTCGACACCTGTCCGTTGGCTAGCACCAACTTCTAATTCATCGATCGATTGATGACTGAGTTTGCCATAGCCTTTAAATTTACGCGTTCGGTAATAAACATCTCCTTGTGATTCATAAGCATAGCCCTTGTCGATCAACGCTTGAATAAACGTCAAAATATCTGGCATATGATCCATCACACGTGGATGTAACGTTGCTGGTTTAACATTCAAGACATTCGTATCTTCTTCAAATGCATGGATAAAACGATCTGCAACTTCTGGCGCTGTGATGCCTAATTCTTTAGCTGCTCGGATGATTTTATCATCAACATCAGTAAAGTTTGAGACATAATTTACTTCATAGCCGCGGTATTCCAAGTAACGTCTGATTGTGTCAAAGGCCATTGAGCTGCGGGCATTGCCGATATGAATATAATTGTAGACAGTCGGTCCGCAGACATACATCCGGACTTTTCCTTCCTCTATTGGTTGAAATACTTCTTTTTCTCTCGTTAATGTATTATAGATTTGAATCATACGCTACCTCCAATTTTTCTCCTTTGATTCTGACGACCTTAGCTGGTATTCCGACAGCTGTTGCATCGTCAGGAATATCTGTTAAAACAACTGCCGCGGCACCAATTTTGGCTCTTTCACCAATTGTGACTGGCCCTAAAATTTGAGCATGTGCATGGATCATCGCACCTTTTTTAACCGTTGGATGACGTTTCCCTGTATCCTTACCTGTTCCGCCTAAGGTCACGCCATGAAATAACACAACATCTTCTTCGATTTCTGCTGTTTGACCGATCACAACGCCCATACCATGATCAATAAAAACACCAGGCGCAATGGTCGCACCAGGATGAATTTCAATTCCTGTTAAAAAGCGCCAAAACTGTGCGTGGATCTTGGCTAATAAAAATAAGCGGTGCTGATATAAAAAATGGGAAAAACGATGCCAAAACAACGCATGCAAACCTGGATATGTCAATAGTGCTTCTAAGGTTGAACGCGCTGCAGGATCATTGTTTTTGACTGCCCTAACAGCTCTTTTTAACCAACTCATATCTTTACTCCTTTCATTTGATCTTAAACATAAAAACATAGCAAGCTCGTTCAGGTCTTTTTTCTGAAGAACTATTGATAATCAACAAATAAGCGCCTTTTAAACGAAATAACTCCGTTTAAAAGACGCTTGTGCGTGGTTCCACTTTTTTTTACAGGTCTCCCTGCCTCAAAACAGATAACGGTTGTTGGCCGTTTTCAGCTACGTATCGCTGAAACTATTCAAAGATGCATTTCAAAAAGGGCTGACAACTGTTTTCACCATCCACAGCCTCTCTAAAGACACGCGCTTTTTTACTTCTTCTTCTCTACATATTTCTATTATAAAACGTTATTTAAATGATCTAAGGCTTTTTCTTTCCCTAAAAGTTCGATCGTATCGCCTAATTCTGGTCCGTGCATTTGTCCTGAAACAGCTACACGAATTGGCATAAATAGATTTTTACCTTTAACGCCTGTTTCTTGTTGAACCGCTTTGATCCCGGCTTTAATGCTTGGTACGTCAACAACATCCATTGCTTCTAATTGTACTTTGAAAGCGGCTAGAACGGTAGGTACAGTTTCTCCAGCTAAGACTTCTTTGGCTGCGTCATCTAAGACTGGATGTTCGTTAAAGAACAATTCAGATACGTTGACGATTTCAGCTGCATAACTCATTTGTGGTTGATACAAGCTAACTACTTTTTTCAGCCATTCTAGTTTTTCTCCGCTTGGTTGCGCTTCGATCTTGCCTTCTGCGACTAAATAAGGAAGACACATATCGGTTAAGACATCTAAGTCTAATTGTTTCATATATTGGTTATTGACCCATTCAAGTTTCTTCCCATCAAACGCTGCTGGTGATTTACTTAAACGTTCTGGATCAAAGATTTTGATCAATTCTTCTTGTGAGAAGATTTCTTCTTCCCCAACTGGTGACCAGCCTAATAATGCTGTGAAGTTGAACATCGCTTCTGGTAAATAGCCAAGTTCACGGTATTGTTCGATGAATTGTAAAATCGATTCGTCACGTTTACTTAATTTTTTACCTGTTTCAGAGTTGATGATCAATGTCATATGTCCAAATTGTGGTGCTTTCCAACCGAATGCTTCATAAACCATCAATTGTTTGGGCGTATTCGCAATATGATCGTCACCACGTAAAACGTGCGTGATCTTCATCATGTGATCATCAATGGCTACCGCAAAGTTATATGTCGGCATGCCATCACGTTTTTGGATAACGAAGTCGCCGCCAATATTATCTGATTCAAAAACGATTTCGCCTTTGACCATATCTTCAAACGTATAAGAAGTATTTCTTGGTACGCGGAAACGAATAACTGGCTCAAGTCCTTGTGCTTCTTTTTCTGCTTGTTCAGAAGGTGTTAATTCTGCACATTTTCCTGAATAATGCGGCATTTCGCTACGAGCACGTTGGGCTTCTCTTTCAGTTTCTAATTCTTCTTCAGTACAATAACATTTATACGCGCGATTGCTTACCAACAGTTGATCAATCAAAGGTTGATAAATTTCGCCACGTTCTGACTGACGGTAAGGGCCATATTCACCTGGTTTTTCAGGTGATTCATCCCAATCCATACCTAACCAAGCTAAATTTTCCAACTGACTTTTTTCGCCGTTCTCGATATTTCTTTTTTGATCGGTATCTTCAATCCGAATAATAAACTCACCATCATTGTGGCGGGCAAATAAATAATTGAATAAAGCTGTTCTTGCATTTCCGATGTGTAAATGTCCAGTTGGACTTGGTGCATAGCGTACACGTACTTTTGTCATTGTGCATTCCTCTTTCTATTTTCAAGTAAAGCGACCGCAATCGCTCCCATACCTTCTTCTTGACCGATAAAACCCATTTTCTCCATCGTGGTTGCTTTTAAATTGATTTGATTTGCTTCAATTTGACAGGCTTTGGCGATGTTTTCTTTCATTTGTTCTAAATAAGGTTTCATTTTTGGTTGTTCTGCTAAAATTGTACAATCAATATTGCCAATAGTAAAGCCACTAGCCAAAACTTTTTGAGTTGCTTCGTACAATAATTTCATTGAGTCCGCATCTTTAAATTCCAACTCTGTATCTGGAAATAAATGGCCAATATCGCCCAGTCCCGCAGCACCTAACAATGCATCCGTAATCGCATGTAACAATACATCCGCATCCGAGTGTCCGAGCAGTCCCTTTTCAAAAGGAAGCTCTACACCTCCGATGATCAATTTACGTCCTGCTACTAATTGATGAACATCAAAACCTTGTCCAATTCGTATCATTTTTTCACCTAACTTCTTTTTCGTTTCACGATTGCTTCGCCAATCAGCATGTCTTCAGGCGTTGTTAATTTGATATTTTCATAGCTTCCCAACACCATTGATACAGGTAAATCACCATATTTTTCAATAAGTGAAGCATCGTCTGTCCCTAAATAGTTTTCCTGCTGTGCAAGCTTGTGAACTGCAATTAAATCCGTACCATAAAAAGCCTGAGGCGTTTGGATCTGCCATAATGTTTCACGTGGAACGGTCTCTTGAACGATTCCATTAAAGACACGCTTGATCGTATCTTTAACTGGAACACCTAGAATAGCGGCTCTCGTTTCTTGTACTTTCCGATGCAGAGCTTTCAATTGGGCTAAGTTGACAAAAGGCCTTGCGCCATCATGAACCATGACGATATTTTCTGGATCGATTAACGCGTTTAACCCGTTATAGACGCTATATTGACGTTCACTACCACCTGATACAATTGTTACTGGACACCTTTTTTTCTTTGTTTCTTTCTTGACCATTGTTGCTAGCAACTCTTGTTCATCTTCTTGTGTGACCAAAATAATGTGTTTGCAGGCGGGATCATTAAAAAAGGTGTTTAATGAATAAGAAATAACTGGTTTACCGATCAAGTGCAATAAAATTTTATTGCGACTGGCTCCCATTCTCGTCCCTTGACCTGCCGCTAATAAAATGACCTCATAATCCAGCGCTTTATTTCTATTTTCAGCTTTTCTCATTGGCTCTATGTTCTTCTTTACTGTCGTCGATCCCACGACCTGAGTGAGCTGGTTTAGCAAAAATCATTCGACCAGCTGCCGTTTGTAGCGCGCTTGTTACAACTACCTGGATATGTTCGCTCATATAATGCTGTCCATCTTCGACTACAACCATTGTGCCGTCATCTAGGTAAGCCACACCTTGCTGACGTTCTGTTCCAGCTTTTACAACCATTACATTCATTGTTTCACCTGGAATCACAACAGGTTTTACAGCATTTGCTAACGCATTGATATTCAATACTGGAACATTCTGAAATTCAGAGACTTTATTTAAGTTATAATCATTTGTTACAACCACACCATCTAACAGTTTGGCTAATTTGATTAGTTTACTATCTACTTCTGAAATATCTTCAAAGTCACCTTCATACATTTCAACCGAAATACCATCTTCTTTTTGTAATGCATTTAAAATATCTAAACCACGACGTCCACGAACACGTTTTAGACTATCGCCTGAATCTGCAATATATTGTAGCTCATACAAGACAAAATTAGGAATCAAAATAACGCCTTCTAAAAAGCCAGTCTTAGCAATATCATAGATTCTACCATCGATGATCACACTCGTATCCAAAATTTTGTATTTATGGAAATGATCTTCTATTCTGCGATCAAGAACTTCACCTTCTGTTTCAACTTGTGCTTTCTTTTGCTTAGGAGTAAAAATTTTACGCCACTCATCAATTCGAGTCGTCCCCATACGAAACCCAAGGTAGCCAAAAATGATCATAACTAGAATCGGTAAAACACTATTAACAAACGGGATATTCAAGTTATACATTGGAATCGAAATAATAACACCAATGACCAAGCCAAGAATGGCACCAATACTCCCGAATAATAGGTAGGTTAAACTCATTTCATTTAATGCTGCTTCTACTTTTTTCACGCCTGAAACAATATACTTCGCTAACCCTAACGATAAAATAAAGAAAATAAGTGCACCAATCAAACTGTTAGTAAAGTTATTGTTCAGCCATGTATTATCTGCCTGTTTCGCCATGTCCCAAGCCAACGGTAACAATGAGATACCTAAACTTGCGCCAGCGACGATCATCAGCAGTGTGATGACACGTTTTTGCATAGATTCATCCTCCAATATAATCATACTTAATTTAAAGAAAAAGAGGAGAGGCTGATTACACATTTGCTACAGCCTCTAGACCCTTTCTACTTGAATACTTTTCTTAACGTTTCGCCAATCGTCGCAACACCGACAATCTCGATACCTTCTGGCGGTGTCCAGCCGCCTAAATTGTTCTTTGGTAAATAAATCTTAGTAAATCCCAGCTTTTGCGCTTCACGCACTCGTTGCTCAATACTATTCACACGGCGAATCTCACCAGTCAAACCAATTTCACCAATAAAACATTCTGTCGGCTTTGTACCGTTTTCTTTATAACTAGAAGCAATACTGACTGCCACGGCTAAGTCGATGGCTGGTTCATTAATTTTCACACCACCTGCGGCTTTTAGGTACGCATCTTGATTTTGTAACAACAAACCTGCACGTTTTTCTAAGACTGCCATGATCAAGGAAACTCTATTGAAATCTAGTCCAGTCGTCGTGCGTTTAGCGTTACCAAACATCGTCGGTGTAATTAACGCCTGTACTTCAACTAAAATCGGACGTGTTCCTTCCATTGCGACCACAATTGCTGAACCTGTAGCATCAGCCAAGCGCTCTTCTAAAAATACTTGAGAAGGATTCATCACTTCTTCTAGCCCATGCTCCCGCATTTCAAAAATCCCGATCTCATTGGTGGAACCGAAACGATTTTTTACCGCTCTCAAAATTCTGAATGTATGATGCTTATCGCCTTCAAAATACAATACAGTATCCACCATATGCTCAAGCATACGAGGCCCTGCAATCGAGCCTTCTTTGGTCACATGCCCTACAATAAAAATTGCAATTCCATTTGTTTTAGCGATTTTCAATAGTTCGGCTGTTGTCTCCCGTACTTGACTGACACTACCAGCCACACTAGTTACGTCTGGTTGCGTCATCGTTTGAATGGAATCGATGATTACATAATCTGGTTCCAACTTTTCGATTGCACGACTTATTTCATTCATATCCGTTTCAGCGTACAAATAAAATTCCGTATCAATCGAACTTAAACGCTCGGCACGCATTTTAATTTGCTCAGCGCTTTCTTCTCCAGAAACATATAACACTTTGCCGCCGATTTCAGCAAGTTGCTGTGACACTTGTAACAGCAGTGTTGATTTACCGATCCCAGGATCCCCACCGATCAAAACAAGCGACCCAGGAACTACACCACCGCCTAATACACGATTCAGCTCTACTAGCTTCGTTTTCACTCGTGGTTCTTTCTTAGGAACAACTTCCGCTAAACGCTGCGGCTGAGTCTTTTTACCTGTTAAACTAACTCTAGCACGACGATCTGTCGTATCTTGAATGATTTCTTCTGTCATTGTGTTCCACTGCCCACAATTGGGGCAGCGTCCTAAATATTTAGGGGAGATATACCCGCACGTTTGACACTCAAATTGAACTTTTGCTTTTTTTGCCATATGCTATCCCCTCGTTTTGATGTATTCTTTATTTTACCATAGTTTAGGCCTCTTAGACTAAGACTTCCCACTATAAAATACGCAGTTTTCCAATGGTTTTATCCTAGTTTTTACCTGAAGAGCCAAATCCGCCTGTACGTTCGGTTTCTACGTCATCAACATCCGCTAAAAGAAACGGTTTAAAAATCCCTTGTCCGATTCGTTCGCCTTTTTCGATGACCATCTCTTCATAACCGAAATTCAAAAATTGAAACATGATATGTCCTTCATTGCCTTCGTTATTATAATAATCGCGATCAATCACACCAACGCCGTTTGCTAACATTAAAAAACGTTTCAAAGGATTTGATGAACGACTCACTAATTCTAAATACTCATTTTCAGCCATGTACGCTTTGATTCCTGTTTTTACCAAAACTGGTTTTGGCGCGATGCCTTGTGCTTGTAATTGCCAAATGCTTGGAACAACGACCGTTTCAGCAGCTTCAAAGTCGTAACCTGCAGCCCCTTTAGTCGCACGCTCAGGAAGTGCGATACCTTGGTCTTTATAATCCGTAATAATTTCAAATCCTCGTTGTTTCATCAAAAATCTCCTCTACTTGTAAACTATTTCTATTTTAACATATTACGCTGATCCCCAGTTTACTTTTACAGTATCTTTAATATTCTCTCGTGTTTTTTTAATGTTTACACATCATTTGGACTCATTTTGTTCATGTTTTACTACTTTGTAAAGTATAAAAGAAAAAAATAACATCAACCCAACGATACTAATTACATGAACATACTCTACTAACTGAAGGGCGGCTGGATTATGCGTTCGATGTGCCGTGATCTGTAAAACTGTTTTCACAGGTAACTGTGCTTGTTTCGCTAACAACCATAAAACACTCATCAATAACAACTGATGGGTCACGCTGCCTTTGGTTTGAGTGCTATATTTCGTAATGATTCGTTGGTCTTGAGGTAAAGTCTCTTCTTGATAATACTGCTGATTCAAGAAATTACCTGTAGCGCTTATGAAACAGCTGAGCAAAAAGATGCCCACTGGAAAAAGCGGTCGAAATAATAACAAGAATAGTGACAGGATAAAACCGCCCAGATGAACGATTTTAGGATCCACTTTAGGAAATAAGCCGTATAAAAATTTAATAACAACCGCTGACCCAATGATTCCCAAAATATAAGGAACATATAAATTAGTAGTCAGACGATCTATTCCTAAACGTAACGAAACATAAAACGTCCCAAAAAGCAGTAGAAAATTCATACACATGCCAGTAGCAAATGTTAATAAATTCAACCATAAAGGGAGTTTCCAACTTTTCCTTTGACTGTTCAAATACCAGCCTGCTATTAAAAACAAGATAGAAAAACCGATAATCCCAACATCCAGAAGTTGCGGATCAAATAACAATCGAGCTGAACGGATAAATAACAACAGAACAAAGAATATTAAAAACAAAAAGAACTCTTTGACTGATATCACTTGTTGATTGACTTCATTGAAATCAATTTCATAGTCAGGATAATGAGTGACTGTATGGTAGGCCGCTATATATAGCAAAGTATATTCTCCTAAAACTAAAGGAAGCCTCCATTC
Source organism: Enterococcus silesiacus (assembly GCF_001886225.1). Taxonomy (NCBI): domain Bacteria; kingdom Bacillati; phylum Bacillota; class Bacilli; order Lactobacillales; family Enterococcaceae; genus Enterococcus; species Enterococcus silesiacus. The sequence continues at coordinate 15,742 of NZ_JXLC01000006.1, read as the reverse complement.
GTTTACCAACATCAGCGATGCGATCAAGCCCCCGAATATCAGTAAAATAAAAAAATATTTTCTACCCGTCAAAGCAGAATACCCTTGCCGTTTCTCATGATAATTGACAGTAGTATTAGCTGCAGGTAACCATGATGCACTAAGTCCAAGGAAAATAGCTGAAAAAAGATAGGCAGGAAAATAGAATTGACCTAACACGCCAACCAAACAACCCACACCTCCGAGCAAAATCGAAATGATCAACACATTAAAGCTCGTCAACGCTAGTTTGAAACTTTTTAACAAAAATATCCCTGTCATCCGAAACGTATAAAAAAGGACAAAAGGTAAAATCCGTTCCAGCGTTGTGCCATCACTTAAACTCAAAAATAAAAAATAGGGAATAAAAGTAACCGTATTGGATAAAATAAACGGCGCAACTTGTAAGCAATTGCGGGCTAATTCTTTTAGTTTAGACATTAGCTGGCCTCCTTTAAAACAGTTTCTTATGTTGGTAGTCTACCACGTTCATAAGAAAAGTGAAATCAATCACCCAACTAAAAAAGCCGATCACATAAACTATGCAATCGACAGCTTTATTAGAGTATATTTCAAACTTCTACAACGCTTCATCCACTAATTTCGTTTGATTTTTCTCAAAAACTTTAAAGAACGGATAATAAACAAAGATACTCAAAATCACTAAGAAAATGTAGAAAACAATATTACGCCAATCCATCGTAGCTAAATACGCTTGAGCAAAAAACGGTGTGAAGGATGGATCAACGATAAACCCTAGTGAAATCAAGCCGATCTTTTGAGCAAAATAAGTGAGAAACAGCGAAACAATCGGCATGATCAAAAACGGAATCCCTAAAATCGGATTAAAGACGATCGGCAAACCAAAAATAACTGGTTCATTAATAGAACAAATACCCGGAACAAATGACAACTTACCGATCGTACGATACTGTGGTACTTTACTAAACATCATTAAAATAACTAAACCTAAGGTATTCCCCGCACCGCCTAAAACAGAAATCCGAAACATCTGTAAGTTCATCAAATGTGTCATCGCTTCACCATTGGCCGCCTGTTCTGCGTTCAGTCCTGTTTGAGCTACACCAAGCGTAAAGACGATTGGAAAAATAATTGAGGAGCCATTGATCCCAAATAACCAAAGAACATTTCCCAATGTCACGATCAACAACAAACCGCCTAAACTCCCTGCAATATTGACAGCAGGAGTCAAAACAGACATGACCGCATCAGGGAACGATTGATCGATCAAACCTAAAAATACCAAGTTCAAGCCATAAAATAAAACAATATTCGTCAACAAAGGAATCAACGTATTGATAAACGTCACAACCATCGGCGGCACTGTATCAGGCAGCGAAATCTTAATATTTTTCACTTCAAAAAAACGACTGACTTCTACAACCAAGAGTCCTAAGATAATTGCCACAAACAACCCATTTGTTCCTAAATAAGCGAGAGAAATCGTACCATCCTTAACAGGCGTACACACAAGTAAATACGTCACCATGCTGACCATACCATTCATAGAAGCGTTCAGTTTATATTCATTCGATAATGAATATGCAATCCCAAAGACACTGATCAAGCCAATGATCCCCATCGTCAAATTATACGGTGCTGTAATCACATCATAATTGGCCACAGCGAATTCTTTCCACGTAGCCAAAAATTTCATAAACACCCCAGCCTTCACTGGATCATACTGGTCTATATTGATAGGCGGATTAGCAAATATCAAGAAGAAAGAACCAATCACAATAAACGGCAAACCAAACATCATGCCAGTGGAAACAGCTTTAAGATGGCGCTGATTGCCAATTTTATTTGCAAACGGGCTTAAAATATCATTTAATCGATTTACAACAGATCCTTTAGCACTCGCTGATTTATTCATCAGAAGCTCCTCCTTAAACTTGCCAAGAATTAAATTCAAAAGCCGACTCAACGACTTCATTCGGGTCATAGCGGTCAATGATTTGTGCGTATTCTTCTTTATAGTTATTGGTTACTTCTGCCTGCGGAATCACAATGCTCGCTTCATTTAAGAAATGCTTTGAATCGCGACCCATCTCTTTGCCTCGTGTTGTGTGTTTATCTAAAGCGATATCCGGAATCTCAGGTACATGTCCCATCGCAAAACTTTTGATCACGATATTTTTTAGTAGATCAGATGAGCGGTCTTTTTCAGAGTTACATAAGTATCGAATCGCATGGAAAAAGAACATCGCACGATCGGATTCATTATACTGAAACTCTTTGCGCATTTGATTTAAATTATTGACCATGATCGCGGCGTTATCGTTGCCCATCCCGATATCTTCTACCGAAATCGCCAATAATCTGCGCCATAATTTTTCTTCAAACTGTGGAGATGTGATATACATTTCATAAGCAAAATCACATGCCGCACGTTCATTACCACGGCGAATCGATTTTTGTAAAGCAGAGACTACCTCGTCGCCGTTCAGGTTATTTCTAGTTTTTACTCTTGCCCAGGGATCATTGATATATTCTTGTTCTGTCATGTTATAATACTCCTAACTAATTTGATTTTAAGGGTGGTCCAAATGAATATCGATAGTCTTGCTGAAAAATACCAATTGAATAAAACAGAAATCCAAATTTTACGGTATATGACCGACCATCGTCAGGAATTGAAGAACTTAGGTGTCCGTGAAATTGCTAAAAAAAGCTTTGTTTCAACCGCAACGATCATCAATATGGCGAAAAAAATGAATTTCACAGGCTATAGTGAGCTCGTCTTTTACATCAGTGAATTCAATCTCAACCAAGAACATCTGGAAAAACATGATGTGATCAAAGCTTACGGCGATAATTTTTTGACACTTTTAAAAAAATATCAGGATAAAAACATCATGATCTTAGGTTCTGGATTTTCACAAAATTTAGCGAACTACTTTTCTGAATACCTGAATCTTTATGGATTTAGAGCCACTTCTAATAGTCATTTAGAATTTTTACGAGAAAGTCATAAGGATGATGTGTTGCTGATTTTCATCAGTAATTCGGGTAATACTGGTCGGATGTTTGAACTAGCAGAAATCGCTCAGACAAATGAGTTGGAAAGTATCTGTTTTGTTGGCAATGATCAGTCAGCCATCAGTAAACTTTCTACACTTTCTATCAGTACAAATACCTACTCTCCAAGCTCCCATCAAGATTTTTATCCTCAACTATTTTTTGGTACGGTTCTAATCCAATTTGAATTATTAATGAGTTACACACTTCAAAATCTACAGTAGAAGAACGATTCGGCCGATGTCTCTTCATGACGTATTATAGTAGAAAAAAACGCCAATAAGAAGCGCTTTCAGCTAGATATGAACATGTTTACCGATTTGTAAACATGTTTGCTTCAAGCACTCAAAGATGAAAAACTCTGTGAAAATAATTACGAAACTTACTTTTAATCTTTTTTTAATTTAAGCTTTCTGTTATAATGGTTTTCACATTTACTATACAAATAGTGGATGAATGATCATATCAAAGGAGAGATAGATGTATGAAAACTGTTTACAATTTTTCAGCTGGTCCCGCCGTTTTACCTAAAAGTGTCTTGGAAAAAGCACAATCCGAATTGGTGAATTACGAAAACAGCGGCATGTCCGTGATGGAGTTGAGTCACCGGTCCTCCCTTTTTGAATCGATCATTAAAAATGCCGAAACCTTACTCAGAGAATTAATGACTATTCCTGATAATTATAAAGTGCTCTTTTTGCAAGGTGGCGCTAGTATGCAATTTACGATGGTTCCTTTGAACTTAGCACAAAATAAAAAAGCCCTATACGTCAACACTGGCTCTTGGGCGAAAAAAGCAATTAGTGAAGCAAAAAAACTTGGCACGGTCGATGTTGAAGTGATCGCTTCAAGCGAAGACAAGAATTTCACATATATTCCCGAAATTAATAAAGAAGATATCCCTCAAGATGCAGCATATGTCCATATTACAACCAATAATACGATAGAAGGGACAACGATCTATGATCTACCTGACACAGGTGACGTACCGATCGTTGCTGATATGTCTTCAAATATTCTATCGATCGACTATAACGTTGCTGATTTTGGGCTAATTTATGCAGGCGCACAAAAAAATATCGGGCCAGCAGGACTCACGGTTGTGATCGTTCGTGAGGATTTGATTGGGCAAGCGGATGTTCTTAGCGCGATGCTAGATTATGATATTCATGCAAAAAATGGCTCAATGTACAACACACCGCCAACTTACGGCATTTATATGGCAAAACTTGTCTTTGAATGGATCAAAGAACAAGGCGGCGTCAGTCAAATGGAAAAACAAAACAAAGAAAAAGCAATGATTTTATATGATGAGATCGACTCATCTGCCCTATTTTCTTCACCAGTCAATCCAAAAGACCGTTCAATCAACAATATTCCTTTTATTACTGGAAATGACGAACTAGATAAAAAGTTCAATCAAGAGGCTTTAGCAGCAGGCTTTGAGAACTTAAAAGGACACCGTTCTGTAGGAGGGATGCGTGCAAGTTTGTACAACGCATTCCCAAAAGCTGGTGTTGCAGCTTTAGTTGATTTGATGAAAAAATTTGAAGCAGAAAATGGAGGAACAAAATAGATGTATGATATTAAAACATTCAATGCGATCGCCCCAGTTGGTTTAGCTCGTTTTAACGAAGAAAATTTTACGATCAATAAAACTGAGACACCTGCCGGTATCATCTTACGCAGTGAAAAACTCCATGAGTATGACTTTCCTGCTTCTGTTTTAGCAGTCGCTCGTGCTGGCGCTGGAACGAATAATGTTCCGGTCAAACAATGTACCGAAGATGGTATCGTTGTTTTTAACACACCTGGTGCCAACGCTAATGCTGTAAAAGAGCTAGTCATTGCTTGCTTGTTACTATCTGTTCGTCCTATTTTAAAAGGCTCAAACTGGGTACAAACACTAACTGGTACGGATACCGAAGAACAAGCCGAAGCGCAGAAAAAACAATTTGCTGGTACTGAATTAGAAGGTAAAAAACTCGGTGTAATTGGTCTGGGCGCAATTGGTGCAATGGTTGCAAACGACGCCTACCGTTTGGGCATGGAAGTGACAGGTTTTGATCCATTTGTGTCTGTTGATACCGCTTGGAGTATTTCTCGTCGTGTCAAACGAGCGCAAAGTATGGACGAAGTCTTGAAAACCTGTGACTTTATTACCGTTCACGTTCCTTTATCTGAAAATACCCATCACTTGATTGGTAAAGAACAACTGGCACAAATGAAAAAGAATGCAGTTTTACTTAACTTTGCCCGTGGTGAATTGGTCGAAACAGACGCCGTGATTGAAGCCTTAGCACAAGAAGAAATCAGTAATTTTGTAACAGACTTTGCCGATGAACGTCTTTTACACAACGAAAAAATCCTTGTTCTTCCTCACTTAGGTGCATCAACAGAGGAAGCAGAGATCAATTGTGCAAAAATGGCGGCTCGTACACTAAAAAAATTCCTGGAAACTGGCAATATCAAGCGCTCTGTCAATTTTCCGACAGTTGAAATGGCCTTTAATTCACCATTCCGTTTCACGATTATACACAGAAATGTTCCTAATATGTTAGGTCAAATCTCAACTGGTATTGCGAATCTAGATATCAACATCGACACGATGATCAACCGCAGCCGTGATGATTTCGCCTATACGATTGTCGATATTTCTGAAACAGACGAAGCAAAAATCAATGCCGCAGCTGAGAAAATCCAAGCAGCCGAAAACATCATCCGAGTTCGGACCATCAAAAATACCGAGGCGGTGAGTTATTAATGGTTACGATCCATCCCTTTAAAAGCATTCGCCCCGCTGCAGAGTTCAGCGAAAAAATCGCTACATTACCTTATGACGTTTTAAATTCCGATGAAGCCCGCGAACTAGGTGAAAATAATCCTTATTCTTACCTGCATATCGACAAATCTGAGATCGATTTACCTGAAACACTTTCGCCTTATGATGATCAAGTTTACGAAAAAGCGGCAAATAATTTACAAGCATTTTTACAAAAACAATGGCTGATCCAAGATGACCAACCGCGTTTATACCTTTACGAATTAACAATGAACGGCCGCGCTCAAACAGGTCTTGTAACTTGTACGTCAATCACTGATTACACAGAAGGTAAGATCAAAAAACATGAATTTACCCGACCAGAAAAAGAAGTCGATCGCATTCGCCATATTGAAGCGTGTGACGCGAATACTAGCCCAATTTTTCTGACCTACCGTAAAAATGAACAGATCCAAACGTTAACGGACGACTGGAAAAAATCCCATGATCCCGTCTATGATTTCACAAGTTTTCATGAAGTTACTCACCGTGTTTGGCTTGTAGATAAACCAGAAGTGATCGAACAACTCGTTACGACTTTTGCACAAGAGGTTGCGGCTTTATATATTGCAGATGGCCATCATCGGACGGAATCAGCGGTCAAAGTGGGGCAAAAGAAAAAGGATGCTCATCCTGAAGCCACTGATTCAGCAGAATTCAACTACTTTTTATCTGTGATTTTTCCTAAAGAAGAATTGGAAATTTTAGATTATAATCGTGTGGTGAATGTTCCCATCGAAGCTGATTTCTTCGAACAGTTGGAAAAGAGTTTCACTGTGGCAAAAACTGAGGCAGGAAAACCGGCTCAACCAAAAACATTTGGTATGTATTTGGCAGGTCAGTGGTACGCACTAACTGCTAAAGAGGCAATTCTATCTGATGATCCTGTTGCTGGTTTAGATGTTTCTTTACTCCAGAATCATGTATTCGCAGCTATTTTCGATATTCAAGATGTCCGTACAGATAAACGGATTGATTTCGTCGGCGGTATTCGTGGAATGAAAGAATTAGAACAACTAGTAGATAGCGGACAATGGTCAGCGGCTTTTGCGATTTATCCGACAACGATGGATGATTTACTGAACGTTGCGGATGCAGGTAAAATCATGCCGCCAAAATCAACTTGGTTTGAACCTAAATTATTAAGTGGATTATTTGTGCACGATCTAGAGACAAATAACGCATAAAACTGTAAAATAGAAGAATAAAATCTAAGCTTGGACAAAAGCAAAATTTTTGTCCAAGCTTTCTTGCAAATAAAGTGAAAAGACTAGATAATAGTCTTATCTAAAATACTCTGGAAAAGTTAGGAAATAAGTGAGGTCAACCATGCGAAAACAATTAAAAGAAGCCAAACGAATCGTCATCAAAGTTGGGACAAGTACCTTGATTTACCCCAATGGAAATATCAATTTAAGTGCCATCGATCAATTAGCCTTTACCTTATCCGATTTACGTAACCAAGACAAAGAGATCATCTTAGTCTCATCTGGTGCAATCGGTGTTGGCTTAAATAAGTTAACCATGGATAAACGCCCCCCAACCATTCCAGAACAACAAGCAGTTGCTGCGGTTGGGCAAGCGGAGTTGATGAACATTTACAACCAGCGCTTTTTGACTTACAGCCAGCAAATCGCCCAACTGTTATTGACACGAGACGTGATCGAATATCCTGAAAGCCGCAAAAATGTAACAAATACCATAGAGCAATTATTGCAAATGGGCATCATTCCTGTCATCAATGAAAATGATACTGTAGCAATCGATGAATTAGATCATCTAACGAAATTCGGTGACAATGATCAATTATCTGCGATCGTCGCTCAACTGATCCAAGCAGATGCACTGATCATGTTATCTGATATCGACGGTTTTTTCTCTGATAATCCGAATACCAATAAAGATGCCACGCTTTTCTCTGAAATCAATGAAATCAACGAAGAGCTTTTACAATTAGCTGGAGGCAAAGGCAGTCGTTTTGGTACTGGTGGCATGTACAGTAAATTAAAAGCCGCAGAACGTGTGTTAGAGCATAACGGTGCGATGATTTTAGCAAATGGGCAGCAACCAAAAATCATTTTTGATATTTTAGCTGGCGAAAAGATCGGGACACTATTTATTCAATTAAAAAAAGGAGGCACACTTCATGACTGATTTAACACAACTAGGCAAACAAGCCAAAGAAACAGCCTATCAACTAGGTTTAATGGATACAAAAACTAAAAACGACTTATTAGTACATATGGCAGCAGAACTAGAAAAAAATACTGCTAAAATCTTACTAGAAAATCAAAAAGATTTAGCGACAGCTAAAGAAAACGGTATTACCGAAACAATGCTAGATCGCTTACGTTTAACAGACGAACGGATCAAAGACATGGCTGATGGCATTCGCCAAGTTGCAACCTTGCCTGATCCAATCGGTGAAGTCGATAAAATGTGGAAAAATGAAGATGGCTTGATGATCGGTAAACAACGTGTGCCATTAGGTGTCATCGGCATCATCTATGAATCTCGTCCAAATGTGACAACAGATGCAGCCAGCCTTTGTTTTAAAACCGGAAATGCCGTAATTTTACGTGGCGGAAAAGAAGCATTTCACTCAAATCAAGTCTTAGTAACTGTTTTACAACAAGCGTTAAAACAAAAAGGCGCTTCTCCTTTTGCGATTCAGTTTGTCGATGATACTTCTCGGGAAACGGCACAAAAATTGATGAAATTAAATGATTATTTAGATGTGTTGATTCCTCGTGGTGGTGCTAATTTGATCAAAACAGTCTTAACAACAGCAACTGTTCCAGTCATCGAAACAGGAACTGGCAATTGTCATGTTTATATCGATAAGGACGCCCAATTAGAGATGGCAACCAATATCATCGTCAATGCAAAATGCCAACGTCCTTCTGTTTGTAACTCAGCAGAAACATTATTGATCCATCAAGAGGTGGCGGCGGATTTTCTACCTGTAATCGAAAAAGCGTTGAATGAATACAATGTAGAATTACGAGCTGATGAACGGGCGCTAGCTATTTTTGAACAATCGATCCCAGCCACTGAAGAAGATTGGGAAACGGAATTCAATGACTTCATTTTAGCCATTAAAGTTGTAGACTCTTTAGAAGAAGCGATTCAGCATATCAATCGCTACAATACGAAACATTCTGAAAGTATCATTAGTGATAATTACTTTGCTACACAACAATTTTTACAGCAAGTTGATGCAGCAGCAGTTTATGCTAATGCTTCCACACGATTTACGGATGGATTTGCGTTTGGCTTTGGTGCTGAGATTGGCATCAGTACACAGAAGTTACATGCAAGAGGTCCGATGGGCTTAGCGGAACTGACTTCTACAAAATATATTGTTTATGGTGATGGACAGTATCGGAAATAAGTGATAATACGTAAATGACCAATCAACTGACTAGCTAGGTCATTTGATTGGTCATTTATTTTATGCTATTAATGGTGAATCGGCTCATCCTCCATATTCGGAACCTCTTCATATTCTCTTTGCATGATGTCTCTGTACATTCCTGGAATTGAATCCCAAGAAACAAACGACATGCGCCGTACGTATATTCCTTTATGTTGTACCAAAGCATAATTTTTTCCCTCTGGAGATTGTCCTCCCTTAAAATCCAATCTCGTCCCTTCCCCAAAAGGATCGTCAGTCACCCAAATATCTTGATAAGGATCTGGAATTTGCAGTTCCTTGCTACTCTTTTCATACTCTTTTCCGCCATTATAAGTAACTTTGGTCGGCAATGTAGCATAACCTATTTTCATTTCCATAAAAGGATTAAATCTATCTACCCACTGATTTTTATATTGATATGTGTTCAAAAAAATGACTCCTCCCAAAAAAATAGTGATAGTCACAATTAACGCATATCTATAGACTTTTTTTAATTTTAAGTCAGTATCAATCCTTTTTATCATTTTAGCATCCCCTCTCATAAATTCATCTAAAGTAATGCCAAATAATTCACTAAGCGTAATCAGCATTGCAACATCAGGATATGTGCGTCCTGTTTCCCAGCTAGAAATTGTTTTATCTGAAACATTGACTTTTTCTGCTAATTCTTTTTGAGTCCATTCGTTCTTCATTCGATATTTTTTCAATTGAGTTCTTAGCTCCATTCATTAAGCTCCTTTCTAATTTCACTATAAAATGAGAGCAGTTCCTAAGCTACCTCGGATCTGTAGAGTGGGGAATATAAAAGGCTCTATAGTTTGTAGAATACCTATAAATCAATGTTTGCCTATTGATTTATTATACCAAAAACGTTCAACTCAAACATCGATGTTTTACCTTAAAAAAAGAGTTGTCCGTCGGTGTACGAAAATAAAAATATACAAGAAAAATTCCTTTTGCTACACTGTTTATAAACAAATACAAAACTTATACACAACAAAAGGAGGTTTTCTCATGAAACGTGATGGTCACACCCACACAGAATTTTGTCCACATGGAAAAGTCGAAGATACTGAACTACTGATCCAGCGTGCAATCCGTCTCGGCTTTAAAGAATATAGCATCACAGAGCATGCACCGTTACCCACAGGTATAGAAAAATTTGCTGCAGGAGATTCTGAAGTGTGGACAACTGCCTCGATGGCTTTGAACGATGTGGATAACTATTTCAGAAGGATGAATGAGCTACGAAAAAAGTATGCTTCTGACATTATTATTCACATTGGCTTTGAATTAGATTATTTTTCGGAATTTGAAAGCTGGACTCGTGATTTTTTAGTTGAATACGGACCACAAACGGACGATGGGATTTTATCCGTACACTTTCTTGAGGGAGATGGCGGATTGCGTGGAATCGACTATTCTTTTGAAGAATATAAGACTGGTGTCGTTGACTATTTAGGTAGCGTTGAAAAAGCTCAAAAATGTTACTACCAAAAGGTTTTAGCCTCTTTAGAAGCAGATTTAGGCCCATGGAAACCCACACGTTTAGGCCATATATCTTTGTGCCAAAAATTTGAGCAATTCTTTGATGATGCAACAAAATATTCTTCTGAAAACCATGCACTTGTCCACACCCTTTTAACAAGTGTGCAACAAGAAAAATACAGCTTAGATTTAAACACAGCTGGATTTTATAAACAAGGTTATCAACAGAGTTATCCACAGGTGTGGATAACTAAAAAAGCAGTTGAATTTGGCATTCCTCTTGTTTATGGATCAGATACTCATTCATTGAACGATGTTGGTCAAAGTTATAATAAAATCGAACAATGGCTGTAAAAAATACCAAGATTCGTGAGTAATGTTCTCAACGAATCTTGGTATTTTTTACATTGCTTTTAATTTAAAGCCTCATACTGCGGCGTTTTTACCAGCTCATACATTTTGATTTGATCAGCATTTGCTATCTTTTCATCAAAATTGATTGTTTGAATCGTGAAATTTTCATACATCTTAATGTACAATTGTTTTTTATCTAAATCGTAAACAGACATATACTGCGTATATTGTCGATCCATCTCTTGAGGTGCATCTAATTTGATTACGCCTTTTACGATATCTGATGTGGATAAAATATGAAAGGCTTTATTAATTATATCTTTCGAGCGAACTGGATCACTAAATTTCAACAAATAAGCTGCTCGAACAAAGCGTGCAGTTGCAGTATAATCCCCAGGAATACCATGTAAGCCTGAGCCTTTTCCAGCAGAAAGAACATTTTTTTCTTGGAATAGCGCATCTTTTGCATTGACATCAGATAATTCTGTGTAGTTTTCTAAATTTGTCAGATGCCAATCAAACTTAGGACTGTTAGTCATTACACCAACTGGATTTTCATATACCGCAAATCCTAGTTTTTTTGATGGCTCAACAACGATTGTGCGGCCAGCAGCATCTGTGAACATAAAATGTTGGGGCAACCCAGGTGCCTTACCGGTTGTCGAAAGATCTGCAATCGCTACATCTAGAATTTTCTTTTCAATGTCTTTTGTATCCGTACAATTGGCTAATACCCAAAAGACAAATTGCTCTGCTAACAGCGGTAATTTCCCAGCTTTTTTTATTTCTTCAATTGATGAATATTGATTAAACTCCGCAAAATATTGCGTGATTCCTCCAAGTCCATGTTCATTGACACCATCAACTACGCCTTGAGCGGCACTCTGTTGATTTTCTTTGATTCCTACTCCTAATACTGAATAAATAGTCTGCCATTTTTCAGGACTTTCCGTAATCTCGATCTTTCTAGGACTCTGCACGCCAATATAATCAAAATTGACATTGTATTCCTGGGTTCTCCCCAGATAATGATTTCCTTCAATTGAGTTCAAATGAATGCCTGTACACATGAATATCCCTGACTTTCTATATTGATAGTAGTATTATTTTATTATACTCGGATTTTAATAATTTATATACTAAAATAGCAAAACATTTAGTTACACTATTTTTCCAATTTATCCCTCAATAAAACTTTCGCTTTTCTTTAATTTTTTCTTTCTAACAATCAATTTTTCAAAGGATATGCTAAACTATATATATTCTATTTATTACGTTGTGAGGTTGATTATGAAGAAAAAAATACAGGCATTTATTAAAGAAAACTGGCCTTATATGACCGCTAGTTTTTTCATTCCATTTTTTGTGATGGTCATTGTTTATTTAAGTTTAGGTATTTACCCCGGCAGTAGCCGTAGTGTGATGGCAAGTGATTCCTTTTCACAATTTTCCAATTTCCATGCTAGCTTCAATAACGTGCTGCACGGTAAACAAAGTATTTTTTATACTTGGAACGCGTCCCTTGGGTTAAATTATCTTTCATTGATTTCGTATTATCTTGGCGGTCTATTTACCCCACTCGTTATCTTTTTTAAAAACCAGAATATTCCTGATGCGCTGTATCTGATTACTTTATTGAAAATCGGTTCAGCTGGTTTGGCTTTTTGGGTGTTTGCTAGAAACACCTACAAGATGCCAAAATGGGGACACGTGATGTTGAGTGTCCCTTATGCTTTGATGTCATTTGCGACCGCACATTCAGAAATCATCATGTGGTTAGATGCGTTTACCTATCTACCTCTGGTTATTCTAGGGATTCATCGTCTGATGGATGAACGAAAACCGACACTGTTATTTGTCAGTTATCTGCTATTATTTATCTCAAATTTTTACATGGGCTTTATGATCGGTGTCTTCTCTTTCCTATATTTTATCGCCCGCATGTTGACGAATTGGAAAGTTTATAAAAAACGGATCATACCTTACGGGATCACCTCTCTTTTAGCAGGTGGTGCTTCGATGATCTTAGTATTGCCAGCGGTCCTTGATTTACGAGCAAATGGGGAAACCTTATCCCAAGTCACTCGATTTAAGACTGAAGCAACCGCTTTTTGGGATATCGTGATGAAAAATATGATTGGTGTCTACGATACAACGAAATATGGTTCGATCCCTTTTATTTACGTGGGACTGTTACCCTTGATTTTCTGTATCTTTTACTTTGTCACAAGAGAAGTTCCGAAGAAAAATAAACTCCTATTTGGTAGTCTATTTCTGATTTTGATTGCTAGTTTTTATATCACACCACTGAATTTATTTTGGCATGGAATGCATGCGCCAAATATGTTCTTGTTCCGCTACAGCTTTTTATTTTCTTTCCTAGTTGTTCTGTTGGCGGGTTATGGGTTCGAGAAATTCAAAACAGATGATTTAGGCTTGCTAGCAGGTTCCACGATCATGCTGATTGCAGTCTTTGCTTTGGCTGAAGGAACAAAGAACGCGACAAGTTATGACTATATTCCGATTTCAGCCTTTGTTATCACAGTTTTATTCTTACTGCTGTATCTGGCTGGAATTGTCTTTTATCAATTGAAAAAAATACCCATGCATTATTTGATCATACTATTGGTATTACTAGTTTCGACTGAAGCATTCATCAATACAAATACAATGTTAAAAGGCATTTTAGACGATTGGAACTACGCTTCTCGCAGTCTTTACTCTGAACCTTATCCATCGATCAAAAAGCTCGTCGATAAGACTAAAAAAGACAATGACACCTTTTATCGGTTAGAAAATTTAAATCCAGTTTCTTCCAATGATAGTATCAATTATGGCTATAGTGGTGTCAGTATGTTTTCTTCTATCAGGAATCGTCATTCATCTTCTTATTTAAATGACTTGGGCTTTCGTGCTAGAGGAACTGGTTTGAACATTCGTTATCCAAACAATACCTTGCTGATGGATTCTCTCGTTGGGATCAAATACAATATTTCTGAAAGTGATCCGCTGAAATTCGGCTTTTTCCCGACTGACAAAGCGGGGAAATTTTCACTATATGAAAACAGCAGTGCGCTGCCGTTAGGCTTTTTAGCAGATAACGACATCTACAAAGTCAAACAGCCTGCCAATGATAATTTGAGTAGCCAAAGCGAGTTATTCAATGCGCTAGCTGATCAAAAACAAAATTACTTTAAGTTTTATCAGCCAACTATCATCAACAAAAATAATGTCAAAATCGAACAAAATGCTGGTTCTGTAACCTATCGAGAAGTTCAAAACAATGTGGCAAAGGATATTACCTGGACAGTCGATGTACCTGCAAATACCCAAGCTTATCTTAGCCTGTTCCCAACAGATTTTGGACAATTGGAAAGTTCAACTGCCACAATGTCAGTAAATGGGACTAGCCAAAAATCACAAATCAATATCACAGGGCAATATTACAATATCGGTTATTATGATCAGCCCACTAGCGTTACCTTTACCGTCAGCTTTTATGGCACAACTGCCGTCAGCTTTATGGAGCCAAAAGTTGTCGGGTTAAATACAACAGCCTTTGAAAAATCCGTTCAAGCAATCCAGAATAAAGGGGCTGATTTAACAGCTAAAGGACGCAAGGCCACAGGCACAGTGAAGGCAGATAAAGACCAAGTGCTTCTGACCACAATTCCTTATGACAAAGGTTGGAAAGCTTATGTCGATGGCAAAAAAGTCCCGATTAAATCGTTTAAAAAGGCCTTTGTTAGTATTCCAGTAACACAAGGTGAACATACAATTGAATTTGTTTATCTGCCAGAAGGATTTGTGCTTGGTGTAATGTTGTTTATTGTTTGTATTAGTGGATTTGTAGTCTATGTCAAAGTGATAAATAAACCTAGACTGGTGTTAGTACAGCCGAAAAAACGCAACCGTAAAAAACGTTAAAGAAGTGGCTTCTGATTCCACCGTTTATTGGTACTTAGGGTATGAAACAAAAGTGCTTTTACTTTTGATTTCATACCCTGTATTCTTATAAATTTTTTTATGAGAAGCTGACTACTACTTGCCTGCAAAAATCCCTCTAAAACCGATGATTTGATGATTTCTTACCGTTAAAATCGTCTATAGTAACTCTCAAGGTATTGAACGTTTTCAACAACAAAATATACTGTTGACCAGAAAAAGAATAGCCAGTATTATTAAAATAGAACGAAGAAAAACAGTAGCGATTAGTACGAATGGAGTGAATAAATATGAAGGAAACAAAACATATTTCTACTTTTGGAACGAATTTAGCCATAATCGTTTATTACTTTTTACCTAGAATGCGCATTACAACGCTATCTCCTTATTGGAATATATTTTTCAATTTCAGAAGCATTTGTGTGACTATCATTACGCTATTGATGCTACTCATTACTTTTCAAAAATCTTACACTAATAAATGGAAGAATGTACATTTAAGCCGCATGGTTACAGGTGCATATATCTTATTTCTGCTAGCTACACTTTTTTATGTTATGATGATTGAATTTATATAGTGAGGATACTAAAAAAAGAAGTTGATTGACACTCAGCTTCTTTTTTGGGCTCTATACTTTCTGATGTTGGTGAGAAAT